>CAZZAX010000135.1:0-15251 GCA_964653075.1 uncultured Pirellulales bacterium
CCTCTATAATTAGACGTACCTGCACGATTGATACGAAAATTCGGGGATTTTCGGGTAGGTGAATTTAGCTAAGTGCTTATGAGGAAAAGAATTAAAATTTTTTTAGAAAAATTGAAATTTGTCAAAAATTACCAGCGTTTTTTGTCGAAAACACCCTTCAGGGTGGTAAATTCCGCGAGTAAATCATCAAAAACAATCGTGAAGGTTCTTACCCACGCAAAAAGGCAATTGTTAATCGGGAGTATAATATTTTCAACCTTTCGGCTTGGTGGTGTTGGCAGGTTCTATTGTCCAAGCCGACATTGGCGTCTTTGGCCATGCCTTTGCTCGAAGCAAGCTTCTGCGAAAGGACGGGCCTTATCCGCCCCCCGACAGAATAACAAGTTAGCTAATCTCGGGGGTAAACTCCAGGCCCAATAAAATGGGACCCCATTTGTGAAGCCGGCTAATCTGTTCAAGTGGGGATGGGGCTGATTGGTTTTTGTTGGTTGTTAGTGCTGCCTGAGGCCAGCATGAGCATCAAACAATCACGTAGGCATGGAATGACGTAGTGAGAAAAATTAGTGCGAACCGAAGGTAGAAATAAGTTTTTATCATCCAACCACTGTTCATACCACACAAACATTTTTAAAGAAAGAAACCACACAAAGATCGACGTAGTTTTCTGAGGCTTTAATTACGAACGCCAAGGTAATCCACCGGAATATACGCAGCCAAAACAACAAAATTACTCCAAACTTGAGAGGAAGATTTAACGGCGTAAAACCGTCGAAAATATTCCCGTCAGATTCATCCGCTGGTTCAAATACCCGGATTTTCCATCTACTTCTTTTTCTTCTTCTTAGCCTTCTTCTTAGTAGCCTTCTTCTTTCTTCTAGGCCATGTTCCCATCTTTGACTTTTTCTTTGCCATTTTACTTTATCTCCCAGTTTTTTGATTACTTCATCAACTCTTCTATTGCCAAGCACGCAGACTCCAAATCGCCTCTTGATCCCAACCACGTGACAACCAAAAGGACGAGAGTCCCGAACTCGCGGCAGGATGGTGGCCATGGCCAAGAACGACGAGTGAATTGTTGGGCAATATAGGCGAAGAGTATACAGAGAAAGACATTGCCATAGAATTGATGATATCGAAAGTGATTATCCATGATAGCCTGGAACATATCGAGTTTGACTTGATCGAAGTCCTCAAAAGACAATGTAGGCTGCTCAATACCAGTGTGAAAGTGGACAACATCGATAGTGTGGGAACGGAGCGAATCCGCTACGAGTCCAGCGGTGATGGACATCACCAGGAACAGTATTGCACCTCCGAGTGAGGTGCCAGTTGCAGGTGCCGTGGCGAGCCACGTTCGGACCGTCTTCGAGAAAGAACTGACGCCCCACATGGCAATAACTCCAGGGAGGAGGAAGGCTATAATGATCGTCGTATTATTAAGGGATAAGTCCATGGATACATTTCCACTCCTTTCATGCCTCAGACACAACTATTGTTTATATGATTATCTATAAGAATCCGTAGCAACAGTATCCTCACTCTTGGTTCTATAAATGAAGGCGTCCTTACTAACTGAAATATTGACTAAAAAAAAGATTTTCAGGAAAAACCAAGACTATAAAGAGTAAATAGTAGAGACATATCCTCCATATTGAGCAAAAAAAGCAAGTACAAGATAAAATAGGGGGAAATTTAGGAAATAGAAAACCTGATGAGGTTATGTGCTGCCGGAGGCCGGCGTTCAAATGATTAATGATCCCCGGCAAAAAAGCAAGAAAGCTCTCATCGAGGATAAACTCTTGTGTCAACTCGTTACTTCCGGCTGTATTCGGTGTGATAAGAATGCTCTGTGTTCGGCTCAATTACGTTGTTATAGTGTTTATGGTTTAATTACTCAAGTTTAACATATAGCATATCATTTTTAAAATCGATGAACAAGGCAAATGGTGAAAATAATGATAATATTCAATAAGAAAGAATTTATATGTATTTTTTGAATTACTTTCATTTGTTCTCCTAATTATTAGTTTCCGTATAACAATGTTTATATGGTTCCGTATAAAACGACAAACAGTTTCGCGCTTCGTTCAATCGTGTCTTGTGTTGTTACCGCTCCCGGGTGATTCACGCCTTTGGGGTAAGAATAACAAAAGGAAGATTAAAAATCAAAATGTAAATAGCAAAATTGTGGAGGCCCTTCGGGCAGATAATAAATAGACCCTTCCCCCGACAGAAAAGCAAGTAGGCACAAACCGAGGGTAAACTGCAAAGCAAGTGAGCTAACATTCCCCTGCTGCGAGTCAGGTGAGCAGCACCCGGGAATAAACTCTGGGTAAACTTTTCAAATGATTAATGATAATTGATGATTGATTATTTGCTATTAGAGAGAACCCCCCAATAAATTGTGGGGCTAAATATTGGAGCAGGCAGTTTTATATAGCATTTCTACCGTAGGCCAGCATGAGAAACATACAGTATTACGAAGTCCCGTCAGGGACGAAGTAAATATAAATAGTATCGAACGAAGGTAGAAATGTTATTCGCGAATTAGATGGTATGACGTAGTAAATAGAAAATAGTACCGAACCGCAGGTAGGAATGACAAAGCGTATTGCGTATAGGGTATAGGGGATAGGGGAAAGTGGATAGGGGAGTGAGAATTGATCCTTCGTCTCCGCTCAGGATGAAGGGGTACATAGCATTTCTACATGAGGCGGTATTGGTTCGGCCAGATGGCCGGGGCGCTGGCCCCCGGCAGACAAGCAAGTGGGCTCACACTCCCCTGCTGCAGACCAAGTTTGTAATTCCCGGGGATAAACTCTGGGTAAACTTTTTTAATTGATTAATGATGAATGATGATTGATTATTTAAGGATATCTTTGGATATTTTTGTTTTGTGGCCGGGGATTCCTGGGAAGCAGCAGATTATTTTTGTTATAATACTGAAGTCATATATACATAGTTATAAGGCTTAATAGAATGACAGGGACATCATAATGAGTATTGAAGTATTGGGCATTTCCGGGAGTCCTATAGAAAACAGTAACACGGACCGACTAATTCAGGCCGTACTGGATGCAACCGAATTAGAATGCGAATTTGTGAAACTGAGCCAAATTAACATCAGACCCTGCCTTGCCTGTAAACAGTGTGTTCCGGACAACATCTGCAAAGTTAAGGATGATTTTCCTGAGCTTGCAAAAACAATCAAGAAAGCCAGGGCATTAATTATCGGTGCATATACTCCCTATAAACAGATAGACGGTTTCACAAAAGCGCTTCTTGAGAGATTCTGGTCGCTGAGACATGTGAGCAACCTGCTCAGGGGCAAGCTTTGTGCAACGGTCCTAACCTACCTGAGTCCCGATGCGGCGGCTAATGTCAATCAATCACTGGCCATACAGTTGAAGGAAATGGAACGTATGGAGCTTATTGGGCAACTGATGATTAAGGGCAACATTCCCTGCCTGACCTGTGGCGAGGGAGATGAATGTGAGATGAGTGGAATAAAGAAGCGTTACGGACCGGATGCCAGGTCATCCGATTACGCATACGTACGGGTCGAGGACCAGAAAGAAGTATGGGAAGAAGCAATGCGAATCGGTCGTCTAATCGGTGAACGCGTACGAACAACTAATCGGGGCTAAAACTCCGTATGACCGCTGCGCTACAGTCACGCCGGTTATGCGGAGCTTTACGCGCGGTCCAACGGAATTCAATCGAATGCACGAAGGTACCTGCTGATTAGGGGGAAAAGTACACTTTGCAAGAACAGTATGAATAGCCCTTTTTTAAATTATTATTGATGATCCCTTGGGGGCCCCTTGGGGATAAATTGACCCCTAAGGTGTAAATTAGTGGGTTTGAGGAGAGGATTTAAGATTTTATGTCTTTGCCTTTTACCTTCTTTTCTTTAGGCCCAATTTGACTATTCTCAATCTTGTCGCCAGTACTGTTCTTCCAATCTGGTCGGCTATTTGTTGTGCGGTTCTACTTGGATATAATTTCCTTAGCAGGTTAAGCTCTTTCTTTGACCAGATACGCTTTGGTTTGCTAATTCCCAATTTGTGTGCTCTGCCCGTTACCGCCGGGACAGTCCGTCCAAGCCGGTTCGCTATATCCCGCAGGCTATTATGTGGGTATAGTTTCCTAAGGAGGGCTTCCTCCTGTCTTGACCAAGCGGTAGCTGTTCCCACTTTTTTGAGGCCGTTGAGATATGCTATTTGTTTCACCGACTGCAAAGGCCGCCCAAGTTTATCAGCTATGCTTTGCGTGTTCTGGGTCGGGTAAAGTTTCTTGAGCAGCTTGACTTCATTGGCTGACCAGCGACGATGTTCTCTTGTTTTAATCCCCATATTGTATGCTTTTTGTCTGACCGAGTGCAAAGGCCGTCCAGTTTGCTCAGCTATTTCCCTTGCTCTGCCACGCGGGAAAAGTTTCTTTAGCAGCTTAACCTCATCTTTAGACCATGCCACCCAATTGTTTTTCTTGCTCTTCGCCATTCTTACTTAGAGCACCTAACAAAATGACTCTGCATTCAAACGGCTTTTTTCGTGTCTGGACGGCGTCAGGCTGCATCGACCGTCCTCAGATGGCCTGCTTCGCCTTCCAAAGCCAGACGCGAAAATGCTCGTTTTCGGTGTTACTATTCATTTTGTTAGGCACTCTTAATTCCTTACTTCTGCCCTTGCCTCGATACATTGCCTGCACTTTCACCACACCATTCTAACCATTTTTCATGCCGTGAGGCGCGCAAATATATAGTTACTCTGTATTACAATACTATAAACTTCTCAAAAAACGGTATGACAGCCTGACTTTATTTGCCAAGATCGAATTTATAGTAAGGACAGGTACCCATCAAACCTCTAACTACGACAAGGGCAAAGCCAAAATCCATCTGTGTCAAATTAAGACAAATCTGCCTCCTGCCCTGTTTTCGCAATGACGCTCTTCCAAAAAATACCTTCTTTTGGAATACGTTTTCTTCCAAGAGCCACTAATTCGAGCGGGACCAGCACATATTCTGTCAGCCATTGACTTATCATAAAATCAGTATACCCGGCAATCGCATTATCCACCGCCAGGGTCCCTAACCTATTTCCCATGATAATATCCGTACAGCTCGGGGGTATCGCCCGCAATAAATGTCTTGGCTCACTATTAACAAGTCTAGGGCGAATAATATCTTTTGTCGAGTCATCAGGATTTTCCAAGACATATTTCAGTCCTCGACTGACCAGTTTCAATCCTGCACTTCGCAACTCATCGGGTGTTTGCCCTTTTATTCGCCTTTCTTGATCAAAATTCAGTATGGTCTTTTCTTCTTTTTCTGTTAATCCTATAATTAATTCTTTATCAGTAGATCCCTTGGTGCATATTTCATCTTCGATTTTTTTTCTTATTTTATTATCAAGCTCAATAAATCTCTTAGCATCTCGAGGGATAGCCGTTTCGGCCATGACAACCAGCCCACGCGATACAGGCTCATTGCGGTTGACTATTTTTTTCCGGAGATTTTCAGCTACCCTGCTGATTTTGAAATTGATTTCCGGAATCAAGGCCAGATCGCATTGTTCCGGACGGCTTGCTAAAACCGCGTGGCTGACAACGAAGCCGGAATCCGAGCCATAAAGCTGTGCGACACATAAACGGGGATTGGATTCAACTTCCGTGGCCATATGATCGATGATCTCTCTGGCTTTTTCCACGGCAGATAAAAAGCCAAACGTCTGCCATACCCATAAAATATCATTGTCCATGGTCTTAGGGATGGCCACAATAGATAAAGGGGATTCATTGTGCTTCCTGGCATATGCCTGTGCTACGGTCCATAAAGCATGGGCTGCTTTCATACTCCCATCGCCACCGATAATATATAAGATGTCATACTTCTGTTCATAAAGTATTTTTACAATTCTTTTCAACTCAGCCGTTCGTTTGCTGCTATCTAATAAATCATCAAAACGCGAGGTTCCCAATAATGATCCGCCGTCACTGGTTCGATGAGAAGTATCGATATGAGAAAGGTTTTTGACAGCGATTTTCTCCTTAAAGGCTACAAAACCATTTTCCAATCCGTTTATTAAAGGATTAAAGACATCTATTTTCGGCTCTTGTTTGTAATATTTAAATTCCTGAGCATACTTTCGATGTCGTTGTACAATTCCATCAATCACAGCGTTCACGCCCGGTGCAATACCCCCTGAAACAAGAATTCCCACCTTTAATCTGTCCTTTCCCATTATGCGACGTTCACCCCGAGGAAAATGAATAAAATCACGTGGTCCGGCTTCAGGAAAATACATTTTTTGTCTGATCATACAATTGGCATGCTCGTTCCTATTGTTGGCCCCGTTATGTTCGTTTCTATTGTTGACCCCGTGGTGATATTTACTTAATGCTGCAGCGACAACAACATCGTCTGCATCACGAACATTTCCGAATTCGGCTTCGAAGCCACGTATTTTTTGTTTAAGAATCCTTTCTCTTTCACTCTCGTCGAGGTTCCTAGGTATTATCTTATCATACTCTTCTTTTAAAGACCGATTCCCTTTTATATACCGATGAATAATCGGCCATTTTTTAGGACAACCCTCAAATATTCTCTTTTCGATTTTCTTTTTTTCCTCTATCAGCTGTTCTGCCTGTTCTTTCGGAGAGGCTTTGGGTTTAATATCAATTTTTTTAAAAAACTGTTTTGCGATCTCTTGTTTCTTTTTAATTTTTTTTGCCAACTCTTTCAATGTCGGATTTGAATTAGTCCCGATGGCTGCAAAGAAAGGTCTCAACATCTCTTTAATTATATAATGGTTAATAATGTCTTTTTCATAAGAGAACAAAAGTGGATTTGTGGGCAATCCGTCAGGTGGGATAAAGACTTCTCCTAATTTCTCCTTGATCTTTCTGACGGCATTTAAGGCACCATCTTCATTGCGGTTTATTTCTGGTTCGTTGCGTTCTGGAATGATCGGGTATTTTTTTAAATAGCCACGAGTGTGAGTGTGGATTTTGGGTAATTCACCGTACTTTATCAGGCAGGAAATAATATTAAAATCTTCCTTTTCCTTTTTTATATCATCAAGGCAGTTAATTTCATTTTCCTGCCCCGAACTTAAATATTTAATGATCTTTCCTTCTTCATTCATTTCACCATTTCCGATGAATATGATACAAACACCACTGTTTTTTAGTGCATGATCCAGCGTTACTCTCCAATCCGTACAGGCTTTCTGTTCCTCTCTATAATAATAGACCTCTTCAAAATTGCGCTTCAAATGAGGCATAGCCATGTCAACAAAATCTGTATCACGATCGGAAAGACAAAGAAATGCATTCATACTTTTTTCTCCAAAATGGTCTTTGTTAAGCAGCTAACTTGTCAGGTAATAACCCTTATACAATTATCCCAACTCATATTCAATATCAGTATTGTCAGAAAGAGTCCTATAAACCGAGAAAGTGGAATATACCTTTACTTATCCTTCTTGCAGTTCAAACGGAAAGTATTGTCTGAGTTAATGAATCCAAATCAGTCTTATCTTTAGATAAGCCAGCACCGACCTGGCCTCTATATCCAGAGAAAAAGAATCCCCGTTTCGGCAAATTGAGTTTCTAAACGCACACTAAAGATCTCAGCTATATAATCTTAGTAACAAATGCAATCTCATGTCAACTAAAAAATATCACTAAAAAAACTAAAATTAGCTTAAGAAAAGCGGGTATTCCTGCCGATTCAATAATTGATGCTTTTTGGGATTCTTAGGGAAGATGAGATGACAAAACGAGAGTTAATTGACAGAATTTGTGGTGTGAACGGTAAAATCAGCGATCGATTTCTCGCGAATTTTCCCCGTGAAGAGCTGGAGGAGTACTTGTGTTTACTGCAAAAAAAAGATGTAGAACATAAGCGTAATACCCAAGCAGCCTCGAAGCGGAGTTTCACGGGTGCGGGCATCAAGAGGTCAAATAGCAGATAACACACCAGATGTATTCAGTCACCGAGCCTACCAAAAATTAAATCCGTGAACGTTTGAACCGCTCCAAGCAAATCGGCAGCACCTTGAGGGGAATTTTCCGAGATTGAAAAAAGGTAATGGCAAGCTCACTACCTGTTAATAATATCTAGCGCGGGTCGGGGTGGCTAATGAGGATGGATATTTTCTTTTAGATTTTACAGATTAGAGTGAGATAATAAGTATAGTCTTCTCGATTAGTCAAAAGGACTACGAGCTTATTCGGGCTCCGGCCAGTGGAAGATTGTGAAACGATGCATAATCAAATGACTACGCGATTTTTTTTATTCGACAAAGATGGAAGCTTGTTGTTAATAGCTCGTGCTGTCGGAGGCCGGCATTCAACTGATTATTGATGAATGATTATTTGGGTTACCCGCTCCCCGACTTGAGTGGAGGACAAGTTTCATTTGTTGCTTGTGCTGCCAGAGGCCGGCATGAAGCTCGTTTAGTGTTACGCAGTCCTGTAAAGGACGTAGTAAATAAAAATAGACCGAACCGAAGGCAGCACAAAGCAAGTGAAGTGATTACAATTAGTGCGAACCGAAGGTAGAAATAAGCTTTTACAACCACTTCGCCCATTAAAGTCAGCTTAGCGGCTGCCCCCTGTCTTTTTTTGCACTAACCTCAAAAATTAATAGGTGACTGTCCCTCCGGGTCTCTGACATTTTAAGCTCTGGCGGCCTATTCACTCTTTTTTCAAGTTACTTCAATCCATAGGTATATTGTCTAAAGGGCACAATGCTGATTCAAGAGTTATATAATCGATTGACTGGTAAATTTAATCAATAAATGATATTTTATAATCAACATTCGAGCAGTCAGTTACGCCTTAATTGAAAGGATAAAGTATAGCCAACATTGATTGTGTTCAATTAAGCAACAAATAATCCATTGTTATATAAGCCTGAGAAACAAAAACAAATTCGAATTAACACTCGCGTATTGAGAGGATTTTGACATTGCCTTTTAGAGTAAATAGACTATAGTAGAGATGGCAAAACAGATCTATGATGATTAGTAAAGCAAAAAGGTCGCGAAACCTTTATTAGCCCGGTACTGTCCAAGAGTAATAGTAAGGTCCTCGCAGAGTAAAAGAATGAGAGATAACCAAATTCAGCAAGACGACAAGCAGGTGTAGTAACATGTCAAAAGGACTCATAAAATTCTGTAAAGATTTAATAAACATTCCAACATATGAACGAGAAGGCCAAAAAGAGATGTCAAATTTCCTATCCGCAGAGTTCCAGCGGATAGGTTTCGATGTGATGATAGACAAGTTCTATAATACGTATGCAACAAAGAGGTTTGGCGGACAAGGGAGTTTGCTAATAAATGCGCATCTCGACACTGTGCCACCTTCAGGACTTTGGACTCGAAATCCTCTCGTTCCAAAAATACAAGATGGTCGATTATATGGGCTTGGGGCTGCTGATGACAAGGGAGCAATAGCATCAATCTATGACGCAGTTAGAAATCTCGAACATTCAAGGTTTAAGAACGTGGAGATCCTACTTTCAAATCATGAAGAAATGGCTACTGAAGTAGGACAAGAGATGTTTAATGGAACAACCTTATTCCTTATGCATCACAGAAAAAAAGTCAAATCGAAGATAGGCATCAATATGGAGCCCACGTTTCTTCATTGTAAGCCGAGAATTGCGATCGGACACACGGGAGGTATCAGTTTTGATTTGTCAATCTACGGTAAACAATGTCACTCTTCTCTTCCTAGTAAAGGAATAAATGCCATATCACAGGCCTGTGAGGTGATAAGGATTCTAGAAGAGCATAATAAAGAGGAAACAGGCAATGGACATTCCGGAGCACTAAACGTTGGTGTGATTCAAGGAGGAACCTACAGGAATGTTGTGCCAGGAACCTGTCAATTACAATGCTTGCGTCGTATATTGCCGACCGAAGATATAACAGCTGTAGAAAGTAATATAAACAACTTAATGCAAAACAGCGACTTTAAATATAAGCTGAAAGTGAGAAAGCGGGCATATTCATATTCACTTGAAGAGGACACAGTCATTGTTAGGCTGCTTAAGAGTTCAGTAGCAGCAATAACAGGTAAAGAAGCACCAGTCATCCTTTACAATGCCAGAACAGACGCTTTTTTGTTAAACAAACATGCAGATGTAAAGACGGTTATTTTCGGTCCCGGAGACCTAGACCAAGCGCATAGTCCTGATGAGTACGTATGTATTGAAGACCTTGAAATCACATCCAAGATTTTGAAAAACTGCCTGAAGAGGTGATAATAGTTGAAGAAAGAATGGTACCGCAAATTGTTTTTTAGCACGAAGTATGGATTGCTAATCCTAGGCGCCGTGCTGGCTCTAATCCTATTACTAGACGTGGTGACATTTAACGTTCAGCTCCATACACCGATATTCTTCCTAATCACATTGACTTTTGGGTTTATGCAGTATTTTGAGAGTAGAATCAAGCCAGTCAATAACAAGATTATCAGAATCGATAAGCCTGACATATATGAGAAAATCAAAGAAACGATTAGTAGAACAAAGCGCGAGCTTCTAGTTTGCTCGCCCGTATTCCAGTTCGGAGATCACACTTATGGATTAACAACCACCAATCAAGTCCACAACCTGATCTTGAGAATCTTTAACGAGGGAAAAGCTGTAAGATTAGTATTAGACGTCAATAGTGTAGCATCTGCGTTTGGTTTGTATACCGTCCTTAAGCAAAGCGATTTCAAACTCAAGTGTCGTTTTCATAAGACTAATGACTTCTTCTTCATATGCGATGGAAAAGAAATGATAATATTCAAAGAACCTTTACGCCGACACAATGTGTACGAAAGGGCAGTAAAAAGAACGATCAAATTAACACCCAACCAAGCATTTTTAGTGAAGGACCCAAGGGAGGTTGCAGAAAAAGTACAGATATTTGAGCGGTACTGGCAAGAGGGAACCAATGTACGAAAAGAAATTCGACATTTCTTGGATGTGGAGATCAGAGCTCTTGAGAAAGTAAAGCCAAATCTGAGTAAGATTAAAAATTGAGATAAATCCGTAATATGATTTGATTGGCGTATCGAACGAAAGCCAGTTATAATTTTCTATCTAATCTTCTGTAGCTGACGGCTTCTGCGATGTGTTCGGGCTGGATGTGTTCGGCGGAAGCCAGGTCGGCTATTGTGCGGGCCACTTTGCAGACTTTATCGTGGGCGCGGGCGCTTAGGCCGAACTCTATCATTGCCTGTCTTAGGATAAGCTCACCTGCCGAATCGAGAGTACAGAATTTCTCGACCTGTTTATGACTCATTCCCGCATTCGTCCAAATCTTCCCATCTCCGAAGCGCCCGGCCTGAACGCCTCTTGCGGTGACGACATCGAGCCTCATCGTTGCCGAGTCGAGGCGGCCGGCTTTGGAGCGGAGTTTTCTGAAACTTATGGCGGGCACATCGATATGAATATCAATCCTGTCCACCAGAGGGCCGGACACTTTCGAGAGATAGCGGGCAATCTTGCCGGGTGTGCATTTGCATCTCCTTGCATCGCTGCCGAAATAGCCGCACGGGCAGGGATTCATGGCCGCAACGAGCATAAACCGGGCGGGAAACCGGATGGTCTTTTTCGCGCGTGATACGATAACGAAGCCGTCCTCGAGCGGCTGGCGAATCATCTCGAGGACATGTCGCGGAAATTCGACAAATTCATCCAGAAACAAAATCCCGAAATGCGCCAACGACAACTCGCCCGGGCGGGGCATCGTTCCGCCGCCTATCAAGGCCGGCCCGCTCGCCGAGTGGTGCGGCATTCGCATCGGGCGGACAGCCAGCAGCGCCTTGTTCTTACCAAGAAGCCCGACCGAGGAATACACGCGGGTCGTCTCCAGCGATTCTTCAAGGCTCAAAGGCGGCAGAATCGTCGCCAGTCTCTGGGCCAGCATCGTCTTTCCCGCCCCGGGCGGCCCTATCATCATTATGTTATGGCCACCTGCTGCCGCGACAGTCAGCGCCCGCTTGACGTTTTCCTGGCCTTTGACATCTGAAAAATCAACCTCATAATTGGACAATACGTTAAAAAGCTCATCAACATTAACGGTGGTCGTTTCCAACTCCAACTGCCCGGAAAGAAAACCGGCCGCCTGAGCAAGCGAGCCGACACCAAAGACCTCAATATCGGCAACCACCGCGGCTTCCTGAGCGTTGTCCAGAGGGACAATCATCTGGTTAAAGCCGTTCGATGCGGCGGTCATCGCCATGCTTAATACGCCGTTGACCGGCCTTACCCTGCCATCCAGAGCCAATTCGCCGACGATAATGGTATTATTAAGAGCCGAAGTTACCAAAGACCCCTGGCCGATGAGCATCCCTAAAGCAATGGGCAAATCGAAGGCGGGCCCGGCCTTTTTCACATCAGCCGGAGCCAAATTTATTAACGATGCGGTTTTGGGATGGCTGTAGCCGCTGTTAACAATTGCGCTTCTGACCCTCTCGGTGCTTTCCTTGACCGCGGCATCGGGCAGCCCCACAATGATAGACTTCTCAAAGCCGCCCCGTGCAACGTCAACCTCGACCTCGCAGGTTATCCCTTCGATACCTTCAAGTGTAACGCTATGCAGTCTCGCTAACATACTGTTTCCTCTCTTGTTAACTTTTGAAAGGATAATTCTAAGATTTGTCCGGGATTGCTGCAAGAAATTTTAGAATCTTTTTGCGAAAAGGGTATATCCGCTGTTTGCAGGAAAATCTTTACTCCGCTGCTGTTTCCTGTAGAAACCAGGTTCTTGAATGGAGGACGGCGGTCGCGATGTGCCAAAATAGCAGGAATAAACGGGCCTTGACGCAAGCGCCCGGCTTTTTTTGCGGCGCGGCATGTCGAACCTGCCGGAATATTGCTGAAATTGAGATGAAATTACGGTATCATGAGACTTGAAGCTTGTAAGAGTGGTTCAGTGAAGGGTATACGGAAAATCCCGGCCAAGAAATATTCCACCAGGACCAATAGGGAATAATTATGAAAAATCAATTGAAACTACGAATCTTATTGATAATGGTTGTTGTGCAGACCCAAGTGGTATTTCCCTGTTCTACGTTCATGCTGAAGGGAGAAGGTTACCATCTCTACGGGCATAATTTGGATAGCGGCAGCCCTGTGCCCGGCCTCGTAGTAATAAACAAAAGAAACATTACGAAAGAAAGCCGAACGTGGAAAGAACTGACTACAGGCAAGAAAGATGATTCTATCTCGTTCAAATGGACATCCAGGCTTGGCTCGGTAACTTTTAATCCTTTTGGTCGAGAGTTTCCAGATGGCGGCATGAATGAGGCGGGATTGATAGTTCAGGAGATGTCTCTTTCAGATACGGAATTCCCGTCTGGTGAAGGTAAACGAAAAATGTTCATGATGTTATGGATGCAATATGTGCTGGATAGCTTCGAAACAGTCGAGCAAGTAATTCAGAGCGCTTCTGAGATAGTACTGGATGGCTGGGGCTGGCATTTTTTTACGGCGGACAAGCATGGCGGTCATGCATCGATTGAGTTTATTGACAGTCAACTTGTAGTGAACAGCGGGCAAGAAATACCGTTTCCGCTTCTGTGTAATTCGATCTACTCGAAAGAGCTGGAAGGACTAAAGACATATCAAGGTTTTGGAGGAACAAAACCTATAGATGTGGAGGAGCCTGGAATCCCACGTTTTGTCCGTGGTGTTTATCTGCTGAAAAACTATACACCATCACAAACCCAAACCCCTGTCGATTATGGTTTTCGAATTCTCGAAAATATCGCCCTCAGCGATAACAAATGGAAATATGTTTTTGATTGGTCGAATCGAAAAGTTTATTATCGTACAGCTAATAATCAAAAAGTTCGTTCTCTTTCTTTTCTTGAATTAGATTTTAATGGCGAATCTCCATCGCGAATGATTGACATTGATGTGGGAAAGGGAGGCAGCGTGATCGATCAACTGAAGGAATATTCAAAAGAAATAAATGAAGATTTCGTTATGAACGCCATTAAAACGCTGGAGTTACATGTGCCAATATTTCGAAATTTCCTTTCTCCAGGAGGCAGCCCACAAATCCTATTCGAACAGCTAACGACCTATCCAGAAACGACGGTTTACAGAAACAAATGAGATCCAAATCATCAGAAGTCCTACTTAAGATTCCTTATAATACGCATTACGACTAATGCGTTCTTAGAAACTCCGTATACTCAGAGCCCCAGAAACTGAATCGCCAGACCGCAAAGAAAGATAGTGGCCCCTGCTATAACGTGAGCAAATCGCTGCATCCTGGCCAAAGGCAGGAAATTCACACCCATACTTGCAAGAAAAACCGCCACTAACATAGTACCAATAGTTGCGGTCCCGAACACAAGAACGACCAGCAGCACGCCGAAGAAACCGATTCTCGCAGCCGGGTACATAAGTATGGGAATCAAAGGCTCACACGGCCCGAAAACAAAAATGGCAAAAAGCGCCCATGGCGTAATGCTTGTCCGGCCTGCGCCGTTGTGGACATGACTGTGCTCGGAATGATGACCATGCGGGTGCTGGTGCTCATCCTGGCCTGTGTGAACGTGGGTATGCATATGGGGCTTGTTCTTGTAGGCCCGGCGCAATCCCCAGACCAGATACGCTAATCCGAAAGCGATAAGCAGCCAGGCCGCTATGTTGCCGCGGGACGATTCGATAAGCTCCAGCTTTTTTACCGCAAGGCCCATCGAGACGCCTATCATACCGAGCACAATCGAGCTTGCGATATGTCCGAGGCCGCACAGAAAGGTTATGACAATAGTTTTGGTTCGTGACCATTTTCGTGCCCACGACATCATGATAAAAGGCAGATAGTGGTCCGGTCCCAGTACTGTATGTAAAAAGCCGATGGAAGCGGCGGTAATAACAAGGGCACTCAGCTCAGCGTTCATAACTGGCTCCTGAAAAAGAACGAATATTCATTGCCTAAGCTTGCGCATAAAAACAGCAGATGTGTGCTACTGCGTCAAAAAAGTTATTGTTGGAGAAACAAACATTTTTTATACGCAGAAAAACTGATTCGTCATATCTTTCCTGTAAAATATGGTGCATTCTTTTATAAGATCGAACTTATTACCTGGACTATCCGTGCCGGTTTTGCAGCCATATGATACCCTTTGTCCTCCAATACCATCGGCTTTTACTTTGTCTTATCGGCAGACCTAAGCCGCTCGATTCGAAACAGGTCGGTCTCTTTCATGTTTATGCACTGGCGTGA
>CAZZAX010000136.1:0-15226 GCA_964653075.1 uncultured Pirellulales bacterium
CCTAAAAGTAGTCCTAATTATGTTCTTTGTAGCCGCCCTCATCGGCCACTATACTCTCTCTGAGGCAATATTCGTTGCCCAAGAGGCAGCGGCAATTATTATGGGATTTGGACGCGGAAAGTGTATATGCTCCGCTTGTGCTTTGATGTACTCAAAGTCCAAAGTGCCGCTTTGGGAATATTGACCTCAGTGCATCTCAGTTCACTTTTTTTCTTGAAAATCAGACTTCTGCATTATATTTTTCTTTCGGCGGTTATGCGTACAATGAAACGGTTACGAATTCTTGTGTGGGAACCATATATATAGTTAGGCACGAGGAATAGCTAAAAAAACCGGAGATTAAAATGATTCTAAGAAATGAAAGAGTTACAGATATTGAAGCAATTACCGAAGTCACAATAGCGGCCTTCAAAAATCATCCGATCAGCAACCATACGGAGCAATTCATAATAAATGCATTGCGTGCTGCAGATGCGCTGACTATCTCTCTCGTAGCGGAAATTGATGGACGAGTCGTCGGACATATTGCTTTTTCACCTGTAACAATTTCTGACGGAACAAAAGGCTGGTATGGACTGGGCCCTGTTTCTGTATTGCCGGAATATCAGAAGCAAGGCATTGGGAAATCGCTCATTAACGAAGGTTTATCGTCGCTGAAAGAATTGGGCAGCCAAGGTTGTGCTCTTGTTGGTGATCCAAACTACTATCAGCGATTTGGTTTTAGAAATTACCCTCTTCTGATTCATGAAGAAATTCCGCAAGAGGTTTTTCTTGTCTTACCATTTACCGAAAATGTTCCGCAAGGCACTGTTGTGTTTCATGAAGGATTCTTGGCAAATAGCTAACAAGGCGCTGCGCCAGACGGCAATTCCTCTACGCTCCATTGCCGCCGGTGAACTTTATCGTCGGGCGGTTATTCGCTTATATTGTCAATTTCAGTAAATCTAAATGAAAATGGCCAAGAGTCGGAGATCAAAACTTGAAAAAACGTCTTGGTTTGCGGCAATATTAAGCGTTATAGCGATTGCTCTTCTTATTGCCTATTTATTCTCTCGCTCTAATATTTGTTCCGCTGCTAAAAAGAATAGGTATCATTCATATGGAAGCCCAGATTACAGGTAAATTGGAAAAGGATTGGTAACGAATTGCAGCATTCGTATTGGTACTCGAATTGCTTTCTGGAATTATTTTTGGTTCTTCCGGTTAATAAGTAGGTGGTCTTGCATAAAAAAAGGGTTCTTCCGAGTAATGGGTAGGTCAATATGCGATCGCAATGACCGAGAAAAATCGTTCGGGGCCCCAGATGTCCAAATTACCCCCCCGGCTGCCCTAATTTGGCCATCTGCCCAAACGATTTTTCTCTCGAGACAACCTCAGGGCCCCGATCTGTTCGGTGCACCAACTCATTAAACGGATGAAGCTTATTTTTGTACTTATGTTCGTAAGCTTGTCTCATGGCCTTATCAAGTTCAAAAACGCCACCAAGGTTTTCAGGTATTTTTCATATCTTTTCGTATTCTATCGGGTTATAATTGTTCTCAAAGTTTATACGAATTAAGATGAAATTCAGTGCATTTTTATGGATAGGAGGCCTCTATGAGATACCAGGAACATTACGGCAGGACCTACACTAATACAAGAACAAAGCACACGAGACAATTTCTTATTCCTGTTTTTATAACCTGTGTTCTTTTTTGCAGGGTGTCGGCGGCAGGAGAGATGGTCCCTTTCGTAATTCCTGCAAAACCGAATCCCGACTCGCTGATTGCAGTTACTTCTTTTGAGCCTATAAGGATGGACAGTAATCGTTTGCAGACACAGGATGGACACTTCTATCGAGACGGCAAACGGGAAAGGCTTTGGGGAGTTAATCTTTCAATGGGGGCAAATATGCCAAGTCATGAGGATGCGCCGTATATAGCCGCCCGTCTGGCTGCTGCCGGCGTCAATACCGTCCGGTGCCACCATATGGACACCGCGCGCTGGCCCCGCGGACTGTGGAACGCTGAGGACGGCAAAACTATTAGCCCTGAAGCGCTGGACAGGCTCGATTTTTTTATCGACCAACTGGCCCGCCGTGGGATTTGCGTCAATATCAACCTGCACGTTGGCCGGGCGCACAGTGAATATTTAGGCTTGCCTAAGACTAATCGTCAATACGATAAAATCTCCAACATCTTTACACCCGCCCTGGTTGATGCTCAGAAGCAATTTGCCCGCCAGTTATTGACCCATATCAATCCGTATCGCAAAGTCCGTTACGCTGATGACCCGACTGTTGCGTTTGTCGAGATTACTAATGAGAACAGCTTCTTTATGTGGGCAAGTGAGAACACGCTGCGGACGCTTCCGCCGTACTATGCGGATGTTCTGCAGAAAAAATTCAATGACTGGTTGAAAGAACGCTACGGCTCAGATGAAAAGCTTAGAAAGATTTGGTCCGAGGGTGCAGAACAGCTCGGAAAGAACCTGCTGAACAACAGTAGTTTGCTGATAGCCACACCGGGTGAAAGAGTTCCAGCGAATTGGAACCTGGAACAACATTCCGGATGCAGGGCTTCTCTCTCACATCAGGGCTACGAATCTAAAAATGCGCTCTGTATTGTGATTGACAAGGCCGATGACACTGAATGGCATCTTCAGTTTAACCAGGGAGGTATTTCTTTAAAGGCCGGACGCTATTACACCGTAGTTTTTGAAGCCGCCGCTGACAAGCCGAGGAAGATAAATTGTTCTGTCAGTCAGGCCCATAGCCCCTGGAGCAATCTTGGCCTGTCACGACAGGTGGAATTAAGCCAAAATTGGCAAACTTTTCGTTTCGGTTTTCTTGCCAAATCTGATGATGACAACGCCTGCTTGAGCTTTGCCTTTGGTACAGGCAGGATCCCGATTCGTCTTGCAAATGTCAGGTTTTATCCCGGCGGCAGGGTAAGTTTACAAAAGGGAGAATCCATCAGGAACGCAAGCGTTGCTGTTTTCGCCGATAATGAAAGTCCCAACCGTACTCTCGACAGGATGCAGTTCCTGGCGGAAACGGAGAAGACTTACTTCGATGGGATGCGAAATTTCATCAAAAAAGACCTTGGTTGCAAGGCACTTGTAACCGGAACGATTGTCTTCGGGCCATTGGGGCTTTATGTCCAGAGCGATATGGATTTTATCGACACCCATGCTTACTGGCAGCATCCCAGATTTCCCGGAAGGCCGTGGGACAGCGGCAATTGGATTGTCGAACAAAAACCTATGACCGATTATCCCGCAGAAGCAACTTTATTTCGCCTGGCAGCTTCGCGTCTCAGAGGTAAACCTTTTACTTTAAGCGAATATAACCATCCCGCTCCTCTCGATTCACAGGGGGAGTGCGTTCCTATGGTAGCTTCTTTTGCCGCCGCCCAGGACTGGGACGGTGTCTGGCTATATACTTACTCCCACAGTTCAGATGATTGGTACCGAGAGAATTTGAACAGTTATTTTGACATCGACACCAACCCGGCCAAATGGGGCTTTATGCGTGCAGGTGCGGCTATTTTCCGTGGTGGGCTGGTTCAACCGCTCGAAAGTTCTATGGATGCTTTCTTAGATTTGCGGTCGGGCTTGGATATGGTGCCAAAGCTTGCTCAACTTCATCTTGCGCACGACCGTAACATGATGGATGTTGTTTCCAAAGTATGTGGTGCAACACATCAGAGCATACTGAATAATAGGATGTTCATAAGTTTCAATCCACCCCCCGGTTGGGGATATAATCCGCCTTCTCCTACAAAGTTGAAATGGTTGGTTGAAAACGGTAAGGGGGTATATATCGTCGGGTCCGGTGCGGGCGTTCTGGCCGGAGACACAACCAGATTTGAACGATGCCAAATCGATAAGCCCGCATTTGCGGTAATTACAGCTACTCCCCTCGATGGCCTGCCCTGGCCGCGAAGCAGCAAGATTCTTATTACTGCCTGCGGCAGGTGCGAAAATATTGGTATGGAATTCTCTAAAGACAGACGAACAGTGGGGCGTCAGTGGGGTAGGGGGCCGGTACAGATTGAAGCAGTAAAAGGGACGGTAGAAATACCGGGAGGTATTTGGACTGCCCATGCGCTTGGGCCGGATGGCCTGGCAAAAGCAGATGTGCCCGTTCGCTCTGAAGGTGAAAGAAACTTTATCGAAATGTCGCCGAAATACAAAACTATGTGGTATCTTCTGGTGAAGAATTGAAACATGAAAAATTGATATCTAATTGTTCTATTTGTATTACTCGATTGAAAGGGGTATCTGATGAAACGTAATGGCATTTTTTTGCTGGTTATCATATCGAGCATCCTTATAAACGGGAACGTTGTGATGTCTGCTTCAGAGCATGAACAGTCACTTGTTCTTTTCGATTTTAACCGGGCTTTTGATGTCAGCTCTGTAATAATTAATGACGCAAAGGTCACGCTATCGGAAGACAGGGCCCTGCGTGTAGAGACCGGTCATACGAATCAATGGCCCGGTGTTACCTTAAAGGCTCCAGCAGGAAAATGGGACTTATCTGAATATGAGTTTATTTCAGTCAACATTAAGAACCTTAGTTCAAAACCAGTTACGGTTTCCTGTCGTGTTGATAATCCCGGCGCAGATGGTAGAAAGAATTGTGTAACAGATAACATTACTTTGAAACCGAAGGCGTCGGGGACACTTATTGTTCGAATATTTCCGACTCCGTGGCGGCTGTCCGAGCCGGTCGAACTGATTGGTATGCGTGGTGCGCCTGTTCATAAAGGAAAGGTCGATCCAACCAATATTACACAGTTACTTCTGTTCGTTACTAAGCCTGATATCGACCATATGTTTGAAATTAAAAATATCAAGGCCGGTGGTCGTATTGAGAATTTGAATGCAAAAACATTCTTTCCATTCATCGATGAGTTTGGTCAGTACATCCATAAGGACTGGCGCGGCAAGACACACTCTTTGAAAGAGATGATAGCACACGGCAAAGTAGAAGAGAAGGAAATCGCAGCTAATCCTGGTCCTACCGAGCGTAATAAGTATGGTGGCTGGAGCGCCGGGCCGAGGCTCAAGGCAACGGGCTTTTTCCGCGTCGAAAAGTATAAGGGCAAGTGGTGGCTGGTGGATCCCCAAGGTAGACTTTTCTGGTCACACGGGATAGACTGTGTCCGCAGTGCGAATGCGACCCCGATTACCGACCGTGAACATTATTACCGCAAACTGCCCGAATCCAATTCACGATTTGCAAAGTTTTATGGTGGCGGAAACTGGGCGCCTCATGGATATTACAAAGACCACTGCCCGTATAAGACTTATGATTTCAGCCAGGCAAACTTCCTGCGAAAATACGGGCGGGATTGGGAAAACATCTTTGCAGAGGTGACACACCGCAGACTCAAAAGCTGGGGAATAAATACCATCGCAAACTGGTCGGACAGCAGTATCTATCTGATGCGAAAGACACCCTATGTTTGTACTATCAGCTACAGCTCTAAAAGACTGGAAGGCTCCGAGGGCTATTGGGGCAAGTTTTACGATGTGTTTGACCGGAGCTTCCGGCGGGCCCTTCGTGAGCGGCTGGCGTTGGAGAAGGGCAGGGCCATAGATGACCCATGGTGTATCGGATATTTCGTACATAATGAAATAGCCTGGGGGGACGAAGTGTCGCTGGCGATAGCCGCCCTGGTTTCACCTGCCGATCAACCAGCAAAGAAAGTGTTTATCGATGACCTGAAAGCAAAGTATAGAACTATCGGCAGGCTCAACTCCGCCTGGGGTACCAAACACACATCATGGCTGGCCCTGCTGCAAAGCCAGGAAACTCCCGACAAAAAGAAGGCCTGGGCTGACCTGACGGCTTTCTATACCAAAACAGCAGAAACTTACTTCGAGACTATCCGTGACGAGCTTAAAAAAGTCGCTCCGAACCAGCTCTATATGGGCTGCCGGTTTGCATGGGTGAACGACAGGGCGGCGCGGGCGGCTGCGAAATTCTGCGATATCGTGAGCTATAACCGTTACAGCTACAGTGTTGCCGAGCACCGCCTGCCGGATAGTATCGATATGCCGATGATTATTGGTGAGTTCCATTTTGGTGCACTAGACCGAGGAATGTTCCACACGGGTTTGAGGAAAACGACCGACCAGCAGGACCGGGCCGCCAAGTACAAAAGTTACGTTCGGGGCGCCCTCGGCAATCCTTATATAGTCGGTACGCACTGGTTCCAGTACAAGGACCAGGCCACGACCGGCCGCGGTGACGGCGAAAACTATCAGATTGGTTTTATTGACATTTGTGACAAGCCCTATCCTGAGATAGTAAGAGCTTGCCGCGAGGTTGGATATAACCTCTATGAGTATCGGCTAAAGAGTAAATGAGCCGGGAAGAGAAACAAAATATGCTAAATTGAAAAAGTTTTAATATCTTCTCAAGAATAGATTTGCTCATCTGATTTTCTGCAAATATCTTCCCAGCCAGTATGGCAAAAGGTATATGTCGCCGCTGTATTCCCGATGCCCTCCTTCGCCGCCATCCAGGCGGAAGTGGTTGCCGTTATATTTACTCATCGGGCGTTCGTCCGGCGGCAGGACCTTGCTTATGGTTTGATTGCGAAAATTTGGGCCTAAGAATTCTAAATCTTTACGATGGCTGTTCTGAACAGACCAGCCAATCATGTCCAGAGGGAATTCTTTTAAGCCCCAAATTGTTTCGTCTAAATCAAATTCGTTTGCTCCGGTCATGGCATAAATAAGATTCCACAACGGATTTTTTTCCGGCCGTTCAATTTCCCAGTGTTCTCTCACCGCCCGGCGGTATTTCTCACGAAGCTCATCAGTAAAGGCATATTTGTATAAATTCCAGTAACTTAAAAAAGCCAGCTCATCATCGGAATGGTTCCATTCGGTTGTAAGGTCAATGCCCGGGACCCTGCCTATCTGAGATATAGGTATCATAATATTGTCCAGGTAACCGTATTCATTCATTAATTCAAACGCCTTCTCTTTGTAGATTTCTTTACCCGTAAAATGATATGATGTCTGCAAAAAAGCAATAATTTCAATAGAGTTAAGTCTGCGGTCGCCGACCTGTTTGGGAAACTTGTTAACGTAATCCGGGTTCCATTTGCCCCAGAGTGTGGGCTTGTCGTCGTAATCGATAAGGTACCAGTCATTTCGAATAATATGGTCCATAATAATTTTCATCAGGCGGATTGACCGGTTACGCCATTTTTGATCGGGAATTACTTCTGCGAAAATACTATATACGAAATAATGACCTACTATCTCATCACTGCTGGTAGTGGCCTTCCAGTCCCATATTTGGTCCTCAGCCGGACGCCAACGGGACTTATCCGCTAATTTATAACCTGTCCGTTCAAAGGAACGTGAAGGAAAACCCTCCAGTGGATTGATATAAGTCAGACGTTCCATTGCCTCAAATGCCTCATAACAATTCTGTAAGGCGTCCTCTGATTTTGTAACGTCGTAACGGAAAAGCTCTCCTGCCAGATACATAGAAGTCCAGAGACCGTCGTTGTCCTGGTCGACAAGCGTTCCCGTTGACAAATCGCCGGGCCTGGACAGATTCAGCGCGCTGTTCAAACCATACCTGACGTGCCGCATTCGTGTAAGTTTATCGAAATGCTTCGCTTTTTGCTGAAGGGTCATCATTTTAAAATGAATGATGCTTAGCCCGCCCGGACCCAGAACAAGCACGCTGTTATTTGGTCCTTTTGCCAGGTCAATGACAGTATCATCCCAAAGCCAGCGTTTCGAGGCATAATAATCTTTCTGCCCGTCACTATGTACGGCGAATGCCCCTCTGGATGTTCCGAACCAGACTTTTTCACCTATTTGTCTAATACAACGTATATCTGCATAGGGCAGATCCTTTTTCAGGGGCGACCTTTGACCGAAGGCATTTGCATCCAGTTCGATATATCCATCCTGAGTGCCGACCAGAAGGACCGTATTATCATTTATCAGCTCTATACAATTTACATTTCTGACTTCGAGAACTTTTTTAATCTTTTTCCCCGGTGAGAAACAATCGAGCTGATTATCGGATAAAACAAGAAATCGGTTGCGCTTCCGGTCGAAAAGGAGTTGTTTTATATGTTTTTGGGCCGTTTCTAATCTGTCAATTTTTTTACCTTGTCCAAAATAAGTGAGAGTATCTTTCCCGGCCAGAAGAAAATCAAAGCTGTTTCCCATTTCGAATAATCCGGCATCATCTGTCGTGTGCCGAACATATAACTTGCCAGACCAGGCATTGCTCAAAACGACCTTGTCGGTTAAATAGACAAATTGGTCATGATATGTATCCATGTTTATTATTTGCATATCCAGCAGGGGCCTGTTTTGCTTGTCCGGAACAAGCTGGCCGTTATGAATTTGCAGAAGTCCTTTATTTGATAAAACAAGGATACGGCCGTTTCTGTCCGAACATACTGAGTACAATTGTGTGCCGGCCAATTCCGGCGAAAGCGGTATTTTCTCCGCAAAATCCTGTAAGTAGGGACGGTCTTTATAGAAATTCTGATTATTCCCTGCATAAGCGCCGGAAACGATTAACAATACACTGTAAATAGCTGCTCTCACTATATTTTTCATATTGTCCCCTTTTCTTAATTTTTTTAATTTGCCGATTTTGGGAGCTAAGAAAATAATGCCCAAAGGACATCTTATGGTTCGTATATTGAATTGTTGGCCGCTCCAGTAAGCCGAAGGGCATTATAATGTTCGTTATTGAACATTCAAAGTAATTTCAGACCCGTTTTGTTTAATCGAGGACAATTTCCGCCAAAAGATATGGTTTAGATATGTTGTTTATAATCAACGGCTTGATTATAATCGTTATCAGCTTAAACATAAAGATATGAAAAATTATATAGTGACACAAAGTCGGGTCCACTGGAGTGTTTATCATGTTTAGATACACATCAAATTTTTCTGTTGCGATATTGTTAATATCTGCCTGCATGCAGGGCAGTATCTCAGGAGCTGAGGGTATTTCGAAGCGGGCCGTTTCGCCGGATGGCCTAAGCTTTTTTATAGCTCCTGATGGTAATGACGAGGATAGAGGAACTCTAACCGAACCTTTCGCAACCCTGCGGCGGGCACGCGATGCCGTTCGAAAATCAAAAAAGGCCGGTGCCAAACCTGTTACAGTTTATCTACGAGAAGGTGTTTACCACCTTTCACGGCCAGTCACCTTTACCGAAGATGATTCCGGCTCATCGGACGCTCCTGTTATATATAAGGCTTATCCGGGTGAAAGACCTGTAGTAAGTGGTGGTTTTAAGCTTAATCTTAAGTGGCGGACTTATCAAGATGGTATCATGATGGCTGATGTTCCTGAACAAATTGATGAGATTGATCAGCTCTTCGTCAATGGTAAGCGACAAAATATGGCCCGCTACCCGAACTTTGATCCTGCTGCCCGGTTTTTCGCAGGAACATCAGCAGATGCGATTTCTCCGGCTCGTGTGAAGACATGGTCTAACCCTGCCGGTGGTTATATGCACGCTCTGCATAAGTCTATGTGGGGAAGCAAACATTACCGCATAACAGGTGTTGAACCGGAAGGAAAGCTCAAGCTCCGGGGCGGCTGGCAGGAAAATCGAGGCGGCGGCTTCGACGATTATTTCAGAGGCGGCTATCATAATAAGTATTTGTTCGTGGAAAATATTTTCGAGCTGCTCGATGCCTCGGGCGAATGGTACTTTGACCGAAAAAGCAACATTTTGTATCTGAAACCATTCGATGAAGTTGGTTTATCCGATGCTGAAATCATCGGGGCAGGCCTGAAACAATTATTTATTGTCAAAGGTTCTGTGCAAAAACCTGTTGGCAATATCCGTTTTCAGGGTCTGACTTTTAGACACACAAAACGTATCTTCATGGAACCTTATGAGCGTCTGCTCCGCGGCGATTGGTCGATTGCACGTCTGGCTGCCGTAAATTTCGAAGGCGCAGAAAATTGCTTCGTAGAAGACTGCTTCTTCGAGGACCTGGGCGGCAACGGCGTTTTTATCAGCAGATACAACCGCCAGGTGAATGTCATCGGCTGCCGGTTCACACGTCTGGGTGAAAGCTGTGTCTGCCTTGTTGGTGACTATGGTGCGGTACGCAGCGGAGCTGTTGAATACAGCAGAACTCTGCCGCAGGAGCAGGTTGATTTGACACACGGCCCCAAAACACCTGACTATCCGGCTCATTGTCATACCCACAACAACCTGATGCACCGATTTGGAATCATCGGCAAACAAGTTGCAGGCGTATTCGTCTCAATGTCGCAGCAGATTACTGTCAGCCACAATACAGTTTATCAATGCCCGCGGGCCGCTATTTGCATCAACGATGGCTGTTGGGGTGGTCATATTATCGAATACAACGATGCCTTTAACACTGTTACCGAAAGTGGTGACCATGGTCCTTTCAATAGCTGGGGCAGGGACCGCTGGTGGAAAACCTCGTACAACGGAGGCCGTGACATCGAGCCGTTCGCCAAAGAACGCAGCCTGCTCGATAATTATAAAGTCACTCACATCCGCAACAACCGTTTCGCCCATCCCGGCGGCCATTCCTGGGGCATAGACCTGGATGACGGCTCGTCGAACTATCATGTTTACAACAATCTTTGCCTCGGATTAGGAGTCAAGCTTCGTGAAGGTTTCTTCAGGCGTGTTGAAAACAACATCATTATAAACGGTTTCGGCGGCTTCCATATCTGGATGCCGGGCTGTGACGACGTTATCTCCCGCAATATCTTTGTCAGCGACAAACCTTATCAGTTCATCCGTGCCAATCCTGAATTCGCTAAGGAGTTCGACTGCAATATTTTCTATAGCAACAAAGGTATGCCCACAATAACCGGCGTGGGCAGGCCAATGACCCTCAAAAAGTGGCAGGAAAAAGGTTTTGACCGACATTCGGTTTTTGCAGACCCGCTGTTTGTGGATGCCGACAACGGCAACTACCATGTAAAACCTCAGTCACCTGCATTGCGGCTTGGTTTTGAAAACTTCGATACGAACAAATTCGGAGTGCTGAAGCCCGCCTTTCAATTAGAGGTAAGCAAAGAACCACGTCACTTCAAACCTGCACCGACTGAAGCTGAACCAGTGTCCGTCCGCAGCCCGGACATTGCGTCCTGGCTTGGGGCTGCTGTCAAAAATTTGATTGGTGAAGCTGAAATGTCGGCAGCAGGCTTAGGTGCCGAAACAGGTATCCTGTTCGTAGAAGTCCCCGCCGGCAGTGTGGCTGCTAAATCAGGATTTCAAACTGGAGATGTGTTGTTGAAAATAGCCGGCGAACCCGTTCATTCAATCCGAAACCTCAATCGCCTTCTCGAAAAATATTCAGGCAGGAATGTCCGTGTGGTTGTCTTCAATGCAACGGAACGCACATTCAGGTTGAACTTGCATAATTAACCTCGGTTCGGTCAAGGTAATCATTCTAATGAAGTTCCCATGGCGCCCGGATGTTACCTGTTGCTCTTCGGCCGAAACGTATAGGCGGCCTTCCTGATTCGAATGCCCCCAGGTCAGGCGCTTTCCCGGCATAATCATCATTAAAGTTTGGAAGTTTCACTCCCGAGTCAATAACGGGGTTTGGAACTGTTATTACCGGGTCGGTTAAGTTGACGGTTTTGTCTCCCTGCTGCATCGGAACTTTACCCCATTTGATTTTAGTAGTGGTCGATGATGGATAAAATTCCAAAGCATAAGATTTTATGAAAGAGGGATTGCCTCGAATGCCGTGCCTTTCCCGGGCGATACCTCGATCCATACCTGTAAAAAGGTCGTAATCGAAATCGCAGGGCGTATCGACTTGTCGTGAAGATGTCAACCGGCCAGGGCAGTCAAAAATGTTGTTTCGCGTAACTGTATTCGGATTGACATGTCCGCTGAAAACATGAAATGCGCCCTTGGGCTGAAAAGCTGTGTTATGAAAGACGAACTTCCTTCCTCCACCGAACTCGTCCCGCTGGCCCACTTTTATCATGCTTCCGCCAAGAGGATCCCGATGAGTACGGCGGCTTTCTCCGAAAACATTGCGGAATATATATAAAGGCCCTTTCGATGTGCAGGCGGTGGCAATATACTGGAATGTTTTTTCGATATAGTTGTTCCATATTCGAACGTTCATATTTGCGCCTTCGCTTTCAATCGCATCATCCCACACGTTCGAAATAATGTTTCCGTAAATGTCCGAGTCGCGGTTGGGGCTTCCTGCAAAACTGAAATTGGATCCTCCGCCGATGGCATCGTTAAAGCCGTGGTCTTCTGTTGACCGAATCTCATTGTAACGAATGACGTTTCCGCCGCTTGAATTGATGAGGGTAATCGCCTGCGGGCCGGACGGGTGGCCCGTGTCCCAGTCGTTCGAACCGCCGCGTGGGTTCTCAATTAGATTGCGTTGAATGGTTAGGTTGCCCGAACCGCGTGCAGCGTAGATTGCGCTGTCTGTATTGCCTTGGTTCCCGTACGTTCTCGGGCCGCCTATTCTGCCCCAGAATGTGAAATGACAGTCTTCGATGATATTGTCATGCCGCTTTGATTTAATTAATACACCGTGAATTGCGGCGTTCCTGAATTCGACTCCACGAAGGATGACGTAATCGGCATCGATCACACAGGTGTAATCTTCTGCATTGCGAACGTCAATAGTTGCTTTAGAACCTTCTGCCGGCGTGATTAGGTGATAACCTTTCGATGAGCCCGATTCGGCAATCACTAATGGTTTTGAATGGATGCCATTTTCTAAGTAAGTTATCTTTCCAATAGGAAAACGATCATTTTTGGTTTTGCATGTTAGCTCGTAGTTTTTGTTATTAAGATTGATTTTGATGTCATAGGTCGTGTTCGCTTTCAAACCGACAATACTTCCACGATATTCATTATCGCGCAGGTCATGTACGAGAGGATAGCCGTCTCGCCACGTTGATGCTCCTGTTTGCCTGAACCGGACATTGCACTGGCCAGAGTCAGGAGATTTGAAATATAGCCCGATGCATTCATACGTGGAAACGGCATGGAAATTATTTTCGTCAGCACTGTACGATTTTGAAATATTGGTCGTCATTAATAATAGAATCAGCAGCAGTAGATTGATGTTGCGTAAGAATGTATTCATAGCCGGTATTTCCCAATTATCATCAATTTGACCCCCACTCTTCGATTTTCACTGTCCTATGATACCAAACTCCTCTTTAAAATGCAAGTTCACCGGCCGCTTATTGACGGAGGCTTTCACCAAAACCGTAGCTCTTGATTTAACGACCTTTCCCCGGCCAGACCCAGTTTACAAGATCGTCACTCCAGGCTATTGCCAGACTGGCTGCCCCGTGGGCCCGTTGAATCTGAAGTCCCGCTTTGGAAGAGCCGTGGAAGAACATAATATATTTTCCCACAGCAGGTTCTTTCGTCAGATCGATTACGGTTGCTGCCGTCAGCCTCCCTTTCGCCCACGGCCATTGTTTCTGTCCGAGCTTCAGTAACTGAACATCCGGCCCCCATGATTTCAGGTCTTTCGAACGTTTGACACCGATACCGTTTGATGGTGAGTGAAACATCACATATTCCCGGCCTTGTCGAATTACCGTCACATTCTCCCCCGCTTGAACGTGACCGCCATAGGTCCAGTTTTTCAGGTCGTATGAATACGACATGCTTGCACCGTTTTGCTTATAAAAGCACCACCACCTGCCTTTTTCCTGCACATCCTCCAGAAGATACGGGTCAATCATCCGTCCCATTTTCTCGCGGGGCACATGATTGCCTTTTACTCGGAGTAATTCAGCCTCTGACCAGTTCTTCAAATCCTTGCTGCGCATAATCCAAATCCGGCTGTCCTGTGTGCCGAATGTCTCCCTGTTGGGTGTGGGATAAGTTTGCAGGCATATTATCCATTCATCGTTATAATGGATAATATTACCGGGACTGCTGTAGTTCAGGTTGCGGTCACGGGCGGTAATAATCTCCGGAAACATCCAGTGCACGAGATCGCCGCTCTTGCTGTAGGCCGTCATATTGTAGTAACCACCGTCACCCGCTGTCTCTGACAGAGTGAAATATAGGTGGAAATTACCATTATGATAAACAACAGCCGGGTCCCGAAATCCGTATTTATGGTCGCCCCTGAAAATAACAGGAGACGTTAATTTCGAAAAATCCACCTTCTCTTTCCCGTATAAGACAGACCCGCAAATCAAAGACAAAATCAAAACGTATTTAGAAATAGTTGACATCATCGACTCTCCCGTAAAATTTTCGAATTTATTTTATAGAGTAGGCGGTTATCTTTCTTTCCGCTTTCTTTTATTCATTTGGCTTGCTGATGTGCTGATTATATTAATGCATGCATTAGTCGTAAAGACCTGTTTCAATATCGAATCGCCGTTCCGTGAGCATATAGGGATAGGAATGTTTGGGTGTTCGCCCGACAATTCCGGTTCAATACATTAAAAGGATTGACAGCATGAACGGGAAGGTGTTATATTACCGCAACTTAGAATTTTTTTGGGAGTGTAGCTCAGTTGGTAGAGCAACGGCCTTTTAAGCCGTAGGTCTTGGGTTCGAGTCCCAACACTCTCATTTCTACACTTATCCAGTTTCCTACAATCCCCAAATCACTTGAAACACATAGTACCAGGGCAGTTGTTAAGAGAATGCTCACTGAGAACAGGAAAAGTACTGGAAGGGCCGGATAGCTCCATATTCATACCCGTACACTGCTTTTTGTTGGCTGGCAGGTTTATATAAATCATTTGATGATAAGCAGGATAGCGTTTTGGCATGGATGCCGAATGAACGACATTTACACGTCTTTGTTATAGTTTTTTACAGTATTTTCAAAAAAAACGTCCATTTAATAAATATTTTCAAAATAAATATGCGGAATTCCTCAAAAAAGTCCGTTTTTACTTGACGGAATTATAGGTAATTTGGTATAAGTTATTATGTTGAGATTTGTGGTTTTGAATTTCTTGTGTATAAAATATCCATAGTTCCTGGGCAAACACCTAACGTATTAGGTGAGGAACAGAGTTGGAGTGAGGTTGATTCCTCTGGAGGTAGAGTTTTTCTATTTCAACTCACAGCTCACGGATAGTTTCTTATGGAAGTGGCTGAAAAGCCAAGTCCTGCAATAAAAGTTATTTTTTTTAACAGGCACAGAGTTTGGTGAAGATTCTTTGTTGCTTGTGTGAAGGTTGTTTTCAGATAGGCACAACCCGAGG
>CAZZAX010000137.1:0-15151 GCA_964653075.1 uncultured Pirellulales bacterium
ACCTTCACCCGGAGCCGTCAATCTGTAACATCACAAATAAGGTCGGTTTGTATAATGACCTATGGTAAGCACAAAAACAGGCTAAACAACAAGCAAAATACTGGCGTTTTTGATTCTGATTTGTTATCTTATGAGAAATAGAGCTTTACCGCATTTTCAAGTGCCTTGAAATGAGGAGTACCAGATGTACAAATACATTTCTTTATTTGTTCTTTTCCTTGTAGTTTTTGTTAATCCCGGAATCAGCAAAGCTGAAGATTGGCCTACCTTTATGCACGACAACCAAAGAAGCGGTGTTACTCCGGAGCAGCTTCAACCGCCCTTGAGCAAATCCTGGGTGTTCAAATCGGCACATCAGCCACAACCTGCATGGCCGCTGCCGGCAAAGCAGGATTTCTGGCACCGCCACTACAACCTCAGGGCCACAGTAACTTATGACCGGGCACTCCATGTTGTAGGAGCAGGTGATATGGTGTTCTTCGGCTCATCGGCGGATGATAAGGTCTATGCGCTGGACGCACGGACCGGGCAGGAACGCTGGACGTTTTTTACCCAGGCTCCTGTCCGGCTGGCCCCTTCCGTATCGGGCAATAAAGTGTATGTCGGTTCTGATGATGGTTATGTCTATTGTCTCTCGCGTGATAACGGCTCGCTTATATGGAAGTACATGGCGGCCGACAGCCAGCATATGATTCCGGGTAATGAACGAATCATATCAACCTGGCCTGTACGAACGGGTGTATTAATAGACAAAGGATATCTGTACAGCACCGCCGGCTTGTTCCCTAATCAGCAAACGTTCCTGTTCACGCTCAATGCCGAAGATGGATCGGTAAAATGGAAACAGAAGGTCGATGTCTCACCGCAGGGTTATATGTTAGCCTCGGACGAGCAGTTGTATGTCCCGACAGGACGGACAAACCCGGCGATTTTCGCCCGCGAAGACGGCAGGCTGGTGGGACAATTACCCAGTGCCGGCGGAACCTTCGCGCTGTTGGCACAGAACGTCCTTGTCACCGGGCCCGGCCGCGGCTCTAAAGAGCTTAACGCCGCCGACATTAACACGCAGTACAAAATAGCAACGTTCGACGGTTTAAGCATGTTGGTGAACGGCTCAATTGCATACATGCTGTCCGAAAAGAAACTCTCAGCATTTAATCGTGACCTGTATCTCGAGCTGTCGAGGGAAAGAAATAAATTAAGCGACCAGTCTAAAAAGCTCAGAGACCAGTTAAAGAAAAGAAACAACAATACAGACAAAAAAGAGCAATTGAACAGGGATTTACGAACTATCACGAATCAAATCAGCGAGTTATCCAAGAAAATGAAGGACTGTTACCTGTGGACGGTTGACTGTGATTACCCGCACTCGATGATTATGGCAGGCGATGTCCTTTTCCTTGGAGGAGAAAACAAGATAGCCGCCTACAAGGCCCAAAACGGCAGGGTTGTCTGGACCGCTCCTGTAGAGGGCAAAGCGTTCGGTTTGAGCGCAGTCAATGGCGCCCTCTATGTCAGCACGGACGCAGGTCAAATACATTGTTTCAGAAGCGGCCTGAAAAACAGCACTACAGTGATAACAGCCAAAACACAGACCAATCCTTATCCGAATGATTCTCTGACGAAACTATACGCCCGGTCGGCAAAGCTTATAACCGAACAAACAGGCATCACAAAAGGATACTGCCTCGTACTTGATAACGGCCGGGGAAGACTGGCTTATGAGCTTGCCCGAAAGACAGACCTGAAGATAGTCGGCGCCGAAAAAGATTCAAGCCAAGTAACTGCCGCACGCAATGCAATCGACGAGGCCGGACTCTATGGCAGAGTTGTTGTTCATCAAAAAGAACCTTCAAAACTGCCCTACACAAAATACTTCGCTAATCTCATAACCTCGGACCAGGCACTGAGAACAGGTGAGCTTCCCGCCCGCACGGAGAAGGTCTTTGAAATGCTAAGACCCTACGGCGGGACTATCGCTATGGTCCTGCCGGCCGATACGTTCAACCGGCAAAAGCTTAAAACATGGGGACAACCATTTCTTACCGACTGGAATATACACAACGCAGGTGAAATTGCCCTGGCATGGACCACACGCAAAGAGCTGGAAGGCGCTGGCCAATGGACACATATTTACGCAGAACCGGGTAATGTTGCCTGCAGCGGTGATGAAATCGTCAAGGGGGACATGGCTGTCCAGTGGTTCGGTAGGCCCGGGCCAAGAGATATGATTGACCGTCACCACCGCAATATACCGCCTCTTGTTAAAGACGGGCGTCTATTCGCTCCGGGTGATAATGTCGTTTTTGCCGTAGATGCCTATAACGGAACAATCGAGTGGAAAATCGAGGTCCCCAATTCACGCCGTCTCGGGGCATTTCTGGATTGCGGCAGCATGGCGGTGGACAGCCAGTTCCTGTATTTGGCAGCCGAAGACAAATGTCACGCTTTCGACGTTCACACCGGTCAGCGCCGTATCACTTATAAAATGCCTCAGCTAATCATCTCCGAGCCGCGCCAGTGGGGCCTCGTCGCATACACCGGCAATATACTTTTCGGAAGCGGCCGAAGAAAAGGGGCTTCCTACACCGAGACCAGCTATGAGGCGGACGATTCACTCTGGTACAGAAATATGAAGGTGGTGGTAAGCGATTATCTGTTCGCAATGGACAAAGCAAGACGCCGGCTGCTCTGGAAATACAAAGGCGGGCTTATCCTGAACACTACTATTGCCATAGGCGGCGGACGAATATACTTCATCGAAACCAGCAGCCCGAAAGCCCTGGCCGACAAGCTTGGGCGAATACCTACCAAAACATTATTCGACGGAGGTGACCAGTATCTGGTAGCTCTTGATACAGGGAACGGACAAGTCATCTTCAAAGAAAAATTCGACATCAGTAATTTTGAAGAGCCCGTGTATATTAACTATGCAAAAGATATACTTCTTTTAAGCGGCTCAAGACTCGATGGACGCTCCATTCACTATTATTATAAAACTTATGATGCGCGTTCCGGCAAGCCCCTCTGGCAGGCAGACCATAATACAAGGCTCGCTATTGACGGTTCCCATGGTGAATATAATCGCCACCCGACAATTATTGACGAAACAGTTTATGCCTGGCCTTATATGTACACACTGAAAACCGGTGAAAAAATCGAAGGATGGGAATTTAACCGTCACGGGCACGGCTGCGGGGGCATTTCTGCATCAGCACAGTGTTTGTTCTGGCGGGGCGGCAATCCATGGATGTACGATTTGGGGCCAAATGGAGGGCCACATCCGCTCAACAAAGTCTCACGACCAGGCTGCTGGATCAATATTATTCCAGCTTGTGGGCTTGTCCTTATACCCGAAAGCAGTTCGGGTTGTACTTGCGGCTTTCCATTACAAACTTCTATGGCCTTTGTTCCTAAATAGACTCGTGAAACGAAGATTTGAACTGAAGAAGTTCCTTAACACAAATAACTCTTTCGTATCTCAAGTGCGGTAAAAGTATGAATTCAAAACAACGGACAGCCTTAGCGATGGAGCATAAACAGCCGGACCGGGTTCCGGTAATGTGCCAGCTTGCCCTCGGCCATTACTTCTTACACTGCAATTACAGTCCTTCGGAAATCTGGTTCAACAACGAAACCTTTGCCGGCGCCCTGGTCGAATTACAGCAAAAATATAACTTCGACGGCATTTTGTTAAATATACCCGGCAGGCCGCCCGGCTGGAAAAACCATCTTAAGTCATATAAGAAAACCGGCAATAACGAACACCTGCTTTGGAAGTCGGGACTGGAAACAGTATTCCCGCCTGATGACAACCCGCAGACATACAAAGCCGAGCAAATGCCTCTTGAGCGGGCGAACTATAGTACGGTTGACATTGAGGACCCCACCACATACAGATTGTCCGGCTATGTATGGAACACATGGCACGCACCCGAACTCTGGGACATAGAGCCGGAGGCAGACCTTTGCGAGGCAACTGCTTATCCCAATTGGTTCACAGGCGCGCTTCGGAAAGTCCAGAAGCTCGCACCGGATGTCTCAATACACGCAGAAGTATTTTCACCTTTCACCCATCTTATGGAGTTATTTGGATACGAACAGGCTTTGTTTGCTCTTCTCGACGCCCCCTCTACATGTCATAAGGCGCTTGCATTTTTTACACGAATGGTTCTGGCACAAGTTGAATTATACGCTGGATGTCGCCCTGATGCCATTCTTGTAAGCTCGGCCTTCGCTGGTGCGGGCTTCATTAGCCGTCAAATGTACGAAGAATTCGTAGCCCCCTATGAAGATCAGGTTTATAAAGTGATACGCAGATTTGGCATTAAGTCATATGTCCACACCTGCGGCGCAATCGGCGACCGCCTGGACCTTATGAGTCGGACAGCCGTTGATGGAATTGACACATTAGACCCCCCGCCGCTCGGCACTGTAAATCTGGAGGAAGCGAAATCAAAGTACGGCCATCGATTCTTTTTCAAAGGGAACCTAGACGCCGTTAATGAAATGCTAAATGCCGATGACCGGACCTTCGAACAGGCCGTAAAGAAAAGAATCAGAATCGGCAAGCCCGGCAGCGGCTACATACTTTCTTCGGCCTGTAGTGTGGCCCCCCACGTCAAACCCGAAAGACTAAAAAGACTCGCAGCTCTGGCAGAACAACTCGGCAAATATTAACAGTAAAAAAATCTTCCCTGGGCTTCAGTTTCACTCTCGAATCCGCACTTTTGCCCACAATGGAACGCATGTCCGGGCAATTTGTGTCCTGTCCGTGAACTAAAAATTTTTTACTTTTGCACGATTTTTTTCTTGAGAATCCGGCTCCAGCGGTATAAATTTATTGTAGCGAGTCCACCGGGACAAAAGTAATCTTGAAGCTGGAACATGTTTGCGGCGAGATTGATTCACTGCTTACTAAGCCTAAGTGCTATCCGGATGGTCTGAAACTCTCGGTTGATTTCACTAAGCTAAGGATGGCCCGCTAATTATCGCTGGAGAATAAAAGTTGCAGAACTTCGGATATTCATTTGCAATCTCGTTTACATCCTGACCAACACAACAGCAGCATCAGAAGATTACAGGATACAGGAGAAAGTGACATGGCTAAAACAAACAAAAACAGCCCATCGGCTTACAAGACCCAGAATCACTACCCTGATATTCTTAAGATCAATCCGGATGTTACGCCATGCGACGATCGGAGATGCAAACAGCAAGGCGTAAAGAAAATTACTTTCGATGTTCGCTTCTCTATAACGCCGAAGATGGAAAGCGTCCATGTACCCCTTACATTTAAAGATAAGAAGTTATCATTCCGTGCGAGACCAGCGCTCTGCGGGGGCACACTGCAACTCAGACTCACGAGATTGAAATGTCCCGATTATGATCCTGACAAAAAGTCGACAACCAAAGAGAAAAAAAGCTCCGAAAATAAGCCAAAGGCTGAAGAGAAAAAAAGCTCCGAAAATAAAAAGAAAACAACTGTGAGATTTAATATACCTTACATTCTTACAATCATATGGGAGTGGAAATCCGACGGTAATACACAAGACAGGGAGAATACGCCCCTGTTCTACCGAGCCGGTACTTCAACGGAGCCTTGCTGGGTGTTTTATGCCCCCAAAAATTGTATTTTGAACGGTCAATGCAAGCCTGCTATCAAAACCAAAAGGATTGGTAAAGCTGGTCCCTGTATGTTTTCTTATGAGTTCAATACTACAAACACGGGAGACTGGATAGTCAAACCGGACATACGCCGATTGCCTTTTAGTAATCCCATTAAGCGTTTGATGGCTCGATTCGTGGTCAGGCACGAATGTGAGAAGGCGGCATCAAGCTATTACAGTAAACATATTATTCCTTCAAAAGGAGACTGGACATGTCCGATTGGACGATAGAAATAAAAGATAAAACACTAAAGCAAAGCCTCCAGGCAATTGATGAAATCGATGTTCGGAACCCGGATCTCGTGAAACTGATATCGATGAGCGGATTACCGGCTGAAGAGCTTGCTGTTGAGGTCCTTCGGAGCCCATATTCGGAGCAGAAGGCATTGTTGTCAGCCATCCATAAGAACCGGCACCTATTATGCAGTCAGCTCCTTGATGAGCGAAAGCGATGGACAAAGATGAAGCCATGTGCAAGATTCGATTTTCTGGTGAGCCTTCACGACGATATTCGCTGCATCAATCTGGAGTCAGTGTCCTTTCGTAAATGGTCTATAGACAAGATCAAGCAAGTATTCGGTTTGCTTGGTGCGCGCTACACTGAAATCGCGCAGCGTGCCGCCAACCTTCTGACATGGCTCCAAAATACAAAACAGAATACCTTTAAGGAAACCCTCGAGAGAATGGTGGACGATGCTGTGAGCACACCCGTTCCGAAGAAAAATATAAAGAACATCCTGCAAAGGGACAATCCTGCTGTTGCACGTGCATTCTATTACTCACCAACCAAGGGATTCGATAAAGCACCATCCGGCGAGGAAGTAACTGACTGGATCGGAAACAGGGGAAAGATTATTTTTCCTCTTGTCGCCAGTCGATACAGGCGGATTTTTGTGGCCTACATCGATGTGCCAAAAAGCAAAAAGTATATCGAAGCTCTATGGCTCAACCTGGCCCCTGATGACCACTTCTTTGTGGTAACCAATGAGCTGGAGGACGTTGATAAGCATGGACGCATTCAACACGAATTGGGACATTTCTGCGAAAGCGCGTTCATTAAAAACGTATTGTAGGAGAACTTGACGATGGCAAAGCGAAAAAAGAGAAAACAGCCGGACACACCCCGTAATATCGTCGGTGTTCAAGGGAACAATAAATACCCCCCACAGGGTAAGTACATTCATTCCAATGAATCGAATGATTTCGCCCGAATGCAACAAGACGTTGCCCCCCACCACAAAGAATTAGCGGCGAAATGGGTACTGGATGAGCTGTCTTTCGGAAGTGGCGCCGGATTGATTCTCGACGCAGGCTCTTCATGCTGCCAACTTTGGAAAGAGACAGCTAAAGCTATAGTGGCAGGAGATTGCGCACATCTGACAATCTATACAAACAACCTGCTCGTGCTCGATGAATGGAGGGAAGGCAGCACCCCCCAGATCAGAGGTACAAAGGTCAAGATTTTCGGGTGGGAGCTTGACTGTTCTCACCGTGCGTTTTATGGCGGCACAGATGAGGTGCGACAGCGCCTCATGGACAAGAATTTCAGACCCTGGGCCGTATTCATCGGAACCAGCGGTATAGAGTTTGGCGGAGAAGACGGGATATTCTTCGGTTACCACGCTGATGAAGCGGAATTGCAGATTAAAAAGATCCTTTTCCAGTGTAAAACACGTATGCGGATTATATTGGCCACGCCGCACAAGATCGGTTATGCAGGTGGATCCGTGTTTGACATCCTCGATGTCAAAGGTCTTGATACGACCGCACCTCTATACCTGGTAACGACAGCACCCGACCAGGAAGAGAAATTGCACAAAGAACAGTTCGAGGAAGCTCGACGAATTTATGAGTCTAAGCCCATGCAGCAAAAGATCAAGGAGAGCGGCCTGGTGTTCCACTGGATCATTCTTGATCCTCAGTCAGGCAATCTAAGAGAGGACTTGAGAATACCTCCGTTAGAAACCATGAAACGGGCACAAAGGAGTTCTAAGAGAACAAGCTGATGACTTTACCTTTGAGCAGGCCGTAAAGGAAAGAATCAGAATCGGCAAGCCCGGCAGCGGATACATACTATCTTCGGCATGCAGCGTAGCCCCCCACGTCAAACCCCAGAGACTAAAAAAACTCGCAGTCCTGGCCGAGCAATTCGGAAAATATTAAGTTTAGAAAAAGTTCTCCCCACTTATCCTGGCACTTGGCTACAATCACCCCCAACTTTACTAAAAGCCCTGTATGCAAGCCTGAGCATTGTCAGATTTTCATTTATCCTGATTATTATTTTGCTCATCCGTCTGGTTTTTTATATCAGGTAAAGCCCCATTCGAAGATATAGCAGTTATCAGCGCACATGCAACCCAGAGGCCGCTGACAATAGCAAATAAGGCCGCAATCACAGCAAGAATCAGGATAATTACACCCATTATTTACGCTCCTGACGAACTTTCTCAATCCAATGACCCAGCAGGTATGCCAACAATCCCGCTCCGAGGGCCGGAATAATAATAGCCGGCACATCAATTAACGAAGGGAACACGAACAGACATATTACGGCAATCATTGCAACAACTGTCCCGACGCCCATCGATAAAATCCCGGCCAGCGGACGAGGTTTTTTTATCCACAGACCAATTATTAACGCAGGCAAAATCGCTGACGCCCAAATGGTATAACAGATAAGCAAACCGTCGAGTATGCTCGGAACAAAAGGTACGACGGCAACAGTAATCATTGCAATGATTATAGTTGCTGAACGACCAATATATAAAGCACGATGGTCCGGCAATTCTACAAACGGCTTTACAATATCCTGGGTAAATGACACGGCGCCGGCGTTCAGCAGTGAGTCAAGACTGGACATAACTATCGAAACAACTACGACCAGCAAAAGCGCATAACCCTCGGCAGGCAATACCGACTTAACCAGTTTCAGCAGCACGTAATCTTCACCTGTGCCCTCCGGAATAATACTCCTGGCCGAAATACCAAGTGCTACCATAGCCATAAACCAAGCCATACTAAAGATTCCCGCCAATATAAAACCGTTTCGTGATATCCGGGTTGTTCTGGACGCCAGCGCCCGATTTGCGTATGGCGGTATCAATGTTTCACCAAGCAGGAAAGCCGCCACCAAACCGACTATTTCGATAAACGATGTGGAACCAAATCCCGCTGATGTGGCATCTATCGCCTCCATGGCAAAAACCGCAGCTCCACCCTTCAGATGGAAAATCAATACGAATAAAAGCATGACAGGCAACAGAACTGCAAATGCGCTGAATTGAAACGCATCTGTTATCACACTTGCCCTCAGTCCGCCAAACGTTGTATACAACGTCGTCACACCGATAACTATAATCACGGATGACCAGCCCGGAAAGCCAAATGTATCACTCAGAACCACCTTACCTGCATGTGCCATAACCGCAGCAAAAAATGTGCACACGCAAACCGAAATAACACCTGCAAGAACCTGGCAGTTTCGGTTGTACTTCTGGCCTATCGCATCGCCCAATGTGTGGCAGTTTTTCAGTGCTCTGAGGCGGGGAGCCACAAGCAGCCCAACCAGGATGTTCTGGGCCGAATATGCCAGGCCTATACCAAGAAAAAGGAAACCGCTGTTGAAACCCCTGCCAACAAAGGTCATTGAAAAACCCGGCCCAACATAGGTAGCAGCAAGACTGCCGAATACCAATGCCAGAGGAAGTGCCCGTCTTGCCAGTGAAAACTCCCTAAACTCACGCGCGGCGCGCGCACGTACAGCCACAAATGTAAGCACAACCACGTAGGTCACAACAACAGCCACAGAGAAGACCGTATGCACAGTTCTCGTCCTAATCCGGCATTCTATATACGCTAAAAGCTAAACCTAGTTTAGACAGTAACTTCCAGATATCTATTCACGCTTGTTCTGAAACTTTTCTTCTTCCAGCTCGTTAATAACGGCATTCAGCTCGGACTCGGTTTGAATCCAGCCAAACCGCACATCGACAAGAAAAGTACGGTACCATTGAATTAAATTCTTCGCAAATTCTTCATCCTTGCAGTAAAGCCCGAACGATATTTCTCCGGCATGTGAGCCGGCTTTTTTCGGTTTTTTAGGGAAAGCCAGAAGAACAGAGCTTCTGGTTAAAAGAAACTCCAAGTCTGAAACCTGACTGTTGTAAATCCGAAGCCTTCCTGCTTCTATCGCCTCAGGATACTTGCGAAAGAGGAACTGAGCGGCATTCGCAAAATCTGGCACGCTCAGGTTCATTGCCCGGTGCACTCTTACATCACTGTATTCTTCTATAATTTCGTACAAGGTGCTCAGATAATCCTCTATCGGTTTTCTCTCCCCTTCGAACAGCATACATGTCCAAAGCTCACTGTAGCCCGTCGAATCAAGCTGCTCCTGAAGCATTCTCTTGGCAACATTATAGGTTTCGCTTCGGCTGACTAATACCTTTAGCAAACGCTCGGTCAGAATCTTAGCCCAGGTGGGCATATCATTCGGCAGGGTCTCCGGAGGACAAACGCCAAGACGGGTCAGGAGTCTGAGAAACTGCTTTTGGTCGGAACCGTAGAACCTTCTGCCGACAACGCTGCCAACGTTACCGTCACATTCCATACCATACTGTTTATGATAGCCAAACGACAGGCGGTGCACTTCATAGCCCTGAGCAACCAGCCTCTTCTCCAGCTCACCAATCAGCCAGACGGCCTGCTTCTCCGGCGCCTTGTCAATCGACAGATGAACATTCGGACACAGCACTATCGGCCTTTTACCTATCAGCTCGGACAGCGAGCCGAATTCCTCCGCTGCTTCTTGCACCTCCTGTTTGCTGTCATACAGCTCTATACATACAAATACCACCAGCACATTTTTGAAAATCCTCCTGGGCTGCTGTAGTGATATGGTTAAAGGATTTATCCGTGAAGACTTCTCTTTGTCCTCAAAATGGCAGGATGAACATTGGTAGCAATCCAAAATCATATCGGTTTCTAAGTCCTGTTTTCCCTCTTGGCCGCGCTCCTGGTACGAGTACGGCGTTTGCCGGGCGGTGAGGCCTTTGATTTCTTCAAACGAGATGCAATCTCAGCATCAACACGGGAAATAAACAGGCTCACATTCGGCGCTACAGCCTTGTCGGCGAATCCGACACCGTTAAGAATCCGCGATATCTCTGTCGCATCCCAAAATTCCCAGGACGAAGCTATCCTGTCCGCTTCCTCACGCGTAAGTGATTTCAGAAAAGCCGGAATACAGCCGTCACGAAGGGCATCGGCATAGTCAACCAGCAGCTCATGAATTTCTCTGTTTCTGTCAGACATCTTTCTACCTCCCGTACTAAATACATTATCAGTCTTCACGATTGTAATAGCACAGCATCTTTCTAAGTTTTAAAATAGTCCTGAATTCAAGCATTTTTACCGCCCCGACCGTAGTCTTGAGCTCATTGGCAATCGCCCTGTTGGATGCCCCTTCCATCCAAAGCTCTATAGCTCTGCGCTCCCGGGCCTTGAGCTTGCCCAGCGCCTGCGAGAGAATATCCTGAAGCTCCGAGCGTGACACCATCTCAAGAGTACCTATTTCAGGGGCAATAAGATCTTTAAGACTGTTTTGCGATAGATATAAATTCCGGTTTATTCTCCTGTAAACCTCTCTCAGGCGATTGCGCATATAATACAGATATACGGTTTTAAGCAGCTGTTTCTCACTGGTTATATTACGCAAACGCTCCGGTTTTTCCCAAATATCGGCATATACATCTTCCAAAACATCCTCACACTCTACCTCATTACCGAGGTAGCGGTACAAATATTTAATAAACATTCCGAACGTAGCCCGGACAAAAGGCTCCATTGCCCGGCGTCGCCGTTCGACGTCCGTTGCCGTGAGTCCTTTCAATGCGTTTCGCAGCCGCTTATTCATACCAAGTCTCTTGCTTCCAAGTTTGTTCCGTATCCCCCGTTACACTAAACTGCTCTGCTATAAAAACTTTCTCCCTGTCTTTAACAGAGACCAACTTGACCGCTAAAGTGAACAATTATATATCAAGCCTAAAAGTTCATCAACTATCAAGTTATTAAAAAGCATAACAGGAACAAAGCGGTCGCCTGAATCCGTTACAATCCAAACGCACGAATCGTCTCCCGGCTGTTAAAATCCGTATATAGGTCTTAACTCATCTTCGGTGGGCAAATGGCTATAATACTCACCTCTGGTGCCGACATAACCGACCCCATGCCTTTTGAGCCGCACCTGGCTTATAGAACCGTTACTGTTGGTAATATTAACCGCAACAGCTCTCATTTCCTCACGCATATAGGCCCTTTCGGCGTGCTGCCTTGTCTTGTCGCTTTCGTTTCCGAACATATAGCCGGCCGCTCCTCCCACCGCTGCCCCGATTAAAGTAGCCTCACTGTCACCGCCGGCCAACTGGCCGATACCGGCACCGGCCAAAGCACCGATGGCCGAACCAAACTGAGCGTCGCTCTCGCAGCCGACGAAAAATAACAAACCAAAACTCAAAACCGCTGCTGCTAAAATTGTCGTCAGTTTCTTTTCCATTTTTACATCTCCTTCAAATCAAAAAAATCCGTTCCCTAATTCGTTCCAGTCTATTACCGGCAGGCCTCCGCCGGCTCGATATAACATTCCAGCCACTGTGAGGCCATTACGGCAAAGTCTTCGAAATCTATTTTACAGTCTCCGTTAACATCACCGGCCATCCCGGATGTACACCAGGCAACCTCGGGCCCATCGAGTATCGCTGCATAAATTTCCGAATTTCCATTGCGGTTGTCCTGCCAAACCACCACGCTGCCGCTAATGGCGGGATTGGTCTGGTCGTAAGAATCATCGGTGATTTGAAATTCCTTCCGCGTCGTAAGGTTATAGCCGAATATATCCCAGTTGTTATTTCGGTTGTCCTGCCAGACAATTATGTTGTCGTCAATATCGGGATTCGTCTGAGAAAATTCGTTTGTCGAAACTGCAAACTCGACAACATTGTTGGGATCGGCCCGCCGGAGGGTCTCGAAGTCGGAAATATCCGCAGCATAAATATCCCAATCGCCAAAATAGTTGTCCTGCCAGACGACAATATTACCCCAGACAGCCGGGCGTTGCTGGTCCTTTTCAATGTACGAGACGGCAGCCTCCGCTGGTTTGTTCCTTTGCCAGATATCAGCGGCGTAAATATCCCAATCGCCAAAAAAGTTGTCCTGCCAGACAACGGTGGTCCTGTATATAGCAGGGCCCTGCTGGTCATGCTCGAACTCGGCGATTTGAAATTCCGCCGGATTACCCAGGTCGGTAATGTCGGCGCCGTAAATATTCAAATCACCGATCTGGCCGTCTTCCCAGACTACCGTATTGCCGTGTATTGCCGGATTACATTCATTATTATCAGCGATATCCGAAACTACAAAAATCTGTAGGTCATCCAAATCGTTAATATCCGCCGCTCGAATATCCCAGTCTGCTGAGCCCTCCCATACAACATAATCCTGCCACACCACGATATCTTCATAAACAGCCGGATTAGCCTGATCATTGGCATCGCCGATGACAAAAACTGCCGGTTCGTCCGGATTGTTTATATCTGCAACGTAAATATCATAGTCCCCATATTCGGCAACGAATTGCTGCCATACTACAATATTACCCCAGATATCAGGCGCCTGCTGTTCATCGGTTGCCGGCCAGACAGCAAATTCGGTCCAGTTGCCGGCCTGTCCGACAGATACAAGAAGACCCGTCAAAAAAAGAACCTTTGTAGATGTTGTAAAGTATCCGATTTTCATCGCTTTACCTTGCGTTGCGAATATTTACTGGTTAACACTTTCAACCGTACTGTTTTCAGCCCTGATTTTTTCCAGCACGTTAAGCAGAGTTGTTGCGGCTACAGCATTGTTCATATCAAGGCTGGCATTCTGCAGGGGCTCGACGGCCTCATCAAGCTTACCAATCCCAAGTAATTGATAGCCCAAAAGAAGCTGAAGGTCCGCATCAAAGCTGTACAGCTCCGCTCTTTCGGCAAGCAGATTAATTTGCTCGAACAGCACGTCGTCATCCGAATACAGACCGCGCGGATAAAAAACGCCTTCCTTGTCAGGTGTAACTTTTGCCAGGGTCTGGCGAAGAACCGCTGCCGCTTCCGAATATTGTCCGCGGGCGAAAAGAGCCTGAGAGTAGGCAAAGGGAAGTATTATATCATCAGGTGCAAGCGCCATCGCTTCGCCGAACTTTTCAATAGCCATTTCATAATTTTCAACCTCAAAGGCCTTGACGGCATCTTCGAAGTACCTGTCCGCCAGCGTCACCTCACCCGGTTCTTCAGTCGCCTGCTGCGCTAACCTCTCGCGAACATCGGCAAAAGTGTTATGGTCAACAGGCACAATACCATCTACCACCGGCCCCAACACAGATACACCAGCATTGTCATCGGTGTAGTAATTGTATGTGTAGTAGTTATGAGTGTCGCCCTGTACTTCACGGGCAATCGGGTAATAGCCGTACCAGGCATATGGATGGTAGCCGTACCAGTAATAACGTCTGTAACTGTAACTTAGCGGCCAGTAGCCACCCAGGCTAACGAAGATATATTTCCGGTGATAATAGGGATAGATATATCTGAATGTGGACCAGGGACCGAAACTGTAATGCAGCATATAACGATATCTTGGCCAGATTGATCGGTGGCATAACCGGTGCCGCCAGTCTATATACGAATGGTCATAGTGATAGTCGTGACTTATGATATGCGGACGGTCGTGATATCTTACATGTGTCAATCCACGTGAAAAACTTCCCAATCTGTAACTGTGCAGACCAGTTCTGTCTCCACGTTTGGCATCGTGCACAACCACAGTATCTACAACACTTGTTCGCCTTTCCGGAACAACTTTTCTTATCCTTGTACGAGGTGATAACCTGCTAAAGCTCCTTATATTTGAGTTTTTGGACTGTCGGCTTATTCCAAGTCTCCTTTCAGGTTCATTGGTAATGCGCCCGTCTCGAGAGCCTCGGGAGAATCCGCCTTCTCTGGAAACCCGGCCGCTCCTGTCTCCAGACATTATGTTGATACCGGTCCCCAGCCTGCTGCTGCGATCAGGTCTTCCCGTAGAAGTGGGAACAGAAGTTTTTCTGTCTCTGATTGAACCGCCTAAACGCGATGACCTGCTCGAACTTATACGAGTGCTCGAATTTCCATTTTGCGGTCGTGTAACTCGCGTACTTGGTTCTCTTGTGCTGATTCTGCTGCCGATACCCAGACTTTTACTTGAGTTTATACGGCTGCTCGAACTGCCAGCTTGCGGCCGTGTAATTCGCGTACTCGGCTCTCTCGTACTGATTCTGCTACCGATGCGCGATGACCTGCTCGAGCTTATACGGCTGCTTGAACTGCCGGTTTGCGGTTGTGTGCTGCGAACACTTGGCGTCCTTGTGCTGATGGAGCTGCCGATGCGAGAAGACCTGCTCGAGCTTATACGGC
>CAZZAX010000138.1:0-15120 GCA_964653075.1 uncultured Pirellulales bacterium
TTCCCGACAAAACACAGCAAAGGCTCTGTCGGTTTCAGCGTAATTGAAAAGCGAAAAAAGCTAAAACCCGAGTACATCGGCCTGACTGGCCCGCAAATCGTCGAGTTAAAAAAACAGGGCATCGAAATAGATTACCCGCTGGAGATTCCGATTGTAAGTTACCTTGGTGATACCCAGTATGTTGACTTTTCCCAGTTAAAATACATCGCTGAAAGTAAGATTTTAATAGCCGAGTGTACATTTTATGAAGATGAGCATTCCGGCCGGGCCGAAGCGGGAAGACACATGCACATCGACGAGTTTACAACACTGCTTAAAAACCTGCGAAACGAGCACATTGTCGTAACACATACGACACTGCGCACCCCCATGCGCGAAATCCGAAAAATATTAAAAAATATCCTGCCAAAAGATAAGTACGAAAAAGTTATTTTATTCATGGACAAAAGACCAAGGCAACCTCGTTGACTATTTGGACTTAACTCCATGCGAGTTTGGCTTACGCAGATTGATTAGTACCATCACAAGGATTACAGGTAAAAATATAGACCAAAGAGATTTTGTGTATGTCAAAGCCGCAACTACATGCTGCTGAATATTCATAGGCCGTAATCCTGGAACAGGAATGCAAAAAGCAACCCTAAACACAACAGTCATAATAAGGAATACAAGCAATGCCGTTAAGAGGTACGTTCTTGTTGTTAGTTTTTTAATTTGCTTTTTAAATCCGGGTCTTTGTATTATCAACCAGCAAATGAAATAACCAAGAAAGAAAGTTGTCGTCAAAATTAATATCTGCAAGCCAAAACCAATAAAGCCCAAGCTACGGTAACCAGTTATTCCACTATTGGCAGCAAGTAGGACACAGTCTTTTGATATTGCCGCAGCAAAATGTGTTGCCAGCAGATAAGTAAGGATTCCTGTAATCATCCAAGAAACATTTTGCCTGAATAGTTTGCCGCGGTTTATTTTTTCATACTCCTCGGCGAGGCTGTCCGTGCTGCCAAGCCGATGAGTAGCAATCAGGAAAGCCTCTTCATCGGACAACTTTAAAGCCGTCAGGTTTTCGATTTCTTCTCGCAAATGGCATTCGAGCTCATCTATATCCGAACTGCCAAGTGTTTGTGATTGAGCAAGATTGCTGCGCCACATAGAGATTTTTTCATTTAGGTCAAACATGGTCCACTCTCCCATAATTGCCTTAAAGTTGAATAAACAACTTTCCATTGGTTCTGTTGTTCTTTTAGCGCTCTGGTTCCTTCTTTCTTGATTTTATAGTATTTTCGTTTGCGCCCTGTTTTAGATTCGCGCCACTTTGACTGAATCAATTTCTGTTCTTCCAGTCGATGCAGCACAGGATAAAGCATACCGTCGGTCCATTGCATTTGCCCGCCGGACAATTTATGAACGCGCTTTATTATGGCATAGCCGTAATTCTCGCCTTCCGAAAGAATTGAAAGTACCAACGGTGTGGCCGAAGCGGCAACTAAATCCTTTGAAATAGCCAATTTTATCTCTCCAACAAATAATACCTAAAACACCTATACATAATACCTCTATGTATTAGTTTGTCAACAAAAAATATGTTTTTTCCAAAAAATATTTAAACGCTCTTTTGGGCGAATTGTTAAGATGATACTTATGCAGCAAAGGCTTGCCGTGTTCGAGGTTTATTCAGAAACTATATATTCAGGTTGGTATAAAACGAAGGAACAATGAAGATGGACTATTCAATAATCAGAAGTAATCGGCGTATCCTTTACTGGATTCTCTGCGTATACTGTCTGGCGATATACGTTCCATTCCTTCGCGCCGAAGATATGAAACCAGCCAGGAAATACGATTACAACTGGGCATCCCTAAAGAGCCATCCCGTTCCAAAGTGGTTCGATGATGCCAAGTTCGGAATCTTCATCCATTGGGGGCCATACAGTGTCCTGGGCTATCGCAAAGGCGGCAGAGGCTACTCTGAGCATACACCAAAAGAAATCTATCGCAACCCCGGGCACTATTACAAATTCATGAAAGAAACCTACGGCGCACACCCGCCCCAGTTCGGGTATAAGGATATTATCCCCCTGTTCAAGGCTGAAAAATGGGACCCTGATAAATGGGCGGAATTATTTCACAAAGCCGGCGCCAGATATGTGGTCCTGACGGCAGAACATCATGACGGGTATGCGCTGTGGGATTCGGACCTGACTCAATGGTGCGCGATGAAAATCGGTCCGAAGCGCGACCTCGTCGGTGAGCTGGCTAAAGCCGTCCGCAAGAGAGGCATGAAGTACGCCCCATCCTATCACAGAGAACGCCACACGGGTTTTTTCGCCGTGGAAAAATACGCCATAAAAAGTCCGGCTCACCCCGATATTGCCGAGGAAATCGCACGGATGCCGGAAGCGGCAGAGCTTTACGGACCCTTCGAATACAGCGATGCCTTCATCGAGGATTACGTTGCCCGCTGGAAGGAAATCGAGAAGAAATACAAGCCGGACTTCATGTGGATTGATGATGTTCCAATCTTCTACAAGGTCAAGCCCCACCCGCAAACAAAGAAGTTCAGAGATGTCTTCATGTATATGATTGCAGACTTCTTTAATGCCGCGGAAGAATGGGGCAAAGAAGTCTATCTTAACAATAAGGGAAAGAACCTGAACTGGCCCGAAGGGCCGGGCTGCCTTGAAAAGGACAACCTTAAGCTGGAAACCATTGGGCCCAAATGGGAGAATCCGGCCACTCTCGGCACCTCTTACGGATACCTGAAAGCCGAAGAGCTGCGGGACGCATACAAAAGTCCCACCGAATTGATTCACTTACTCTGTGATATTGTCAGCAAGAACGGAAACCTCCTGCTCAACATCGGACCAAGAGCCGATGGCACAATTCCTGATGGTATGAAGCAACGCCTCTTAGCCATTGGTAAGTGGCTTCAAATCAATGGTGAGGCGATTTACGGCACACAGCCCTGGGTCACATTCAAACAGGACACACCGGACCTGAGGTTTACAACTAAAGGCAAGGTGCTGTTCGCCATCGCACTGGCCAAACCCACAAAGCCCTTCGTAATCCAATCAACTAAAGAATGGAAAGCCGGCTCTGTTACATCAGTTAAACTGCTCGGTTCGGATACCGCCATCGAATGGAAAGATACGGACAATGGTATCCGCATCACACCCCCGCGAGCATGCCCCGGCAAACACGTATGGGTATTCAAAATCGAAAAGAATGCCAACATTTACATAGACAGCAACATACAATAGGAAAGCAAGAATGATACGTAGTCTTGTCATTTCTGTAAAAACATAAAAGGTTCTTATAGAGAAAAAATATAATCCGTAGTTAGTTCACGAAATGAGGAGAAATATTATGATGTTCAGATCCCGTTCGCTAATCGTTGCTGCATGTATGTTCGGTTGCCTGTTCGTCATCTTTGGTTGTCAAAAGAAGCCGGGCAGTGAAGATGCCGGCATTATCCCGGACAATTTGTCTATAGCAGCGCTTCAAACCCATGCTCGATATATCAAGGCGGTCAATTCGGGAGCACAGGAGCCTTCGGACGAAATTTCAAAAAAATACTGGACTGATGATATTAAAAGGCTCAATCCGATCAAGGTTTACATGCATCGAAGTAATTTTGTTGTCGTTCAGAAAGCCTCGGCCAACAGGCAAGAGGGCTTGTACATCTCCATGATGATATCATCCTACGCACCCCGAAGCGGGGACGATGGCTTCACGTTAACAGATATTGGAAACAGTGTGTATAGGTTCGAAAGAGTTATAGAAAACTAAACGGCGGAAGAATCCGTCTGCCCGCATCGAGTCGAGTATGCTTTTAGCAGGAAGCCCTTATCTTTATAATGAAATCTGTCATAAGAAACAATTACATCGGCGCTCTCGAATCGGTCAGGCATAGCTCTACAAGCTCGTCAATTACCGCCGTGCCGGCACACATTACCTTGTCCGCCCCGCCCCAGTATAGTTTCAATGTCCCATCTTCCTCAGGAACAGCGCCGCAGGTAAACACCACGTTGTGCACATAGCCGGTGACTTCCCACGGGTCTTCCGGCTGCAATATCCAGCGGTCGCCGACGCCAAGAACCTCAGCCGGGTCATCGAGATTATGCAAAGCAGCACCCAGCCGATATACATGGCCGTCCATCGTCGGAAATACACCGTGATAGATACTCAGCCAGCCCTGTTCGGTGCGAATCGGCGGAGCACCCGGACCTATCTTCATCTCGTCCCAGTGGTAAGGTACGGGCTTCATGACCAGTTTCGAATCACCCCAGTGACGAAGGTCTGGCGAAAAACTAATCCATATCGACCAGGGACTGATGTCCGAATGAGGCCTGTCAAGCTTGACGTATCTTCCATCGATTTTTTCCGGAAACAGCACGGTGTTTCTGTAATCAGCCTGCGTGATAAAGGCCACTCTTTCGACCGACTGGAAATCGGTCGTCTTCGCCAGGCCCATACGGACCCCGTGCGCCGAATATGCGCTGTACGTTATATAATACACATCTTCAATATATGTTATGCGCGGGTCTTCGACGCCGTATTCCTCGTATTCACAAAATACAGGCTTTTTGCTCGGTGTCATAAAAGGCTCAGGTCTCGCTTCGAAATTAAAACCGTCCTCACTTTCCGCCAGGCCGATTATGGACCTGCCTGTATCGAGGTGTGAGCGAAACAGCATTATATATCGGCCGTCAAATTTCGTAACCCCGGCATTATGAACCGTCTCGACCGGATAGGGAATATCAGCTTTTGTCAGAATGGGATTACCCTCATAACGAGTGACAAATTGTGTAGCCATTATTTACATCCTTGCAAACTTTTATGTCTTTTGTTCTTCCCGCCGAAATATTTCCTTATAAACCTTTTCATAACCCGCAGCCATACAGTCAATCGTAAAGTTCTCTTCCACACGCCGCCGGCATTTCCTGCGGTCTATCTGCTCGATTTTACCGACGGCCTCCACCGCCTCTTCAACATTATTAACTAAATAGCCCGTTTCTTTGTCCGCCATTACCTCCCGGCAGGAACCCAAATCCATAGCAATAACCGGCACCCCGGCCGCCATCGATTCTGCCATCACCAGACCAAACCGCTCAGGTATCAGATTTAGATGGATAACGGCACTTGCCTCTTTAAGAAGCGCATCACGCTGCACGGGATTAACCGGGCCTATATATTGAATCGAAGAATTATTAATGTGCGGCCTGACGAGATTATCGAAGTATCCCTGGTCCTGAATAATGCCTGCTATTATTAAATCCCTGCCGCACCTTCTTGCCACTTCAATCGCCAGATGCGTCCCCTTATCATTGTGTATCCGCCCATAATGGACAAGCTTGTCACCCGGCGTTTCGTTAAAGGTAAGGTTGGATAGATCAATCCCGTTATAAACAGTCGCAAGATAAGGCAGGCCCGCGTCTCTGTCGGAATCGCTGATGGACACATAATAGCTGTCTTTGTGGTCGTGATAAACCCGCAGTATATCCGGATCGGAAAAACCGTGTATGGTAGTCAGCATCGATGTCTTTATAAACGGCAAGTAAGTCAAAGGCAGATAATCGAAATTATTATGAATCAGGTCAAACTCGTCCGCCCGCTCCATCACCTTGGAAATGTGCAGACAAGTGGAAACCAGCGGGATTTGATTTTTGTCCTCTTCATAACCTCTTTCGACCCAGCCTGCAAGTTTGGCTTTCGTTACAGATTCCTTTGTCGCAAACAGTGTAATATTTTTCCATCCGCGAGCAACCAGCCCTTCCGTAATATTACTCGCGATAGTCTCCCACGCACCATAGGCCCGGGGCGGCGTCCGCCAGGCCACCGGCGCCAAAACAGCTATTCGTTTGCTCTTAATATCCATCCGGCTCGTATTTCCTAAATATGTTAATGTGATGATAAGTAACACATCCCTGATTTACTCATCCACTCGTTTATCCTTTTCTCACTTCTTCTTTTATTCGCTGGATATGCCCCCTGCCCAGACCTTTAACCTCGCAGCCAAGTTCGAAATATCGACGGATTCTCCCATCGTCTAATATGCCGAAGCAATCAATCACCGCCAGCGGCCCGCCCGCCCATTCAACTATCTTGTCAGGGTCAAGCTCCTTATAAGGAGCATGTGGTACCGCCAATATGACCGCCCGGACACCGGCAAGTGACGCGGCAAGATCGCTTTGAACCCGGATATCGACCATATCGTCCTGATTGCGGAAGAACCTGGCCAGGGAGTGACCGGGTGACGGATAAGTATCCTGCTTTTCCAGCTCATACCAGTGCTCGAGATAAGGATCGTGCACTCGCATTTCGGCGCCCATCTCAGTCAGCTTTCGAACAACTATCTCCGAGCCGCTGTAACGGGTGTCACCGACATCCTGCCGGTAGCTCGCTCCGCACAGAAGTACGGACGTACCGGCCACCTGGCGACCCATATTTCGAAGAGCGTCCCTTGTCAATGTCGCCACGTGCAGGCTGCGCGTGTCGTTAATGTCGATTGCCGCGGTTGTTATCCTGAATATATCGTCATCGAACCCGAGGATATGCTTATACGCCCAGTATCCGAGACCGCCGTCCTTTGGCAAACAGTACCCGCCGATACCCGGGCCCGGAAATATGATATTACTGTGCGTTGGCCGGACCTTGATGGCCCTGATAACCTTAATCAAATCAACACCGTTGCGCTCCGCAAACAAACTCCACTCGTCAAGAAACGCCAGCAAAGTAGCACGGAAAGAATTCTCGACGATTTTGGTGGTCTCCGACTCGATGGGACGGTCCATCACAGTCAGAGGAAATTCTTCGGTGTTCAGCACTTCTTCGAGGAATTTCTCGACTCGCTGCCGTGCCTTCTCATTACAACCCGAGCACACCCGCCAGAAATCCCGTATTGACGAAACATAATCCCTGCCGGGCATAACCCGCTCGAAACTGTGGGCCAGCAGCGGTCCTGTTTCGATACCACGGTCGGAAAAGGCTTTTTTCATAATAGGCCAGGCAACGAACTCCGTTGTCCCCGGCGCCACTGTCGTTTCAATCAAAGTCAGGCAGCTCGGCGGCACTTTCTCGCCGATAGTTTTGATTGTCGCTTCCAGGGCTCCCATTTCCACCTTGCCGGTTCGCATATTGCCAAGGTCGTTTTTTGTATAATCGCACTGTACGTCCACAACCACACAGTCGGCCAGCTTCAGACAATCGCTGTTGTATGTGGCAATGAGTGTTTTTTTCTCGAGCACGCAGCGGGCGATCATCGGCTCGACCTCGGGGTCTTCCGCCTTGACCGGTGATATGCCTTGATTAAGCAGTGGAATCTTCCAGTAGCTGCGGACGCTCGGACGCTGACAGCCAATGACGAACTTGCGCAGCTCGCCGCTGTCCTTATCCACGCAGTCAGCAATAATGGCCGCCATAACCGCCCCCACAAAACCGACGCCCATTACAACAACGACCTCTTTGCCCTCTTCATGGGCCGCTTCCGCCAGAGACTCAACACGTTTGAACTCTGCGTCATACTGGTCCTTTTCGGGTACGGCAAATTGTTCACCTGCAGGACTTATCGAATATTCAGCCATTTACTCCTGTCCCTTTCAATCGTATGCTCTCATATCTCAAATTATCTTTCGAACATTTCCATTTCGCCGCAGGATAATATTCTCACCTGCCGCAAAGCAAAAAGGAAGCATACACTATAAATCGCCGAAAGTTTATCAGCAATTTATAATATATCAAGCTTTTTCCCATTCACGAGCGGCCCTGGCACATCTATCTGTAATCCGGATATGTGTTTTGCCTCTTGCATTATGAGCACTAAAATGATAGAATTTTATCAGGCAGCTAATATCTGCCTTTATATTTCCTCAGCCGGCTCTGAGGTTGGGCTCCGAGGGTAAGAATGAAAAAAGCCTGTTTAATATACTCTCTTGTTTTGTGCTTAATTCCGGCGCTTTTTGATGTAGCATTAGCCCAGGAAGCACCGTTCCAATATCCTTATTATCTGCTCGATGTTTATAATCCCGACGACGATTGCTGGTACGGCATGGATATTGACGGATACTGGCCCGTGCCGGTAATTCCGGAGCAGTTGCTCATCGGCCCTCCTCCCTCAGACATCTCGGGTGTCACAATACCAACCGACCACTGGCTCGAGTTCAAGTATCGCGGCCGGCTTATGGACGCTCCGGGCGATGATATATTCCTAATTGAAAATGACGCAGTTAATGAACAAGCCCTCGTTTTCATAACGGATGGTTCCGACCGGGAGTATTTGCTTGGCTACGCCTTCGTCCGCGACATAGGCATATACGAACAAACCGAACTCGGCTTCGACATCGCCGGTATTTCATTCCCATTCGAACCATCTGCAATACGTATAGTTGGATTAGACTATAGAGGCGGCTCGCCGGGTTTCGATTTAGCCAACATTCGTGCGCGGATTAATCCCGATTGCGGTTATTCCGCCTGTAATCCGAGCCCTCCTGATGGCGTAAAAAACGTCCCCATAGATACGCCCCTGAAATGGTCACCCGGAAGTTCGGCACAAAAACACATTGTCTATTTCGGAACCGCTCTTACCGACGTGGATGAAAACGCAGCCCCCGTTACTAAACCGACCCAGCCGCAGAATGCCAACAGCTTCACCCCCACCGCCCTTGAATTGGGAAAAACTTACTATTGGCGTATCGACCAAATCAACGATAACGACCCTAACAGCCCCTGGATGGGCGACATCTGGAAATTCACAACAGCCGACCATCTTGTCATAAACAGCTTCGAATCCTACGATAGTTCCACAATTTACGATACGTGGACGCAAATCGACCAGGCGTATCTCTATCTTTCAAAGACCCCTAAGCCCGTCCACACATGCCGGCAGGCCATGGCTTTTCGCTACTATCATGATCCAATGTTCTACTCCGAGGCGGCAACCGCACTCACTCCCGCGCAGGATTGGACCTCAGCCGGCGTTACGGCTCTGGAGCTGTTCTTCTACGGTCAGCCCGACAACAATACTAAGACACAGATGTATATCACCCTGAGTGACGGCGATGTCAACGCAGTTGTGCCATACGATGGCGATGCCAACAACATAAGCAGCGAAACCTGGCAGCCATGGAGAATCGACCTGCAGAACCTCGGTTTGAACCTCAGTAACATAGAAAGTCTCTCAATCGGTTTTAGCAAAAGCCCTCCCGAATATCCTTACCTCGGTATCGGCACAATATTCTTCGATGACATCAGGCTCTATCCTTCACGGTGCCTCGAAGAAAATAAACCGGATGCAGATTTCAATGGCGACTGTATTGTTGACTTCCTTGACCTTCAGGAATTGACAAGCAACTGGCTTGAAAAAGGATACAATATTTACCCGGTAGAAGCTCCGGATGCTCCCGTCGCCTGGTATAAGTTCGACGGCAACGCCAATGACAGCGCCGGCAGCGCCCATGGCCACACACGCGGCCATCCAACTTATGTCGAGGGAGTCCACGGCCAGGCAATAAGTTTCGGAGGCTACATTGATTCCGTGGAAATAACCTACGCCGCTGAATTATTTTCAAAAACTCGAACAGCAATAACAATCGCCTTCTGGCAATATGGAACCGACTCAATCCATCACACCGATACGCTTTGCTGCTCCGACTATGAGTATAATGTTTATGATCCCACGATAGCAATTAACCTCGGCTGCTGGAAGTCCCCCGGCAAATACAACTGGGACTGCGGCTCACCCTGGTCATTCGACAGCCGTCTGAGCGGAAAACACAAATACAAAACCGAATGGTCCCGAAGATGGAACCACTGGGCTTTCACCAAAGAAACCCATACCGGAAAAATGCAGATTTTCCTCAACAGTGTCCTCTACGATAGCCGCATAGGTGCAAACTCACCCATATTGGGTATAACCTCGTTTGAAATCGGCTCAGGATGGTACGGCGGCTATGACGGCTTAATCGACGACTTTCAAATCTACGACTATGCCCTCTCACAACCGGAGATTGCCTACGCAGCCACAAACGGCACCGGTATTTTCGATCTGCCGCTTGTCTCCCCCGTCGATTTAAACGGTGATAACCGTATCGACTTCAAAGATTTTGCCATCCTCGCCGACAACTGGCTCGAAAAAAATCTCTGGCCATAACTTCCATTTATGTTGCCTGTCCAGTACTCATTTTTACCCTTTTTTCCTTGCAATTTCTCATCCTGAACTGTAGATTTCACATAGCGGTCACACCTTGACTTTCAGATTGAAGAAATTCGCTGTCGATGCAAATAAAGAAAAAGGAAAATTGTAATAATCCGTGCCTTAGAGCTGACCGATAAATATCTATAAGAAAGGTCTCTTTATGCGAAAAATAACAATCTTCATCCTCTTTTGGCTTATACTAATTAGCTCCGGATGCACTAACCAATCCGCACTCGCCCCAACCCAGGAGCCAAAGGCCAAACTCCCGGTCATTGTGCATATTAAAACGAAAAATGAGGTCGTCACCGTCCTCTCCGGACAAACCGAACCTCTCTACAATGTAACGACAAAAGATGGAAAAATACTGGGATTATACCTATCCGCCAAAGAGCTGCAGGAAAACCTGCCCGGTATCTATCGTCTCCTGAAAACCTCATACGCAGACGACCACGACATTTCTGTAATCTGGGCCGGTAGTTCTCAACAGCATTGAGCTTGACGACTGTACCATCCAAAACAGCTTTTTCAGGAATACGAAAATCCTCAATTGCAATTTGACAGGCATGACCATCGACGGAGTAATGGTAACGGACATGGTTAAAGCCTATAAAAAAACGAAATAAAGGCCGTAGAACGGGTATTTTTTTCAAGCCGTCAATAAAAATTGTCGAGTTTGTCGTTATATAGATGCGATATAATCAAAATTAGACCGGATTTTCCGGCTATGCGTCTCAGTAATACAGAAAGGAGACCACTATGTCATCGACTCAAAAAAGGTTTTGCTGTCTTATAGCAGCCGGCCTGTTTCTAATCTGCCTGAACTCGCCAAACCGGTGGCTACATGGTAACAAAGCACAACTTCTTACGACAGCTCATGCCGCCGAACACCCGATTCAATTCCAGGGCGACACGAATGTGCAGCTCCGGGCACTTCTTCAGGAACGATATGAAGTTCTCAGGGCCGTTGCAGGTCTGCTTAATCAGCAATACAGTGCCGGCCGGGTCGGAATACTCGATATCAGGGATGCGATTATCGAGATGCTCCACGCAGAAGCCGACCTGCGCTCAACCAGCTCCGAGCGCATAAAGGTCTATGAGAAACTCGTATCAATCCTGCAGGAACAGGACAAGTCTCTTGCAGTCGCGGTCAATGCCGGCAAGGTAAATCAAATGGACTTCCTGAAAGCCAGGGTAGCGACACTGGAAGCACAAATACAACTTGAGAAACTAAGGCTCACACAGGAAACACCTCAGTAGATACACAACAAACCCGCTGCGCCCGGTTGCTCTCTGGGTGGCGCCGCCTTACCACATCGTAACACTTGCAATATAATAACACATAAGGATATATAGATGATAAGAATTGTTGTAATGACAGCTAACAGTAATGGCATTTTATGCATGGCTATCCACCGTCGTTCGATGCCGTTTTTATAGTGCTTCCAGGCTTGACTTTACGCCCAATTCCTTATAATCTCAAAATAAGGGAGCCTCTAAAAATTGCTTTTGTCACGAGAACGTGCGAAATTTTCTCCGGCAAGGCGGAAGGTCAAAATCGCCGCAGGCATAGCCAAAGCTATGTCGAGGACGAAGTTTGGCCTGACAACGCCGCCGGAGGAGATTTCTGCTGTTCGCAGTAAAAATGAATTTTTAGAGGTTCCCATAAGATTAAGGAACATAAAATGGAAAATGACATATCCCAGAATAAATCGCTTCCCCTCAGAACTACCGCCCTCATCTTCCTGTCGCTGAACTTATTTATCTCTGTAGCAATGTGGCTGAACTTCCTTAGTGTCCGCGAATATTTCCCCTCATGGTTCGGCCCGGTATTTCTTATCGCTGTCGGTCTATTAATCTGCATCATCTGCTTTTACATCTGGCAGCTCCCCCGCACACTCGCCCTTATCAAACCGCCCGCCGAATACCAAAAAGCCCTTATCTGGCTGCTTCTTGTCCTCTCTGTCCCATGCACCTCCGCCCTGCACCAGTTCGCCCCGTTTCGCCTCGATGCCATTATGGTATGGGCAGATATACCTGCCGAATACAACCTAATCAGGTATAACTTTATTCTTACCGCAGGCTCTCTTCTGGTAATCCTGATTCTTACCGTCCTGTATTGCCTCGGCCGCAGGACTCAGGCCGTGACCGGCCTGGTTGTCCTTGCCGGCATAATGCTCGTTCCGAATGATAACTGCGCCAACTACTTCAATCTTCCCTGGATAAAATGGGCCGGGGCCTCACCCCTAATGTTCATGCCGAACTCAGTCGTCCTGCTGATTGCTTATTGTGGATTGCACGGTATCCGCCCGCGCATCAGCATACTCCTCATGGCAGCAATTAACATAGGCGTCTTCCTCCTCGGCCTCGGCCACCTCACTAAATTCATCTGGTAAAAAATACACTCAAGTACGCTTCCCCCTTCATCTTGAGCGGAGTCGAAGGATACGCTATACGCTCTCCCCTCAACAAAGCAATTCTTCCATCCTCCGTAGCAGTGTTACTGCGAAGATTGGTCGGGTTGAATAAATCTCGCTAACTTACCATGATTTTGGCCATTTCTCTGCTCCTTTCAAGAGTAAAAAACGACCTTTTTCATTCGTTAGCTAAAATACTGGCGTTAAATTCAATTTTCTTTAGACTGAATCAAGCAGTTCAATTGTAATAACAGTAAAGAATGATCATTCTAATACATTGCGTAGGATGTATATGATAGAAGATAAGCTGCTCAAATGGAAATTTAAACGTGGTTCGAGAAAGGCCCTTCAAAAAATCTACGAGAAATATGAAAGCTACCTGCTGACATTAGCAACTGCTCTTCTTAATGACGTCAATACCGCCGAAGATGTTGTGCACGATGTTTTTGTTTCATTTGCTCAGTCGGCTGAAAAACTTAGGCTTGAAGGAAGTCTTAAAGCTTACCTGGCAACATGCCTGGTTAATCGTGCACGCAACGAAATGCGAGTAAGAAAGCGGCGGCCTGGTGTTATGGATGATGTAAGTCCACCTTCTTCTGATTTGAATGGACCAGAATTTTCAGCAGTATCCAAAGAGGGAACACAAAAGCTGAGTTTGGCAATGGCTCAACTGCCATATGAGCAGCGAGAAGTAATAATGCTTCATTTACAAGGTGGAATGATGTTTACGCAAATAGCAAAACTGCAAAACGTTTCCGTGAACACTATTAGGAGCCGATATCGCTACGGATTAGAAAAACTCCGGTCACTATTAAATAGTGAGGTTATAGAATGAAAACGAGAAAAGATGTGATACAGTTAGTTAAGAAATGGCGTGTTGCTCCTCGCATAGAAATGCACAAAAGAACTCTTACTGCTGTTCTGAAGGCACATGCGGAAACTCAAAAAACGAAGATGGCTTCGGAGCAGCCAAATATCGGGAGAATAATCATGAAAAGTAGAATTACAAAACTTGCTGTTGCCTCAGTGGTGATAATCATCGGAATATTTCTTTTGTTCGGCAACGGGCAGGAAACACTCTATGCACAGGTGGTAAAGGCTTTTGAACAAGCCCGCTCAATACATGTTGTTATAAACGAGTATCGAGACCGACATTGGTTCAATGAGCAGGAAATTTGGTATGACCGTGAGGAAGGAATTCACGAAGAAGAACGCTTTAAAGACAAAACACAAATCCGAATTGATAACAAGCAATATGAATGGCGGTACACGGTAGGGGATAAACTTGTAGCACAGGTCAGCAGTTATAGAGATCCGGATGAATGGGCTAAAAACCTTTACGAGTGGCTTCGCTTCAATCCCGAAAGGGACCCTTCAGGCGATAAAGTTATTGATGGTGCTTCCTGTGATATGTATGCCCTGTCAATTCCAGACACAGATGAAAAAGTAAGTGTATGGGTCAACGAAAAAAATCGTGTATTGGAGTTTGAGAATATAGAGCAAAGGAGTGGACAAGAAATTAGAGCTGTCGCTACTATAGAGTACGACATAGAAATTGATAAAAGTCTGTTTTTGCCTGATTTTGATTCAAATGTTGAAATTGTCGGTCCGCGTGAGTTGATCGAGGAACAATTTCCTTTGGATACCGCAATATTTAAACGTGAAAACTTAGGATTTATATTCGCTGTGCACGAATTTGATTTCGGCAGTGGCTACAAATATATTGTTTGCTCAAACCGGCTCACAGAAAAAACTCGAAATGAAATTAGTAATGGCCATCCATGGACTTATTATGGTGGTTTTACTTTGTTCGCAAGATACGATGAATTTGGGACTATTGAACAACCAATACTGCTGGCTCGAATGAAACACGACGGGATTTCTATAGCATGGTATATCCTTGTTCCTGGTGGGAGTAAAGCAAAACAAGCTGCCGGTTGTGATGTTGAGGTCCGTGTCAATATGGCAAATCAGCTCGAAGAAAAACTGAAAGCAGAAGGGCTTCCGATAAGTGATAAGTTCAGACTCAACATAGCGCCTGGAGAGAGCAAAGAAAAGTCATTATCCCTGAGGGAAATTGCCACCCAGCTTTACTCGCTTGGGGAAAAATTTGATCCTATAGTGCATTCCTTTGCTTTGACAAAGATCGTAACCGAACCGGACGGCAATAAAGTTCTGAGTTGGAAGAAGCCCGGAATTCAGATGTCGGAAAAAGAGTTTTTGAAAGATATCGAAAACAGAGTTGAATACTATCAAAATCTAAATTAAGTAGCTCTGCCCTTAATCGCAACACGACCGGTGAGCTTTTATATATCTGAGATTTTGGATCCTTCCAGCCTGTTTTCGCTATTCGTGTCTCGCCTATCCTAATTTTTTGTACTTTTTTACTTTTATTCTGCTTTACGCAGTTTTTGGATTTGGACTTCGCGGACTTGCAGTTCTGTTGACCTTGATGCAGATTTTCCCTCGATATACAATCCTATTTTCCCTTTCGCCGGTCCCGCCGCACGGACA
>CAZZAX010000139.1:0-14898 GCA_964653075.1 uncultured Pirellulales bacterium
GGGCCTCGCTGATTTGCCTCTGGCCAGCCAGCTCGATGAGAACCTGCTGCAGCTTACCTTTTGCTTGCGGCAGGCGTACGAGCAGGTCTGCATCCACGTCTTTGCCGGGCAGTCTGACCAGGGTTTCCATGGCTGCTTTTTCCAGCTCGGTGTCGTCCTCGGTCGCGGCGTTCAGCAAGATCGGTACGCACGAGACATCGCCCAATCGGATCAGAATGTTGATTGCCGTGATACGCAGGTCCTTCTGTCTGCTCTGAGCTGCTCCGTGAACGGCTGGTATCACAGCAGAATCGTTACGGTCGGCCAGGGCCAACAGCAGCATGGGGCGCCGGTCCGGACTTAAGCGGTCCAGTTGAACTGCCAATGCCTCAGTCACATCGCGACCGGGAAGCTCGCGGGCCGTACGCAATCCGATGCTGAGCCTCTCTTTGTCTTCCGATCTCAACTGCTCGATCAGCAGTGGAACACCGGCTGACTTGCGGGCCAGGATAGCGCCGCGGATAGCTTCCAGATGTCTCTGGTTGGGTACGTTTGCCTGGCGGACCGTGTCGTAGAGTTTAACAGCTTCGGTAGTCCTGTTTTGTTCCAGGAACCACTCCGCACATAGAATGCAACCTTCGGCCACCGCCGAACGAACGCCGGCCGGCGCATCGGCCAAGGATTGAGTCAGTGCTTTGGCTGCCCGCTCGCCACCAACGTGTCCCAATGCTACGGCGGCGGCCGATGCAACATCGGCATCGGCATCGTCGAGTTTCTGCACGAGAGTATCGACAGCGTAGACGTCACGACGCACGCCAATCGAATTGATCACTCCAATAAGCAGCTCGTTCTCTAACTTGCCAAGCGCATTGCGTAAAGCGATGTCGGTGACCGGCCCAGGAATAGCTTCGAGCGCGATCCGAGCCCACGATGCAAGTTCCTCGTCCGCCAAGAGCGGCGCGAGGGCAGGGACGGCTTTCTCGGTTCCATAGATGGCCAGCCGCTTACATGTAATGGCTTTCTTACCCTTGGGGGCATTTGACTTCAGCACGGCAATCAAGTCGCGTTCATTAAGATTCGCAGCCGGCCGATCCTGAGCGACAGTCCAGGCCGATGCAGCGACTATGATGAGAATAACACACCAGGTAAAATTTCGTTTCTTTTTTATCATGATTGTCCTCGTAGTTTAGGTGGTTTATTTCATAAGATTCGGACGCTATATGCGCCATGGTTCCCGTAAGGCCTCGGAACGTAACCGGTTGGCCTGCTCGTCGCCAATGAATTCATTTTTCTTCGGGTCATACCTGACCTTGCGATCAAGGAACAGGGCGATATTGGACGCATGACAGGCGATATGCGCCCAGCAGGCTGCGTCGGCGTTTGCGCGGGTAAGGGCCCGCGTCTTGATACAATCGAGGAAGTCACGCACATGAAAGTCGGCTGGGTAGCCCGGTATCTTTGTCCCTCTGCGGAGCAGCAGCGATTGAGAACTTGCGGCGAACTCTGCATCGTCGCCTGTCTCGATCCAGCCCGTTTCGCCTTCGAAACGAACCGGACACGAGCCCAGCGGCAACCATCCGTCGTTACGCATGACGAGTTTGACGCCGTTGGCATAGCGGGCGTGCAACTGACCGTTGACCGGCTCGTACTCCACGGGTGCCGTGTCGTCGGCGTCGTTGGCCCACTGGCACAGGTCAACGCAATGTGAGCCCCATTCGAGACAGCCGCCTCCGACAAGACCGCCGCCTTTTTCGAAGTGGAAGGCGTTCATGAGTTTTCGGGTGTAAGGTCGCCAGGCAGCCGGCCCGAGGTACATGTTCCAGTCCACCTGCTCTCGTGGCGGTTCGGGCTCAGCGGGGAGCCATCCGCTCATCTGGGTTCCAAGGCCGCCGGGATGGGCATGGAGTGTGTGCAGCGGACCGAGCTTGCCGGTCCGTGCCAGTTCGATTGCGTAGGCGAAGTTGGGGAGACTGCGACGTTGAGTACCGGCCTGGAACACACGGGCCGTGCGACGAAAGATTTTTGCCAGCGCCAGGCTCTGAGCGATGTTCTTCGTGCAAGGTTTTTCGCAGTAAACGTCTTTGCCCGCCTTAGCCGCCATCGTAGCGGCCGTCGCGTGCCAGTTCGGACCGGTTGCGATCAACACAGCGTCGATATCGTCTCGGGCGAGCAGCTCGCGCATGTCGATGTACGTTTTGCAGTCTTTGTTGCCGTTGTTAGCATCGACCATGTTCTTTGCACGCCGGCGGTTGTCACCCCGTACGTCACAAACGGCCACACATTGCAAATCAGGCTCCCGTAAGAAGCATCCCAGCACATAACGGCCGCGATTGCCGATCCCAATTGCGCCCAGCACGATTCGTTCGCTGGGGGCCACACTGCCATTGCTGCCGAGTGCCGTGCCAGGGATAAATTGCGGCACCGCCAGGCAAACACCTGCCCGGGCCGCGGTTTTGAGAAACCGCCGCCGGTTCAGCTCATTTCTTTTTTTACTCATACTTGACCTCCTGCTTAGTAAAATCTACGAACCATAGTCATTACACTTCTCACATGCCCCATTTTTCATATCCGGGTACAGATATTCCGAGGCTTCACTCCATACCAGCTTTAGTTGAATGTGTTTATCATGCTCGATGTCTTTGACCGAAGTTTGCTGTTTATCACCAACTTCACCGGCTACAAGGATAGTAATTATATCTGGAAATCCTATTTTGTGCAAAGAGATTCTCCGGCCACAAATAGCACACCGTTAGGTACTTAAAGACCACTTCAAAAAGAACTATACGATTGACACATTTTTTTGCGTCTATTAAACCCGTTTTACAATGAAATAATGTTATTGCTGTTTTGCCCAGACAAGAAACATCTGTATTGCTTTACCAAGCACACCGGCGGAACCTCGGAAGGTTCCGGAGCCGCTCGGCTGATTTTCAATTGTATACCATTCGAAAAAGCCGTTATTTACTCTGACTCTTTCGAGCATTGGAAGGCATTCCTGATAGGCCTGCCCGATGTAGCCGTAAGCGATAAGCTGCTGTATCATTCGAGCGCCGAACCATGTCCAATCACCGCCGTTTTGGTAAGAGAAGGGCCTCATACTTTTATTCTTGAAGAAACCGGCCGGATATGGCGGATATACCGTCAGGCCGACTGAAGCTGCACCGGCGAACATCTTGTTGTTGACCATGTCGTTGCATACTTGTAGTACCTCCTCTTTCGAGAGAATTCCTGCTTCAATTGCAACGGCGGTTCCGCCGTGATAATATATTCTATGCTCGTCAAAATCTTCGGGAAATGGAGAGCCTTCCAAATAGATATGCGGACGGAATTTGTGTAATTTTTGGTCCCACAGGTGCTTTCTTGTATTTGCTCTGATTTTGTCTGCGAGAGATTGCCACATTTTCCGCTCTGATGTTTCGGCAGGTATGAGTGAAATATAGTTTTCTATTGCAATTACAAACATCGCGTTATCATAAACATCGATGGCACGATGACTGGACGAGTCCAATTCGACACCCCAAGAGTGTTCCGGCTGGACGTCCCCCCAATCTGCAGTTGTGGCACCCCAAATCAATCCATACCCGGCGTCGTAGCGGTGGTCCAATAGATAATTAAGCGCCATAGACAGCCTTTTACGCACAGAGAGTCCGTTAATTTGTTCGGAAAGTATCGAAGAATCACCAGTTTTGCTGACATATTTATAGACGGCCTGGGTTAACGAGCTTTCCTGGTCTGTTTCGACCGTGTTCTTATGCCCGAGGAGATTGGGCATCGTGTCGGAGCGGATGTATTTATATGCCACGTTGGCTTTTTCAGCAGGTATGAAACCGTCGATTATGTTACCGTTTTTCGGCTGAAAATGAAAGAACACGAGGAGTGACCGGCGAAGCTGGGCCTTATCCCGGACCTCCAGGGCAAGCTCTATAAATGTATTTAAATCACGAATCCATACTTCACCATAGCCGCTGCCGGCGGTTAGTCCCGTTTTCAGTATAGACTTTGCCTTTTCCAGAACCAAAGTCAAATCGGGATTGTTTAAAATTGTTTCAGATAGTTCTTTGTTATTGCTGAGATAATTAGATTCTACAGATGGCAGGTTTTCTGCAGGAAAAGAGGCATCCCGGGCTGCACAAGATAAGAGAGTTGTTACTGCGGCCAAGCAGATAAACAATAGAACATAATTTTTATTGGAATTCATAATCTTTCCCTGGCCCTGGTTAAGAATTTTCATAAGATGTTTACACCAGCCCCTTCAAATATCTTTTCCTTTTGATTTAGATAATTATAAGCGTTAGATTTTTACCTGAGAAATCGAATACAGACCGGCCTTCCGACAGATATTTTATGTCCCGTCGGATTAAGGGCACCGGTTTTCTGATTAATCCGGAATACGACGACACTGTTGCCGCCCTGGTTGGCAACGAGGCAGAACTTGCCGGTCGGATCGATGTTGAAGTTCCGCGGCGTTTTTATATCGGCGGTCTCATTCTCTACGAAAGTCAGTGTTCCTTTAATCATATCGATTCGATAAACCACAATGCTGTCATGTCCCCGGTTGGAGCCGTATAGGAACTTGCCGCTCGGGTGCACGCGTACTTCAGCGCATGAATTGGACCCGTCAAATCCTTTCGGGAGCGTCGTAATACTCATAATCCCGCTCAGAGCGCCGGAAGCCGGCTCGTAGGTAAAGGCCGTAACCGTGCAATCGAGCTCGTTAATTACGTAAGCGAATTTTCCATTCGGGTTGAAAGCAAAGTGCCGCGGTCCGGCGCCGGGCCTGACCTTTGCAAAAGGAGGACTGTTTTTGACGATGGTTCCCTTTTTAGTGTTTAGCCTGTAAATCATGATTTTATCGATTCCGAGGTCGGCGACAAAGGCAAAGCGGTTGTCCGGACTGACGTTTATCGAATGTGCATGGGGCCCTTTCTGCCGTCTTGGATTTATGCCGGCACCCTCGTGCTGTACAAAGCCGGTTGGTCCCCCAAGTCTGCCGTTCGATTCGATTGGAATGACTGAGGCGCTCCCGCTGCCGTAGTTGGCGACGAGCACGTTTTTTCCGGCGTGGTCGATACTGACATGGCACGGACCTGCTCCGCCTGATGGCTGTTGATTGAGGAGTTTGAGGTTTCCAGTGCTGCTGTCGATTGCATAGGCGCTTACGCCCCCGGCTCCACTGACCTCACTAACGGCATACAGAAACTTTCCATTAGGATGGATCTCGAGAAATGACGGATTTTTTGCCTCGGCTACAAGGACCGGATTGGAGAGTTTTCCCGTTTTGAGGTCAAGCACACTGCGGTATATCCCTTTACTGGAATTATCACGCCCCGTGTAAGTTCCAAAATAAACACGTAGCGGTTCAGCCGAAACTGTGGATAAAGCTGCGAGTGAAAACACTGCTGTAATAAAGCCTTTCATATTCATAAGCAAATACCTCCTTAAATTATTGTTAAATATTGAAAGTTGTATGTTAAATATATGTTTGAAAAGTAAGATTTTCAAGAGAAAATTGGGCCGGACGATGATATTGGATGTTCCCCGGACATTCCTTTTCAGAAGAGATTTTTTATTGACATGGGGGTCATCAGGCATATAATTATATTATAACTTGTTATATGAGGAAGGAGTTGTTATGAACCGGCAAAGAAGAGGCTTTACGTTAATAGAGCTGCTGGTGGTTATTGCAATTATTGCACTGCTTATGGGGATATTGATGCCGGCAATGCAAAGGGTCAAGAAGCAGGCACAGGCCACAACCTGTCTAAGCAATCTCAAACAGATCGGCGTAGCGGCCTCGCTCTATGCCCAGGATTATGATTGGTTCATCCCCCGCGGCTCTACCGGTAGTAATCCCATTTGGTTTATGCAGTTCCTGCCTTACGTGGGCCAAAAGCACAACAAAGGCGATTATAAAAGCGTGAAGATATACCGCTGCAAAAGCTTTCCAAGAACCGGTTTTGGTTTATACGACGTTCCCAATTCTCTACAGACTGTCTGTTACGTGCTCAACGACTGGACTTTTTCAAGCAGAGAGGACGAGAACGGAACCAGTATTGGAAGGCCCACCAAACTATCAGTGTTCAAGAGACCGGCCTATACGGTATATATGGCCGACAACGAAGACGGCGATTGGCGTCCCATCATTGAGAGCGAAGACAGCAGGGAGATCATACGCTGTGATATTTTTATTCGTACGCACCTTCCGATGTCGGAAAGCCACCATATAAACGACGGACGACGGGTAGCTCGCGAGCGGCACTCAGAAGGCTGCAATGCGTTGTTCCTCGACTGGCACTCCGAATACGTCAAAGCCGAAGACATGACCATAGACAAGTGGCGCGATAAATAATTATTACTTATACAACCTTTTGTCCGGACAGAATCTTAGTAAACATTTTCGCACATCAGGAAAATTACGCTGGAAAGAGTATCGTGCTTTCTGCAATCCTGCACGCGTTTTATTTGCCGGTCCCTATGAAAGTATTGTGTTCATTATCACTTCCCCGGGACTGATTGGGCATAGCAGAATCAGATTTGATTTCTTCAGCCAGCTTTTTCAGGTACTCCAACCGGTCTGTAAGAGCGGCACCGGGTTTAAGGCCGGCTATGTTCAGAATAGTACTCCATCGATAGGCCCAGTCATGGCTTAGAAGTGATTGGACGATATTGTTCTTTCGGGCTTCGGCTATCCGGTCCGGCTGGGAATCGAGATCAGCAAGGATCTCGGCAATGTCCGGTGAGTCAAATGGCACAGTTATTACAGAGTCCGGCCAGCCAAAATGTTCATCAAAAACATCCGTTTCCGGGTGCTCTCCAATCATGACTGTACCGGCAGCAGCTCCTTCGAAATAACGAAAGCCGATTTCGTTTTGCCCGCCTGTTTCGAGTCGTCGATCAATCTTGGCAGGATTTACGAGGAAATAGCGGCTCCGTTTTGCTATGTTTGCAATCAAACTGCGGTGTTCTGAGGGCCGAGCTGTATCTTTTCGAATGATCGTATCGTAAACATAAAATATCTTCTTTTGTTCGGCCATCTTCAAAAGTGCTCTATGAGTTACCTGCGATTGACGTCCTATGGAATATACATCAACAGAGCGCAGGGGGGGATTGTGATAAGGGCAGAATTTAATTGCGTCGATGCCCGGGGGTACGTATAAACAGGGCCGCTTAATCAAATCCTGCATTGGCTGAACGCTTGCAAAGCAATTGAGAATTACATAATCGAATTGTGACAGAATTTTCGCATAACCATTCCATTTTTTTACATCTTCCACCCATACCTCTGCGAGCCAGCATATGGCGACTCGGCAGTGCTCCTTCCATTTCTTAAGTGCGTTCAGCGATAATAAATCTTTCTGTAAAAGGAACTTGGCAAAAAAGAGCTCATAATCCCTGTCAATCCTCAACTTTCTTACCCCGGGATTGAGGCAGGCAACCGAGGTACGGCGTGCAAGCTGGTTTGAAATCTGCCGTGCGGCCTTAAATCCGTGAGAGGGCTGCGCGGTCAGAACATCCACATCGTCGAACTCACAAATTAAATCCTCGAATTCATAATCACCACATGCCGACAGCAGCCGTTGCAAGTGCCGTTGAGAGAACACGCATATGCGCGGCTCATTCTGCGCACTGAAGTTGGGTTTTTGTTTTATTTGCATTCCATATCTCGAAGACAACATGGTAAAAGAGCACTTTCATTCATTGTAAATCGGTTTTCCATGTTGGCCTCTTCAGAAAAAAGTCTCGTAAATTGCGATTAAGCCGGTTCTTAAAAAGGTCTCAGAGTGCTGGCAGGAACATTCAGGAACAAGCATTTCTGAAATGGCAGGGTCCGATTTTGTGTACCTGTTACCTTCGCAGGACCGATAAAACCTTTAGATAATAATATTATCCGATAAGAAAATGTGTTGCTAAGCCAAGATCTTGTATAGCCGCTTGAATTTCACTTCGATAAATCGGATTCATAATGATAGTTGCCTGGGGGCGGTATTCCTTGAGGAAGTCGGGCCCGACGATACACTGGGCGGTTCCCGGAACGAATTTCCCACATTTTCCTGGATTGACATCAACAATATATTCTATCTGTTTGTACGAGATATTAAGGGTGTTAACGAATGTGACCCCTTTGGACCCTCCACCCCAGATAACAATACGCTTTTTTTGTCTCCCAAGGTCAGACAATGTGCTTTGCCACGAATTTACCTTTTCGGTGTAAACATTTTGAAATTTATCGATCAGATGCCGAATGTTGGAAACCACCGGTTCGCGGTCCAATATTGTATCTACATTATCGTGTCCCGGTCGAGCTTCGATTGTGAGAAACTGGCCGTTATAGCGCTCGGCAAGCACTATTGGTTCGAAGCCTGCACTAAGAAAAAGATTAGCCAGAGATTCCGAGGTAAAATAGGAACAATGCTCGTAAATAATATCCCATAAGCCCATGTGTTCGAGGGAATATAGAGCGTTCGGGACCTCAAAGTAAAGAACACAGTCTTGCTGAGCTATTGTGCTGCGTATGGTCTTTAGAAACTCAAGGGGGCGGTCAATATGTTCAAGGACATGCCGGCAGCAGATAAAGTCTGCCGGATAGCTGCTGAAGGTCTCGGAATAAATCCTGGGAATAACAGTTATTGCCGGTTTTTCGAAGCCGGCAGTTTTTTTGTTCGAGTTATAAGAGGGGTCAAAACCAAGCACGCGATTATTGCCGAGATGCTGGAGTATTGCCAGGAAATCTCCCTGGCCGCATCCAATCTCAATAATGTCCTTATCGTACAGTTGATATTGCCGGACAAGCCGGCCGGCTGTGTCCAGGGCCCATTGTCGGAAATGTTGTGAAAAGTGCAAAGAATTCTCATACGCAGCAGAATATTGCATGAGTGTGGGGTCGAAGGCGACGTTGTAAATAAGTCCGCACCCGTGACAATATGCCAGGTGAATCCGGGCAAGCGGGGCGGCCATTGCTTTTGTGCGACTGTCCCACAGAACGTTACAGAACACAGGCAAACTCTCTGCCTGAAAGAAAACCATCATCTCAGAATTACGACAAACAGGACACTTTTGTCGTTTTATGTTCCCTGCCTGGTTTCTGCGGTTTGGCATTGTGGTTTCCATTTGGTGAAGTCATACGGCAAGCAAATCTGCGTTGACGTTTAAGTCGTCAAGCTCCTGTCGGATTTCATCGCAATAGACAGGATTCATAACAATGATTTTGTGGGGTTTATATTGCTTCAGAAACTTCGGAGCGACAATTTCATGGCCGGTCCCGGGAATAAATTTTCCATGTCTATATGGATTAATATCAACAAGATACCCGATTTCCTCACCCAGCTTAAGTGTGGTCAGAAAAGCGACCGCTTTCGAGCCGGAACCCCAGATAACAACCCTTTGGCCGTCACGGGTAAACTTGCGGATTGTTCTAAGCCAATAATCAATCTTCCGAGAACATTTTTGTCTGAATTCGCTTACGGCCTGGTTCGACATATCCATATCATTATCCGAGTTCCCGCCGGGACAGGTTGAGCCGCGAGAGGGATAAGCCGTGATAATCAAGTATTGACCATCGTAGTCATGATAGAGGTCATCAATGTCGAATCCCGATATTCCAAACAGTCCGGCCAGAGAGCCGGCAGTGAAATAGGAACAATGTTCGTAATAAATATCCCAGAAAGCGCCTTCCTTAAGCACGCGCATAACGTCCGGCAATTCGAAGAAGACGAGGGTATCGGGGCGGTCTGCGATTGTTTTACGAATCTTTCGCATAAAATCCAGTGTCGGAGCTATATGTTCCAGGGTATGGCGGCAGCAAATGACATCAGCTTCGAGATGTGAGTACTTTGGCGAGTAAAAATCCTGAATGAACTCTATACGAGAGCCGGTTTTGTCCGGATTACGTTCGGGTACATACGCCGGATCAATGCCGATTCCTTTGTTGTTACCCAACCGGCACATTAAAGCGAGAAACTCTCCCTTGCCACAGCCAATTTCGAGAATCGTCTTGTTATGGATGTCATACTTGTCGATTATTCTCTGCGCCAACGATTTAGCGAAGGTGTTGAAGTATGCTGAAAAACACTGGGTTTCCTCGTACCTGGTGTTGTAGTTGTGAAGCCCGGGATCAAAGCGCACATTGCTTATGAACCTGCATCTCGGACAGAATCCGAGCCGGAGATCGCTTGTGGGATATCTCCGGGCCTCCTCTTTGCTCGAGAACAACAGACAGCTATGGACCGGAATATCTTTAACGGAGTAGAACAAAGAAAGTCCCTTTGAATTGCAGTTCGGACAAAGATAGTCACTCTGCTCAAAAGCTTCGAAAGAAACCTCTTTTGGCAATTCCAACATTACTTTTCCCATATTAACTCCTAAACGATTACCGGTTCCGGAATCGGAATTACAAACTTGCCTCCTTTATTCCTAAAGGCGGCTTGCTGTGAGAGGATTTCGTCTTTGAAGTTCCATGGCAAGAGAACAACATAATCGGGTAACTCTTTCTCAAGGCGGGATGGCTCACAAACAGGGATGTGCATGCCGGGCATGTATTTGCCCTGTTTGTGGATATTGCGGTCAACGACATAATCAATAACATCCGGCCCAATTCCTATGAAGTTCAGCATAATTGCTCCCTTGGCGGCTGCACCGTAAGCGGCGATGGTTTTGCCTTCGGCCTTTTTAGCATGCAGGAGCTTTTTCATCTGCTTACGAATATTCTGAACCTTATCGCCGAAACCTTCATAGTATATATACTTGTCCACTCCCAGATGCTGCTCTTGTGTTAGAAGTCTCCGGACCGATTCCTGTACGTTTTTCCTGTGGGCAACGTATAGTCGCAGCGAACCGCCATGGATGGACAGCCGTTCAACGTCATTGAGATACAGCCCGTTTTGACGGAAAAGGTAATCGAGAGCGGTCGCAGAGAAATAGCACAAATGCTCATGATATATCGTATCGAACTCGCAATGGTCGATCAAATCCCTTACATAAGGCACCTCAATGACAGCCAATCCTTCGTCCTTTAGCAGGATACGAATTCCCTGTATAAAACCGTTTGTATCGGCTACATGAGCCAGTACGTTGTTTGCGTGGACTACGTTGGCCCGGCGTCCATCATTTGCCAGTTTTTGAGCAAGCTCCCGTGTGAAAAACGAGCACAGGGTGGGTACCCCGGCTTTCCGGGCGGACCTGGCCGGTCCCTCGGCGGGATCAATGCCCAGACATGGGATACTGTTTTCGACGTAGTACCTAAGTAAGTAACCGTCGTTGCTTGCCAACTCAATTACCAGACTGCCGGCGTCTAATTTATATTTCCGGATCAAAGATAAGACATTCCGGCGTGAATGTTCCAGAAGGGCGGTGGAAAATGATGAGTAGTAAGGGTAATCCTCGCAGAAAAGTTTTTCCGGAGGTACCGTTTCCAGTATTTGCACCAAAGAGCATTTTGGACAGTATGCAAGTTCAAGCGGGAACTTGCCTTCGGAGTCGGCAAGTTGTGCCTCAGAAAGCAGGCCATCGGATAAGGGCATCATCCCAAGATCCAGCACGCCGATTAAACCGACCCGGTTGCACGATCGACAATGTGCCTGCCGGCATCGTTGCTCGAAAATGTTAGTAGTCGAGACCATAAGGATTCTTTCTTTTCCCGCTATTTTTCTGTGTTTATGAACGAATCTTGCCCCTGAAATCGCAGGTTTGCATCAAGAATACCATCTTCAATAAGTTTTCGAATATGGCCGATCCTCTGGTATCTGGGTCCTTCGAAGTCTTCTAATGTTATGCTGTTCTTCTTATATGCCTGGTAAAGCTCCCTGGCGCCGCTGCGAGCATCCCATTGTGGTTTAAAACTCGGCAGCACTTTATGCAGCTTGTCACAATTAACACGGTAATTCCGCTTGTCCGATGAAGCACCGGCGGCAAAATGAATTTTACAGCCGGATATTGTTTCACCCACTATCCCGGCGATATCCCTGATTTGCATATTCTCTTTGGTCAAACCAACGTTAAATACCTCATTGTGAATCAACTCACGAGGAGCATCGAGCACGGCGGCGAATGCGCGAGCTATGTCCCCTACATGCACAATAGGCCTCCATGGACTGCCGTCGCTCTTCATCAATATCTTACCAGTTGTGAAGGCCCATGCTGTGAGATTGTTTAGCACCAGGTCAAAACGTAAACGTGGTGAAACACCGTAAGCCGTGGCATTACGCAGGAATGTTGGTGAAAAATCATCATCCGCAATAGCCGATACGTCGCGCTCAGTCCTCACTTTCGACCAGCCATAAGGTGTCGCTGGATTAAGTGGGGCCTTTTCCGTCAGCATATTATCTCCCGCTGCTCCATAACAACTGCAGGAAGAGGAAAACACAAAGCGCCTGACTCCTGCCTTCTTAGCCATTTCGGCAAGCCTGACCGAAGCTCTGTAATTAATCTCATACGTCAATTCCGGATTAAAATTACCCAGGGGATCGTTCGACAGACCTGCCAGATGGCATACGGCATCGAAACCCTTCAGGTCATCAATCTTCACGTCTCGTATGTCCCTGCAAATGTTCGGAACTTCCACCGGTTTGTCGCCGAATGTGCAGGAACGGTAAAGGTCGCTGTCTAATCCGACAACATCATGGCCTTCAGAAGTAAAAAAGGGTACCATTACCGAGCCGATATATCCCAAATGTCCCGTAACTAATACCCGCATAAGAACTTTACTCCCATATCTTCCACGGGGCATTACCCGAATCCCACAAACCATTTAGCAGGTTTTTATCACGAAGCGTATCCATACACTGCCAAAAACCTGTATGCTTGTAAGCCATCAATTGCCCGTCTTTAGCCAGATGCTCCATTGGCTCTCTTTCCCATACTGCCTGATCGCCTTGAATATAATCAAAAACACCCGGCTCAAGGACAAAGAACGCACCGTTGATCCAACCTTCGCTGGTTTGTGGCTTCTCCGAAAATTCCACGATTCTATTGTCATCGAGGTCGAGATGGCCGAAGCGGGCAGTTGGTCGAACCGCAGTTATGGTCGCCAGCTTGCCGTGCGATTTGTGGAAGTTAAGCAGCTCATCAAGATTGACGTTTGAGACCCCGTCTCCCCATGTCAACATGAATGTTTGATTTTCAAGGTATGGTTCCAATCGCTTAATCCGGCCTCCGGTCATTGTTGCCAAGCCGGTATCAATGAGGTCAACTGTCCATCTGGGGTGGTAGTCACTGCTATGCCTGTGAACATCACCGTTCCGGATGTTTACAGTAAGATTACTGTGGAGAGTGCAATAATCTGTAAAATACTTCTTGATATACACTCCCTTATATCCCAGGGCGATCACGAACTCCTGGTAATGGTAATGTGAGAAATGCTTCATGATATGCCAAAGGATGGGCATACCGCCTATCTCCACCATCGGCTTCGGCCTGATAATTGTTTCTTCTTCAAGCCTGGTGCCGACTCCGCCTGCAAGGATGGCAACCTTCACTATTACCTCCTTCGAAATTGCCCTAATTTTGAATGTTTAACAGATAATTACTATTGCTCAAATCCTATGCATAATCCTTCTCGTACATGCATGGCCATGAGTTGAACCTTCTGGAAATATAGTTTTACGCACGTTTTAAGTTCATCGTCCTATGTAATCCAAAGCACAAGCGTTTCTTAATGTGTAAGCCTTTGTCCTAAAAGACAGATGAACTTCTCCCAGAAAGCTATTATACCTCATCCGGTATATCGGCATAAAAGTCAGGTAGAAATAGAAAAAACTCAAGAGTGAGGACAGGTGCGATTTAGATTAAAGCCGGTTTTCCCGGCCGGCAGAGGGCCCAGAGCACAAGTTCCGGAAAAAGCGTTGTTCTTGATGCTTTAATGTTGGTTAGTGTAACCAGCTGCATCCTGTGGAGCAATACTGCATCTTCAACTGGACAACAAATCTACGGGTTAGCTACTGTTACGTACTCCGACGTACAAGGAGGTTGGGCAGGCGAAGGTAACATTGATGCCGACCCGCTGTTTGCGGACGCTGACGGGCGTCTTTCTCCCACGTCTCCATGTATTAACGCGGGCGATAACTCGGTTGTACTAGTCGCGACGGAGCTTGATGGCAACCTTCGCATAGCCGGACCAAGAGTTGACATGGGAGCGTTCGAGGTGCAACCGACCAAACTAATCCTTGACTTAATCTATGAGATTATTGAATTAGATCTTGAGAGCGGGATTGAGAACAGCCTTCTGGCAAAGCTGGACACGGTACAGAAAGCAAATGATTCGGTTGCTATCAACTTGCTGCAAGCCTTCATCAGCGCTGTTGAGGCCCAGCGAGGCAAGCAAATACCGGAAGCTGATGCAGACTCCCTAATCGCTGCCGCACAACATATTATTGATCTTCTCATGGCAATTTAATCTGATTGGCGGAAGAATGTAAGGTTCCGGCCAAGTGCATTTCCTAAAAAATAGCCTTGGCCTTAAGTCGGGCTACCAGGCAACTTTTACAATCTTGGCGGTGTCGTGGCCAACATCTGCATCGGCTTCCGCATTCAGATCCTTCCACTCGCCTTGCAGAGGAAGAGTAGTGAGTTCGGGCTTCTATTTCAAGCCGGTTTTTTTCTGTGGGTACCAGCTCGTTAGAAATTCTTCGATGGTTCCATCATAGATAGCTTCGGCAAGGAATTCTGTACCCTGTTGATTTCCCCACGAATAATTAATAATAAGGCGACCCTTGTACTGGCAAAAGTCTATGTCGGAATTGTTAATGTTCTTGGCTTTGGCGATGTGTTGACGCTGCTCTGCGGTAAGCTTTGGATTGGCGATTCGTTTGTCATCCAGGGAAGCTCTTAACACGGGATTCAACGGGCTCGATTCCCAATAGATCATATCTTTCGACCGCACTACTTGTGTTTCATAGCCGTTGTGAGCCTCAAGGTAGAAATCATAAT
>CAZZAX010000140.1:0-14827 GCA_964653075.1 uncultured Pirellulales bacterium
GCCCCAGATGTCCAAATTACCCCCCTGACCGCCCTAATTCGGCCATCTGCCCAAAACGATTTTTCTCACCAAGCTACTGCAGGTAGCTGGCAAAAAGTGTTATAAAGTTGGATTAAAATGGATAGAAATTGAAAAGATTTGAGCTTTATTGCATGAGATTTGCATAAAATCGCGTGAAATCGACACTTTTTGAAAATTAACATTTTGTTTGTATGGGCAAGATGGGTAAGTAATACTTGTATTGAGTATTGAGTGAAGCGTATTGCAGGCAGCCCCCGACAGGAAAACAAGTGAGCAGAGATTCCCGGCCCCCTGTTATAACCCAAGGGTGTGGCTCTCGGGGGTAAACTCCAAAGCAAAAAAGCATTCCCTCCCCTGCTGCGAGTCAGGTGAGCAGCTCTTCCCCTATTGCGTGTCAAGGTAGCATCTCTCGGGGATAAACTTGGATAAACTCCTAAGCACGGATACCTAAGATACGGTTTCACTGATACCTTAGGCACAAGCCCTCTAAATTTATTATTTAAGATTGAGTATTTATTATTTTGAATGGGACACCATTAATGAAGCCGGCTTTTAAATGATTATCCCTTAATAATAAATTGAAAATTGACCCCCTTAGAGTGTATGGCACACTAAACAAGTGGGCAGGTGATTGATTAATGCAAATGGAAGGAAGAAGGAGATTTTTGGTAAATATTGTTTTTGATTTATTTGGCCGGGATTCACGAAACGAGCGAGGGGTCCCGATGCCCGAGCGATGAAATATGCTGGTCATTAATTGGCATGGTTGGAAATAAAGAAAGACAGCCATTAAAGCAGTCGATGGCTGTCCATTGCTAAACTTACGGGATGACTTTATCAATAGTTCTGCTGTTCTTAGTTACAGAGCGTGGTGTCAAGATATTAATAGGTAGCTATCCCTCCCAACCCTCCCAACCAAATTCCTGCCAGTTACCGGCACCAGGTTGGTATGACGGGGAGCCATCTACTGAGAAAGAAAACCTGGTGCCGTCTTCTGCTTTCCAGCAGAAACTAATATACCCGGGGCCATAGACTGTGGTCTCAATCCAGGAAGATTCTCCGACTGGTCGCATTGAAGATTGTTCGATCCATCATGCTCGAAGTAGCCACCAACGCCAAGATAGACGATCCTCTTCGGATCAGTTTTGCTCATGCAGTGCGGGCCATTATCAGTTTCAGCTCTGCTTTGTCACGAGTGCCTCTGGCATTGGTCTGGGATGTCTATGAAGCTATGCTGGTTGAGATTGCCAGCCATGTCAATCCCGAACGACCGGGCCGATTGGAGCCGCGAGCGGTCTGTCGAGAACGGAAACATTACCCGTCTCTAAGAATTACAAGAGCACAATGGAGGGATAGACATGTTGTTTAACGGACCGCCATTCGTGGCTGTCTCCATTTTACCTTATTTTTAGTCTATTTTTTGGGTTCACATGTGCACTCTTCAGCAGGTTTATTGCAGCCTGAGCAAACTTTATCTTTGATTGGCCTGCCGCATTTTTTGCACGGTGAACATCCACATGTCTGACACATGATTACATCTCCTTTCTTTTGCTATACGTAAAGCAAAGAGGATTATATTCTGTAACTGGGCCTCAAGATTTTATAGTAATTTGATTTTGACTTCTGTTAGCCAGCTATATCTCTAAGCGTGTTAAGTAGTCGCGTAGTGCATTCCCCATCTTTTCCAGATAGCGTTTATTGCAACGATATTGTAAACAGCTGCAAGCCCAACTAGAGTATAAACAATTCTGCTTAGAATACTCATATCTCCAAATATCGCTGCAACTAAATCAAAATTAAACACGCCGATTAAGCCCCAGTTGAGGCCTCCGATTGCCAACAGTGTCCACACTACAACATCCAGAGTTTTCATCCCTTTCATAGTTTTGTCTCCTATAAAGTTTTTGAAATATTAAATTAACTCAACATCTGGTTAATACACAATTGGAGCATCACACCCGCAGTTTGCCCATTCATACCAATCCCTGTTACTATTTATGTGTGTGCCACCTAATTTTATGAATCGTCCCGTCAGCAGCAGTGCGCGATTGAGCTTCTCTGTCACATGTTGTTCTAACTCCGCAATTAGTGCATCTTTGATAGGACCTTTAATAACCTTAGCACCGAGCCAATATTGATAATAAGCCGGCCATTCGTCACTTCAATAATTCCAAAAGTTCCTCGACATGCATACTAACAATTTCAATGCCTTTAGTGCCCCTATTGAGCCTAACTTTCCCAATCTAAAATTCAATTCATCAGATTCATAAATTTAAAATTTTACATCTTAATAACCTCTCTGAATCTTACCTGACGGTTCGCGACACGCTCATGTGCTTTATCAATCTCGTTCAGTGGATAAGTCTCGGTGACAACCTTTACAAGAGCTTTTGCGGCGTAGTCGAGAGCTTCGTAGAGGTTTTCTCGGTCATTCTGGTTCGATGCGGTCCAACCTGAGAGGATTCAATTTCTTTAACTTGCCATGTGCCCTTTGGTTTTTCACACACAACTGCTTTGATTGTAATTGCCCAACAAAATTTCCTATTTAATTACTTGGGCAACACAACCGCGTCAATTACATGAATCACTCCGTTCGAACATTCTATGTCAGTTGTGACAACTTTTGCCGAATCTACCATGACCATTTCAGCTTCGACGGTGATAGTCAGGGATTGACCATTTACAGTTTTCGCGTCAGTGAGTTTAACTACCTCAGAGGCCATTACTTTACTCGGCACTACATGGTAAGTAAGTATTGAAACCAGCTTCTGCTTGTTCTCAGGTTTTAACAAATTCTCAACTGTACCAGCAGGCAACTTTGCAAATGCTTCGTCAGTTGGAGCAAAGACAGTGAATGGCCCTTTACCTTTAAGTGTCTCTACTAGGCCATCTGCTTTGATCGCCGTAACCAGGGTATTGAAATCTTGCGCACCAACAGCAGTATCAACTACATCCTTCTGCTGGGCCATTTCTTCACACCCAATCTGTGAAACAAGTAGACCAACTAAAAGTAAGGTTAGCATCCGAAATGTACAGCTATACTTCGCTTTCATAATATTCATAATATTATCTCCCAAAATGATTTGAAGTCCCCATACGGTTACTCCTTTAGTATTTTAAAAGGATACCGTATACTATTCTGAAAGTATTTTTAAAAATAGCAACAAAAAAATGTTAAAAAACATTTTTTTTCAGTAGCCTTGCTGCAATATAACACTATGCCATAAAAGGATTTATGGGAATATAAGGAATTCTCTTGTAAAAAAAAGCGACACAACGGGCATCTCAGCAGATTTTGAAACAAGAATTATAGAGGTGTTTTTATGCTGGCGGACAAGCTGGTGGAACTGGAAATTGTGCCGAGTATTTCACATGAGACCGTACGTAAGACACTTAAAAAAACGAATTGAAGCCACACTTACAAAAGGATGTTGATCGGCATTCACTACCGCAGATGCGAGAATCAAGCTGAAGCGACTCTACATACATGTGCAATATTGACAGACTGATATACCCTTAAGGGATGCCTTATGGCAGGACGTAGTAAATACGAAACAGTGCCGAACCGAAGGCAGCACATCAAGGTGACTTTCGATTTACTATTTTCTATCGATTATTGACAATTTCCTTTGGATATGGTACATTATTTTTTCAGAGAGACATTACTTGAAGCTCATCCTTCCCCCAACAGGATAGCAAGTAAGCTCACATTGGGGGTAAACTCTTCCGCTCAGGATGAAGGGATGTGGGTGCGCTCAGGGTGAAGAATTGAGAATTAAGCCTTTCGTCTTCGTACCTTGGGCACAAGCTCAGGGTGAAGGGTATGTAGCATTTCTACCGGAGGCCAGCATGAACATCATACGTTCACGTAGACACGAAGTAACGGAGTGATTAAAACAGGTGTGAACCGCAGGTAGAAATGCGGTCATTCAACTGATTAATGATTATTGATGAATGATAATCCAACAAAGCGACGTCAGCTAAAGGCCTTTCGCAGCAGGGCGAGGCTTTTGGGGATTGCGGTTTTGTAGTTTTCGTTGCCCTCGAATTCGAGTGAGACATAGCCCCGGAAGTTGTGTTTTCGCATGATGCGCGCGATGCGCGGATAATCCAAATCGAGTGTGTACCAGAGGCCGCCTCCGTAATAGGTCTTGGCCTGCATAAAGACGGTCTGCGGCGCACACTTGTCGAGCTTGTCGTAAGGGTCTTCGAGGAAATTTCCTGTATCGAGCAGCACCTGGAGCCAGGGCGAGTCGATGGCATTGACAATTCTGAGCAGTCCTTCAGCGGTGCGTGCCAGACCCCAGTGGTTTTCGAGTCCGAGAATCACGCCGCACTCTTCGGCCTTGGGGAGGCACTTTTCGATACTGTCGATGACCCACTTGAAGCCATCTTCTTCGGTATAGCCGGGCAGGATTGGCTCAATGCCGCGATTGGCCATCAGATCGTCGAAGCTCCTGGTCGTGCGCCACCTGCCGGTGTTGATGCGTACAATCGGGACGCCGAGGCGGTAAGCGATTTCGATCTGTTTGAGGGTCAGGTCTATGTTTTGCCGGCGTTTGTCTTTGTCGGGATAGACGTAGCCCTGGTGGGTTGACATACAGCAGAGATCCAGACCGTTTATAAGAGCGTGGCGTTTGAGCTTCTGCAGATAACTGTTTTCCTCGCTCTCCATCTGGATGAGCAGAAGATCCACACCATCGAATCCCATCCGGGCCGCTTCGTCGATACATGTTTCGATAGGGAGCTTTAAGTTTCTCTTGAAGCGCCAGAACGAATAGGTCGAGACGGCTATGGGATTGGGGCGGTGCGATTTTGTGCGTTGAGCGGTGAGAGTTTGGGTGGTAGATGAACAGGAGGTAAGACCAAGAGCGGCCGCAGCTGCAATCGAGCGGGTGAGGAAGGTCCTGCGTTTAATCGATTTCATAGTTTTTTTCTCCATATTTTAATTGTTTCGTAACATTGCCTGAGTCAGTCAAAATTAATGTTACTTTATGTTTCGAGTTTTTCAGACAGCAGGATTTTTATTAGCTGCTGAGGCGGCATTAATATCAGCGGCTATCTGCGTGAACCTCGGCAGTGCATGGTCGAAGAATAGCTTGTAGCCTTCACAGAAATAGCTTTCCCTGCCGAAGTTGTCTTTGTCGAACGGGGCCCTGTCTTTCATGCAGCCGCCGCGACAAATGGCAAGGTGCCTGCAGACAAGGCATTTATTACAAATATTCTGTTTTGCCTTGGCGAAGGCACGCTTTTTACTGCTTGCGGCCAGCTTTTCTATCGGCGTATCAAAGATGTTGCCCAGGTGCCATCTCGGCTCAACAAAAAAATCGCAGCAGAAAGCATTGCCATCGTGCTCTATAACGATGTACTGGCTGCATTGTTTGTCGAACGTGCAGATTGTATGTTTGCCGGTGACGAAATATGACAGGAACGAATCGAAATCTCGAATGCTCAGCTTTCGCGGTCCATATTCATACCAACGGTCGAATAATCTGCACAGGAACCCGCCATACTGCTGCGGTGTGATTGAAAAATCCGTAACCTTGTTCGTACCGGCTTCAAGCTCCACACAGGGGATAAACTGTACAAACCTTGTCCCAAGGCCAATGAGGAAGTCAAATACTTCGTCCGGATGCTCTACATTTTTGGCATTCAATAAGGTGAGCGTGTTAAATTCGACCTTATGTTCCTTGCATTTTTCGATGGCCCGCATTACCTTATCGAAAGTGCCTGAGCCGGAATGGTCGAGTCGGTAGTAGTCGTGAAATTCTTTCGGGCCGTCTATGCTGACGCCGACAAGGAACTTGTTTTCGTGCAGGAAGCGGCACCATTCGTCGTTGAGTAAGATGGCGTTGGTTTGAAGTGAATTGCCAACCTCCTGGCCGGGGCTGCCGTATTTCTTTTGCAGCTCAACCGTTTTTTTATAGAAGTCAAGACCCATCAGTGTCGGCTCGCCGCCCTGCCAGGCGAAGCCCGCCATAGGGAAATGCAACTGCATATAATCCTTAACAAGTCTTTCGAGCACTTCATCGCTCATACGCTGTTTGCCCTGGCCGACCTCGGGGGCCCGGTGCTTGTAAAAACAATATTTACAATCAACGTTGCAGTCCGAACCGGACGGTTTGATTAAAAGGGTAAACGGCTGCATTATTTTCTGAGCTCCTGAATCATTCTGCTCATTTGTTTAACTATATCTTTATTCTCCGGTCTTTCGGAAATATTCACGTTCTCAACAAGGTCAACGGAATGGTCGTAAAGCATTCGTGCATAGACTTTGTTTTTTCTGTCACGCCATTGCGTGTAGCGGTGGCGGTCGGTCTTTACCGAATCACCCCTGAAATATCTGCTGAATACTGCCTTTTTCCAGGGAAGGTTCGGATTTTTTAAGAGCGGCACGAAACTTTTGCCTTGCAGATGAGCAGGCAGGGGCAGCTTGCATAATTCGCAGAGAGATGGATAGATATCCAGATATTCGGTCAATGCGTTTGTTCGAGAGCCCGCTTTGATTTGCGGTGCTCTTACGATTAACGGCGAATGCAAGGAGGTCTCGAAATTACAGTGCTTACACCACAGGCCGTGCTCGCCGAGGTTCCAGCCATGGTCGCCCCAGAGGATTACTATGGTGTTGTCCCGCAGGCCAAGGCGGTCAAGCTCGGTTAATACCCTGCCTATCTGGGCATCGGTGTAACTGACGCAGGCGTAATAGCCGTGGATGAGTGTGCGTGCCATGTCTTCCGAGAGAGGCCCTTTTGGGGGGATGTTGTGGTATGCCCGCAATTCGCCCCAGTTGTGCAAGGCGGCATCGGGAGCGCCTTTGGGACGGAAAGGATTGTCGGCGAGGTCGATTTCTTCTCTTTTGTATAAATCCCAGTATTTCTTCGGGGCATTGAAGGGCAGGTGCGGTTTTAAGAATCCGAGGGCAAGGAAGAACGGTTTATCCATATTCTTCATTCGCCGAAGGTCTGAAATGCCTTTGTCCGCTATCATTCCGTCAAAGTAGGCATTGTCGGGGACGTCTGCGGCTTCATAAGGCGGGCCTTTATGGTCCGGATTTTTCTTTGTGAGTGTTATGTTCTCTTCGAGCAGATAATTTCTCCAGCTGCCTTTCGGGCGCCATGGGTCTTCGCTCCAGCCATCGAGGCAGTCGGTGCGATGGTGGAATATTTTGCCGTTGGAGATTGTGTGGTACCCGTTGTTTTTAAAGTGGTTCGCGATGCTGAGCGCGCCGGGCAGGTCTTTCTGTGCCCAGGTGTTATAGCCGAGGAACCTGTTTGCAGTGGGGCGAGTTCCCGTCATAAGGCTGGCGCGTGAGGCGCCACAGACGGGGACCTGGCAATAGGAGCGAAGAAAGATGATGCCTTCGGCGCCCAGCCGGTCTATGTTTGGAGAGAGCATTTGCTTATGGCCGTAGCAGCCAAGCTGCGGACGCAAATCATCTACGGCGAGGAAAAGGATGTTAGGTCTCTTTTTGCCGGCGGCGAACAAATGCGTCGGCAGAGCCATAGCGGCTGCTCCCAGGCCGATGCTTTTAAGGAAATTACGCCGAGTTAAGTTTTTGTTCATAGTCAACACCTCTTAATTACTATTATTCAAACGCATAATCCCGTTCGAAGGGTCTTGGGATTGTTTGCAGAACCGAGACATTTGTTAAGTCGCCACTAATCATAAATGGGCGGGAGCCTACGACAATCGATAGCCTGTCCGGAATAAGTTCACCTTTTTTAGCCACCCAGTCACGAAAACTCCAGGAGCTTTTGTAAGGCTTGTGTCCGAGCTGGTGAATGGTCAGGGGTACGGACGGCGATTTCGTTTGCAATATGACCTGTCGGGTCTTGTCATCCGAAGACCAGAGTGCCCAGAAGTCACATTGATTGTGCTTGAATCGAAGGACATAAAGGTCGTTATCTTTTGTTTTTAAACGGTCAATATACTCACCCCGTGCAATCAGGCCGGAAATATCGGCCATTACGTAGTAGTGGGGCTTTGGGGTGAGGTCGGGTCGAACGATACCGAAGTTGTTTTCGTTGTATTCGGCTTTCCAGCCATCGTCCTGGAAGTCATACCACCACAGGCCACGGAATGATGGTGACGTGCGTGCGAGAAGATACAGCCTTGCCAGATACGAAGCGGAAAGCTGCGGGGCGGTACTCCTTTTTCCGATATGCGTGGGCCAGCCCATTTCTGTAATATAAAAGGGGACATCTTTGCCTTTGTTGTATTTTCGCAGCATTTTCTGGACATCGGTCATCCAGGCCGAGCAGGTTTCCGGAGAACGTTCGGGGAATTTGCCTCCGTAGTTGTAGCTGTGAATCGAGACGGCATCAGAATAATCAAGGGCGCCAAGCCGGATAATCTTTTCGAACCAGCCTCTTTTAACTGCGCCGCTTGTGCATCCACCTGCGATGACGGTTGCGGCCGGCTCAACGGCCTTGATGCGGGGATAAACGGCCTTGAGAAGCTTGATGTAATCCTCTGGAGAGCCACCCTTATTGTATTTTTTGGGCAGGCCTATTCCTATGTCCCATTCATTCCATACCTCATAGAGGCAGACGTCTTTTCCGAAATGACGCACAAGAAACTCGGCGTAACGGCAAAATCCTTCAATCGCCTCAGTCGAGCGGGGACGGTCTCCATCGTCATAAAAGCGATTGGCGTAGTCAAGAATCAGCATAACATTCAGTCCGGCCGCACTTGCACTGCGAACATAATCGTTATATCGCTGAGGCATAACGAGGCTGCCTTTTTGTCGTTCCAGGCTCGACCAGGTTGCTTCATCTCGGATTGCACCGATGCCGGCATTTTTCATACACTCGATATTCAATTCCACTATACCTTTACCCTGACTAAAGTGCGTGCAGACCCCGACGTGAAAATATTCAGATTTATTCTGTGTTGATGTTGTGCTGGTTGCAATTACGTTTTCTGTCAAGCCGATGCAGAAGATTAGCGACATAACTGTCAGAGATTTGATAATGTCAAGTTTATTGAGCATAAGCTTCTCCTCGGTCTTTGGTTTAAGCCATAGTATTTTTCCCCCCTCAGTGAAAATATACCACAAAATGGCTCAGGCCGCTATTATTTTATAATCATTGTACGGCAGGAGGTTTTTGGCGGTTACTTTTGGATTCGCAGCCTGATTTTTTCGGCCGAACGTGTGTGCCTGGCGGCGGAACCATTTTCTATGGCGGCTGCTAACTGCATGAACCTCGGGATTGTGTGGTCGAAGAATTGTTTGTAACTATCGCAGAAATAATTTTGGCCGCTGCTGTCATTGCTTAATCGAACCCTATCCTTCATACATCCGCCGCGGCATATATCGAGATGGCTGCATAGAAGGCACTTATTGCAAAGATTTTGCTTATCGCGGGCAAAGGCGCGTTTGATGCTGCTTGCGGCGAGTTTTTCTAAAGGTGTTTCCATGATGTTGCCCAGTCGCCACTTTGGCTCGACAAAAAACTCACAGCAAAAGGCGTCGCCGCTGTGTTCGATAACAACGAAACCGGCGCATTGCTTACTATATGCGCAAATTGTGTGTTTGCCTAATACAAAATATGTTACCAGCGAGTCGAAATCACGGATGTTCAGCTTTTCCGGGCCGTACTCGTACCAGAGGTCAAAGATTCTGCACAGAAAATCGCCGTACTGCTTCGGGGTGATTGAAAAGTCCGCAATTTTGTTTGTCGCAGGGTCAGTCTCAACACAGGGTATAAACTGCAGGTAAGTCAGCTCATTTTCTATAAGGAAATTGAACAGCGTTTGGGGATGTTCAACGTTTTTATTATTCAGCAAAACAAGGGCACTGAATTCGACCTGGTGTTTTTTGCAGTTTTCGATGCCTTTGATTACCCTGTCAAAAGTGCCCGAGGCGGAATGGTCAAGGCGGTACTGGTCGTGAAATTCTTTCGGCCCATCGATGCTAATGCCGAGAAGGAACTTATTTTTATGAAAAAAACTGCACCAGTTATCGTCGAGCAGAATCCCATTTGTTTGCAGGGTATTGCTTACCTGTTGGCCGGGGCTGCCATACTTTTTTTGTAATTGAACCGCTTTTTGAAAAAAATCCACTCCCATCAACGTCGGCTCGCCACCCTGCCAGGCAAAGCCGACAATCGGAAAACCCAATGTCATATAATCTTTTACGAGTTTGGTGAGCACTTGCTCGCTCATGCGCTGTTTGCCCCGGCCAAACTGCGGGGCCCTGTCCTTGTAGAAACAGTACCTGCAGTCAATATTGCAGTTAGAACCGGACGGTTTGATTAAAAGAGTGAACGGCTGCATTATCTTTAATCTGTCCGGACAAGCACAACCTGCCTGCCGGGTGACATTTTTATATGAAGTTCGTTGTTCTTTTGTTGTATCATATCTTTCGGGATGCCTTCGGCTTTGAACCGGGAGCCCGGAAACGGATTCTCAAGGCGGCAGAGTCCCTCTTTTTCGGCCAGGATTTTGACATGGCGTGTGAGTCCATCGCGACGTTCGGCGGAGACAAGAAAGGCGCCTTCGGCCCTGAGCGTGGTGAAAGAAACATCCTTCCAGGCGGCAGGGACGGCGGGGAAAACTCTGATAGTTCCACTGTAACTTTGCAAAAGCATCTCCTGCAGGCCGGCGGCGGAGGCAAAATTGCCTTCGAGCGTAAACGGACGGTAACGGAAATTCGAGTATCCTTTGCCGGACTGGTCGCCGTTACAGTGAAAACTGCTTCGCAGGCAAAAGGCCGTGGAGAATATCTCCAGTGCTTTTTGAGCCTGCCGGCCGTCACGTGACCGGGCGGCCATGTTCGCCAGCCAGCTAAAACTGTATCCACACCACTGACTGCTTCCTTTTTGCTCGAGGTCAGCCAGAGAGGCCCTTATAATGGCCTTGTCCTTCGGGCCGTTTTCCCAGCGAATCATTCCCAGCGGATGGATGGCCATCAGATGTGAGAAGTGACGATGTGATGCTTTCAATGGATAATCTTTCGCGACGAGCATCTTCTTGCTTTTGGGGTCAATTACTAAATCCGGCATTTCACCAAGCACTTTACGCCAATGCTCCGCGTCTTTTGTTTTATCCAGCTCATCAGCAAGCTCAGCCGTTGTTTCAAACGCCCATCTTATCAGAGCGATGTCGTAGTTTGTAATCGTCGGGAACCATGCATCAAGGCGGTTATCGTTAATCTCAGGCGAAGAGCTTAAGGGGAGGGTGCGTTTTCCGTCGGGACCCATTTCGGTCACCGCCTCAAGAAAGATTGCTGTTTCTTTGAGCCATGGATAAGCGCGGTCTTTTAAGAATAATCTATCCATACTGTATCGCCAGTGCAGGTAAAAGTGGTGGGCCAGCCAGGCGGCGGTAGTTGCCGAGTGCGTGTACTGGTGCCAGCCGCCAATCTGTTTCTGCTGAAGGTCGGCCGTCATTGGGACATTTAAGCCGGGCAAATCGAAGAACCTTTTTGTCCAGGCCCTTGCGGTTTTTCGTGTATCCCACAGCCAGTTGATAAAGCCGCGTGCACCTTTAAGCTGATTACCGCTGTAAGCAGGCCAGTAGCATAACTCGGTGTTCAGATCGTGATGATAGTCTCCCTTCCAGGGTGGAATTTTTCCGTTGTCGGCGGTCCAGGGGCCCTGAAGGGTGATTGGCGGCGTGTCGGGCCGGGTTGCTGAGCCGAATTTGTACATCTCGAGATACCATTGCCTTTCAATTACGGCATTGGGGACGCTGACCGAAGATTTGTTCCAGAATGAGTCCCACCATTTACGGTGTGAATTAACCGATTTGGTAAATCCTGTTCTCAAAGCTTTTTGACAGTTTTGGCGCGCCGTTCGCAGAGGATTCTTTGATTCTTTGGAAGTTGTAATCGACCAGGCAGCAAACCATTGATTTTGAGATTTTTTCCAGGCGACGGCCACAGCAAACTTGAATCCGCCCCAGCCTTCCTGCAGATATCCTGTCCAGTTGTCACCTTGTGATTCGACAGGTGCTTTATATCTGAGGCTTGCCAGGTCGCCGGCACTTATTTTTCCAGGCCCGGCCTCGTCTGTAATCTTGCCGGCGAAAGGCGGGGCATGCAGCCTGAGCACGATTGGTCCGGACGAGTCAATCCGGATAATACCAACGGATTCTGTGGCGTGGATGAAGACACGCACTTTATTTTGATCGCCGAGTCGAACCGTCGCGGCTGCCTGTGCAAGATTCAACGATGCCTTTTCAAAGACGGGACTATTTCCGACGGTTAGTTCGATACGTCCGGCGGGGATTTTCGTCGGGCCGGCATTGCCGTAAGGCTTATCATAAAGACGGTGGAGGTCGGTTAGCCGGCCTTCTTTGACCCATTGACGCATAGTCTTGTATGAGTATTCTTTCGTGTGAAATTCCGGTACCGGACGAAGGTCCCACAAATCTGTTCTATCAAGGGATATTTTCAAAGGTGCTCCGTCACCCCATACGAGGGCGCCGAGCAGACCATTACCCAGCGGTATAGCTTCATCCCATGTTTTCGAAGGCGTCTGGAAATTCAGGCCATGCCTGGGCATTGGTTTGCCGGGAGCATTTAAAGAGTAAACAGAAATAATTATAGTTATGAAAAGAATCCGAAGTACCTTTGGCGGATCGTACTGTTTCATGAGCATATCCTTATACATGAACTATTGTTCCGTTATGCGTGATTTGAGTTGTTGTCATTTCGCAGCCATTCTACATCCGTTCTGGAGGAATGACAATATGTCTGTAATGGAGCGCTGTTATTTTTCAATCTCCCTGTGCCTTTTCAACCACTTTTGCACCCACTGCTCGGCCTGTTTGGGTCTGAGTAATTTTCCCTCTAATTGGGCGATGTACATTTCCTGCGACAATTGCCCCAAGGCAGGTCCCGGGACGGCACCAAGGCGAATCAGGTCGTGGCCGTTCAGCAGCGGATCGGGGCGTAAATCAACGTCACCTAATTCCTTTATTCTATTGCTAAGATTTTCCAATGCAGCAGTATTGTCCGTGCCGCCTTCAGCCATTTGAATGGCCCTCTGGAACTCGTAGAGGTCGCCGAAGTACGGCTCTGCCAGAATCTTTTTCAAGCTGGCCAGAGACATCCGGACGTCGAGCAATTTGCCTCTGTTGGCTAATAAGAATTTTATATGTTTGGTTTGATTTCTGCTTAGTTTCAGAACGCGGCTCATCTCAATTGCGAAATCCGTCTCGCAGCCGACAAAGAGGCAGGCCAAAGCCAGCGCGAAATCAACTTTTTCCCGCAATTGGCCTAATACCTTAATAGCGGTTTTTCCATGTTTGGAAAACAGGCCGGGAAAAATAACCTCAGCCAATCCGCTGTCAAAGAGCATCGATGCTCCTGCGGAGCGGTTGGGATTAACGAGTATGCCTTCCAATTCGATTGATATGCGTTCGCCGCTTATTTGTGTAATCTTTGCTGCATTTGTGCAAATCGCCGACCATGTTAACGGTTCGATTGCAAAACCTAACTGGGTCGAGAACCTCACGGCCCGCAGCATTCGCAGATAATCTTCGCTAAACCGCTCGGCGGGCCTGTCGATAGTCCGCACAATTTTCGCCCTGAGGTCGGCCTGGCCATCAACGTAATCTATCACCTCTTTTTTAAGAGGGTCGTAAAACATTCCGTTGATTGTAAAGTCTCTTCGGCTTGCATCTTCAGCGGCAGTTGTAAACTTAACTGAGCCGGGATGTCTGCCGTCAACATAGTCTGCTTCGGTCCTGAACGTGGCGACTTCCACCTGCTGGTTTTCGATTAAAACAATTATTACTCCGAATTTTGCCCCGACATTCAATGTGCGTTCGAACAATTCTGTAACGTTTTTGGGCTGTGCATTGGTGGCGACATCATAATCTTTGGCGCGCTGGCCCAAGAGCATGTCACGTACACAGCCTCCGGCCAACAACGCCTCAAAGCCGTTGCGGCGCAGTTGCCTGAGTATTTTTATAGCTGCCTGTTTGTTTGTCATTAGTTGGTCTTCTGTAATATGGTTACCGTCATTGTTCCCCAGAGGCGACTTTCTGTTATTCGAAATTCGCCATATTTTTCCAATAAAGATACCTTCCGGCCTGTCCTGACGACAATAACTGCGTCGGCAGCCATGCGGCGGCCCAGCGAATCCATCAAACCGCTCAAAGGTGAATCGGCCTGAACATTCATTGAAGCGGCATAGGGCGGGTCAACAAAGACAAGGTCATACATTTGCCGGTCCGGATTAGACAACACCCCAAATTCGAATGCGTTGGCCCTTATAATTTCAGACTCATTAACAAAGTCGGCTTTTTCTATGTTTCTCTTTAGAACGGAAATAATATTTGTGTCCTGTTCGACGAAAGTCACGAAGCGGGCCTTTCTGCTGAGGGCTTCGAGGCCGAGGGAGCCTACTCCGGAGAACAAATCGGCCACGACTGCGTCACCCGGCAGGTCATATTTGTAAAGAACACTGAAAAGCGATTCTTTTACCCTGTCGGTGATTGGGCGGGAGACCTGCGTCCTTGGGCCAAGTAATTTCATTCCTCGTTTTGAGCCTGCTATTATTCGCATTTTGGGACTTTTGTTACTGTTACTTTGCGGCCCAGTAGTCAACGACAAGGACGTTGTCCAGGTGGGGGCCTAACATTTTGCCGAATTCCTTATGGGCCGTATGCGGTATGTATTCGGCCCTGCCGGCTTCGCTTCTAAACGTCACGAGAAAGCAGTGAGTAAAACCCTGCTGGCGGTTCTCCACGCTTACGTCGGTACCCCATTCGAAGTCACATATCGCATCGATTTTGCCCGGCAGGGCACGGAAGGCGTCCTCAATTTCTCTTATCTGCCGGCTGGAAGTGCCGT
>CAZZAX010000141.1:0-14748 GCA_964653075.1 uncultured Pirellulales bacterium
TTTTGTCAAGCCACGCAAAATAAAATTCAAGATGTCACGCTTGTATAGAGACTAGGATTATTTTCAAAAGAAGCTCGTTTATTAACACGTGAGCTACCAATGGTTCTCTGCCACAGTGTAAGGAGAGTGCTGGCAGAACGAAAGACAACATCGCAAGCGAAGAAAAAGACAGCTAAGAAGAAAGCAAAAAAGAATACTTAAATACTTAAATAATTAGAAGACTCAAGATGAACACATGTTAATGCCAGGGGTGGTTTGAGAATTTAGAGTTTTGGGTGATGTTTATTTTGAAAGTTGGCCAGATGTCTCCCATTCGACTTCACTCAAGATAAACTTTACTTTACAACGGGGATGTGTATAATTGCAGGGATAAAATAGGCTTAAAAAGTGTCATATATTATTGTTTTAGAAATCCCCAACAGATAACGAAAGGTATATAGTGGAAAAAATGAAGGTAAGAGCACCAAGAAATAGAACGCTAACATGCAACGAATCCGAGATTGAAAAAATGTCAGATTCTCTTATACAGCTATCTTCACCGACGAGTGTTCAGTACATCACCGACAAGATCATTCACCAAGATTATAATAAAGCGTTTCACTTTCTTCCTGAAAATTTCGTCGATTTGCTCATCGTGGATCCTCCATACAACTTGACGAAAAACTACAATGGGCACTTATTCCGCTCCAAGCAAGCAGAAGACTATATGACCTGGTTCGAAGAAGTTGTGACATCTTTTATGAAAATTCTTCGACCAAATGCTACTGTATACGTTTGCAGTGACTGGAAAACATCAAATCTAATATTCCCGGTTCTTGATCGGCACTTTCATGTTCGAAACAGAATCACCTGGGAGCGCGAAAAAGGTCGAGGAGCTAAGGCAAACTGGAAGAACAACACGGAGGACATTTGGTTTTGCACATGCGGTGATGAATACTACTTCAACGTCGACGCCGTAAAGCTGAAAAGAAGAGTCATCGCTCCTTATCGTTCCGACGATGGTAAACCCAAGGATTGGGAAGAATCTCAAAACGGAAACTACCGACTCACATATCCGTCTAACTTGTGGTCTGACATTACTATTCCCTTCTGGTCGATGACCGAGAATACCGATCATCCTACGCAGAAACCAGAGAAGCTGATTGCAAAACTCGTGATTGCGAGTTCTCGTGTTGGAGATTTTATTTTCGATCCATTTCTCGGTAGCGGCACAACGGCTGTTGTGGCGCGAAAACTGAACCGGCATTTTTCCGGAATAGAACTCAACAAGGAGTATTGTTGTTGGGCGGCAAAACGGCTACAACTTGCCAGAGAAGATGAAACAATCCAAGGTTATTCTGATGGTGTGTTTTGGGAACGTAACTCTCTCAACGATCAACCAAAGAAACAAAAGCCCCAATGGGAGTCAATACAGGGAACTCTGCTATGAGGTCATCCTTTTTCTATGAAGGATACTACAAAACTGTTGCGAAGCAACTTAAGGAATATATTAACTCTGCGCCGGATTTTCTTTCTGCTCAAACAGCCAGAAGTACAAGGGCAGCAGGCGATGCCATCGAGAATCTAATATCAGAGAAGTTTGATACATTTCTCGGGGACTGGTGCAAAGAATACTCATCGAGCTTTGCTCGCCGAGCAATGGCTGATGTTGCATTCAAGGATAAAGAGGATTTTTATTGTGTTGTAGATGTCAAAACACATCGTGAGGATACAAAGTTCAACATGCCGAATCTGACATCTGTCGAACGCCTTTCACGATTCTACGAAGACAATACAAATATATTTGCATTAATAATGGTAAAATATTCCCTTGAAGGGAATTGTGTTATCGCAACAGAAGTCAATTTTGTACCAATTGAGTTTCTAAATTGGGATTGCTTGACTGTCGGTGCCTTGGGTTGGGGGCAAATTCAAATAGCTAATTCAAATAACATTCTTCTCAGAGATGGTTACTCAAGAAAGAAATGGATGCTTACTCTGTGCGAAACAATGCTCGAATTCTATCCGAAGGAAATCCTGAAAATACACACAAGAATTGAGCGATTCGAACATGTCAAATCTTATTGGGAAAACAAAGAAGACATTTGGATCTAATAAAATAAATCATCGTTAAAAAACCACGTGTATAATCCATTCGACCAACCCTTCGATTCAACTCAATGCAGGCTCCGCTTCCTTCGACAAGCTCAGAACAAGACGCTTCGCTCAGGGTGAAGTGGTATATAGCATTTCTACCGGAGGCCAGCATGAACATCATACAATCACGCAGACACGAAGTGCCGGAGTGATAAAGAATAGAGCGAACCGCAGGAAGAAATTAAAGAAGTTAGAATTTAGAATTGCGAAGTTAGAGAATTAGAGATTGGTTAATTAGTTAATTAGAAAGCTTACCTTTTTTACACATGTACAAATGTAATTTCCCTTCGATTAAACTCAGGGCAGGCTCTTGCCAGATTTCACCACTCACTTCCCATTTGACTTCGCTCAGGGTAAACTCTTTCGGTCGAAATGACAAGAATGAAGATTGCCGCGCTGCGCTCGCAATGACAACTATTTTAAATAGAGAAAGTGGTGCGAAATATCGCACCCTACCTTTTCGATTTATTATTCTGAAGGGCGGTTCGCGAACCGCCCCTACAATGATGACTACATTTACATAATGGGAGTAAATTCCTTTCGATTGATTATGGATTATTGATTATTGATTATTGGATTTGAGATTCTTCACTACGTTCAGAATGGTAATTATAAACAGACCCTTCCCATTCGACTACGTTCAGGGCAGGCTATTACGCTCAGGGTGACTCCCGACAGTTAACTCGATACTTGAGTATGGATTCGATAACAACCGCATGGGCTAAAGCCCATCCTACTTACTTACTGTCGCGGCTCTGAAATATACGGGCAACAACGCGGGGTTGCCTCTACGTTTTGATTGATTATTCGGAAGGGCGGTTCGCGAACCGCCCCTACAAAATAAATAAATAACAACCGCATGGGCTAAAGCCCATCCTACCCGTTATTATTTTAAAAAGATTGAATCCACTTAATAAATTAAGGGGCTAAATAGAATGATGGTGGGGCAGAGCCGCCACCCTACGATTTTATCCATCACGGTCGGCACATCATCTATGTCAATCCTGCACTTGCCGTTTATATTACCCGGTCAATCGAGCTATTGAATCTCATAGGAGCCGGCCGGATACAGTTTAATATCATCAATAAATACAATGTCCCTGTCGTCACCGGCCTGTCCTGAACTTGTTCCGTCTCCGAAGCCAATAGTGCACTTTTTGACAGAACTCAGGTCAACGCCCTCATCAGTGAACTGAGCAAGAGTAAAAGTCCACTGTCGCCAGGTATCAGACTGGACAGCAAAGGTGAACGGATGCTCAACCTTCAGGCTTTGGCCGGCGGCATCTTCCAGTATTAAATACATCAGGTGCTCATTATTTTCGTGCTCACCGACAAAAGACAACGACAAGGCCTCTACACCATGGGCCGTCCAGTCCTGTGGACTTTCAAACGTTCGTGCGGCCTCAGTAAAGTAAGGCTCGAACTGATTTTGCAACTCGAACCGGATAGAACTGTTGCCCACGGAATCCGTCGCAAGAAAGACGTAATCCCAATCGGGAATGTTGTCAACCCATGCGGCCATAAGAGCGGCGGCGTCCGTATAAGCACCAAAGTCCTCAGCGGTCATGCAATTTGCAGCCGTAAATGTCCAGGTGCGGCCTGTGACAGTACCTGACGGACCGATTTGATCGACCCGCCATTGGTAAGTTTGGCCGAATTCAAGCGTCCCGGGGTCAAAGGAAGCACCTTGCGGCGGCTGCTCAATCTTTTCCATAGCCCCCTTCTTACCGAACCATAAATCACGCGAAGTTGCAAATTCCGCCTCAAGCCAGTTGAGGTCGGCATCAATAGACACGGCCGCTGCACCATCAGGGGGATAGGGATTGACCGCCGCCGGACCATCAGAGACGGACGAAACGCTGTCAAAACTGGCATGGTACCCGGCCGGCACGGGATCTTGGTTCATGCCAAAGACAGCGCTCACACCACTCGGGTAGATTGCATCATGGATTCCCGTGTTCTCCCAGGAATCGTTGCCATTCGTGTCGATAAATGTTGGAGTTCTCGCCAACAAGGGGCCATCCTTATATTCGTAGAGACTGCCGGTGATATAGACGGGATCTGAGCCTACCACATCCAGCTCGGCATAGTAGCTCCGGGCATGGCCAATGCCCGGCACGGGTTCCTCATGATAGGTCTTCATAATGTCGGTAAGGTTATTGACTGTTTTGAAAACTTCGATTCTGAGATTAGCCGGACCGTCTTGCCAGTGGATGAGCATCAAATAGGTACTGGCAACTATACCGGGTGCCTCGCCGGTTATTGAGCCGTCGGGATCGACGAAGTACGTTACCCTTGCCGCCATACCGTGGTAATTCCGCAGGTCACCCGTGACATTTACTACCGCCCCCACACGAACATCTCTAAATTCTTCGTCCGAGCCAATAGCTACGCCAAATTGCGAGCCGCCGACAGTAGCTCCGCTTGTCTCATCCAAGACGAGATAGTCATTGTCATCAAGGCCGTCCTGGATGGTACCGCCGAACGTTTTGGTCAGGTCAGGATAGCAATGGAACTGCCAGGTCGCCAGGTCGAAGGCGTTGCCGTCAAAGCTTTCAGACCAGCTGGCCTGTGTTGTGTTACTTACTAATAAAATAAATCCAAACAGAACATAGGTTTTTAACAATTTTCCAGACATTACTTTACTCCTCCAAAAATCCAAGACATTAGAACAGACCGCTCTGTGCCATATATTAAAATATCAGTTATTTTCAGTAAAAACGATACCTCCTCTGTGGATTAAAAAGTTAATAATTCATATATATTTTATACCAAATTAATCTTTTCATTTCAAGAAAAATACAGGCGGAACTACTGTTCAAAATTATTTCCCACTCTAAATCCTGATACCTTAGTTTTTCAGTCCACTTAAACTTTACCGAAAACGACAGACACGCACAGGCGGCAATAAACAGCATGAGCTTCGAGGCTGATAAAGCAGAAAGCAGGACAATTTTAGGACAGTCAGTTGCACATTCCCGAAAAGTACTTCCTCAACCTACCCATTCCCAAGCACTTACAAAACCCCTTAAAAAATTAACGGAGAGGGCGGGATTCGAACCCGCGGTAGAGGCGTTCACCCCTACGACGGTTTAGCAAACCGTTGCCTTAAGCCACTCGGCCACCTCTCCGAATAATTTTGTTGTAATCTATACTGTATAAATCCATATTGCAAGAAGATAAACAGATAACCGGTAAATTACTAATTACCGATTCCGGAGACTGGAACTATCACCCCGATATAACTTTTCAATATCCCTTGCAACAATCTCCGCAATGATTAGCTCTTTTTCCGACAATGCCCGCGGCGGTTCAACAGCATAGCCGGTTGATTCAATGCGGGGCTTCCGGTCGGGGGCCTTTGTTTTTTGGCCGGGGGCCTTTCTTCTTATAGCGGTAATTTTTCGCTGCTCGGCCATAATCTGCTCGGCCAGGTCAAATTTCGGTATTTCATTTACTTGCTGAACTACATCGCCAGGTTCAGTTGCAGCGGTCTCGGCGTGCTGTGCCTGATTTGCGGAAAGTAACGGAGCCGCCTCTTTCAAAGTCTGCTTCCGTCCGTTTTGAGACGGTACATCCTTTACCCGGCCGGCTTGTGTTGTTGACAAATCCTGCTCAGGATGTTTTTCCTTATCATACGGCGGTACTATATCCTCCGCATGAAGGACATCGGTATCATCTTGTTTATTATTATCAGTATTGCTCACCGCTGCGACCTTTTCTAATATTCGTATAGTCTAACGTTATTATCGAAAACATTTAACAGATATATGGATTGTTGGAATCGTCTTCTTTGCTGCTTTACCAATATTATTCTGCTTAAAGTCTATTATAAACGTTTCACATAAACGTAATAAGCACCTCGGGAATTGCCCCTGTTATCCATAAACCACGTATGAAGGCGCGTCTTGCCGGCTTTGAGCTGCAGCTCGAAGGTTACGGCGCGGGCATTTCCTGAAACAGGCACGGTCAAATCCTGATCGGCGATTGTTAGCCGGGCCTCGGTAGCGGTAATGGCCTTACCTCCGGCAATCGCCTCGTTAATGCCCGCATCCAGCTCTTTCGCCCAGCGTCTTAGTTCGAATTGATATCTGCCATCACGCGCGACCTCCACCGCCCAGAAGCCATTGGCCTGCATTCCATTTCGGACGGCGCCCTGGTTCCACGGCACTCTATCCGTATGCCAATCGTGTGACATCAGGGACATGGGATTCTGTTTGTCCGAGCCGAGGATGGTTTCGCAATATTCATCGAAACGCTCTGATACATCATCCCACCAGTCTTCATAAGCCTTGCGGAGTTTTTCGACTGCCTGCGGATTCCTGTCGGCGATATTGCTTTTTTGGCCCGGGTCGGCTTTTATATCGTACAGCTCCCCGCCGTTTATCAGCCGCCACCTGTCCGTCATAACCGCGCTCTTACGCCACTTTTGGGGATGTTCAATTCTTTGAGAGTCGGTAATCAGCGTACGCTCCGGCCAGTCCTTGTCCTTACGTCTTAAAAGCCGCACGATACTATCGCCGTCGAACTTCACTTCGCGCGGTTTCTTTAATCCGCACAACTCAATTAGTGTCGGCAATAAATCGACATGAGCAGTCAGCCGGTCAACGTCAACACCGCCAGTCAGCCCGCCATCGGGCCAGCGGATAAAACACGGCACCCGATGACCACCTTCATACTCCGAACCTTTCTTGCCGCGCATTGCTCCGCTGTAACCGCCCGAGGTCCCGTTGTCGGTCATAAAGATAAGGACGGTGTTCTCTTCCAGGCTCAGTTCTTTGAGGCGGCGCATAAGCCGGCCCATATTCTCGTCGATGTTCGTAATCATACCATAAAAATTGGCCTGATTTCTCTGGACACCTTCATCCCTGTAAGGCTTGCTGTATTTGTCGGCGACATTGTATGGCCCGTGCGCCGCATTGGTCGGTATGTAACAGAAGAACGGGCGGCCCTTATTGGCTCCAATGAATTTCATTGCCCCATCAAACCATATATCCGTGCAGTAACCTTCAAATTTTTCCGGCCTGCCGTTATGGAAGTATGTGTCATCAAAGTAATCATTGCCCCAATAGTCGGGCCCCTGTCCAACCCCGCCTCCGCCATGTATCAATACTTCGCCGAATCCCCTGTCCTGCGGCCGGAACGGGTAGCTGTCACCTAAATGCCATTTACCGAATATAGCGGTGCGATAGCCCCCCGCCGAAAAGACATCGGCAATAGTAATTTCATCTTTGCGTAAAAGCGACCGGCCCATAATGGTATGCCATACACCTGTGCGGTTGCAGTAATGTCCCGTCATCAGCGCCGCACGGGTGGGTGAACAGGTCGGACCCACATGAAAGTCGGTCAGCCGGACGCTCTTCGTATATAGGCTGTCCAGATTAGGCGTCTGAATAACAGGGTTGCCGTGACAGCCCAAATCGCCATAACCCTGGTCGTCAGTCATTACCAAAACGACGTTAGGACGTTTTCTTTCGGCCGCATTTGTCTGACCCATACCACCACAGCCCGGCAATATCGATAGAGTTCCACTCGAAGCTGCGGCAAAACCAACTGTTTTAAGGAATTGCCTTCTTGATTGATTTTCCATATTTTTTTCCTCCCTGTTATCCGTTCTTTTCTCCAGGCCCGATAGAAAGCTGTGTAAAATCACCCGGCTTAAACTGCCCTATCAGAACATTAACATCTTCAATTGTAACAGCCTTAATCGCACTGATGTCATCTTCGACGGTACGGTACTTCTCCAGATACAGCCAGTTCGAACCCAGGTCTCCCAGCCGTCCCATCGGCAGCTCATTTTTAATAACTAACGAGCTCAATACCTTGTTCTTTGCCTTCCTTAATTCATCTTCGGTTATTCCATCCCGGGACAAACTTTGGAAAATACCGCTGACGGTATCGAGCACCTGAGCAACATTGTCTGCGCTGCAGCGAATATAACTGCAAAACGCCCCTGTTCCGTCCATTGGCCCAAACTGCATTGTTGCCGCTTCCGCTAATGCCTTGTCAACAAGCTCCCAGAAAAACCGTGACCCGACACTGTCGCCTACGATAATCCCTAAAAGAGATGCTGCAAACCTCCTCGGATCCTGAGCGGACAGGCCGGAGCTCATCAGGCATATATGCTCGCGAGCCAGGTTTGATTTTTCGGCTCTCTTTTTCTTCTTGCTGCCGTCATAGTGCTCCAGCTTTCTTTCGACAGCCTGCCGCCGCCACTTGCTGCAGGAATTAGCAGCAAACGAACAGATTTGCTCCCAGTTAAAATTACCCACACAGGCCAACACCATATTATTCGGTGCATACCGCCGGGTGAAATAGTCCCGCATTTGTTCAGACTTCAGATTATCTATACTTTCCTCACTGCCCAGAACACTATTGCCGCATGGATGGCCGTCGAAGTGCAGGCTTCTGCATTGGTCCATAACGTCAAAGCTCGGCATGTCCTTATACATTGCAATTTCTTCTTTTATTACATTTTTTTCGATATTGAAATCATCATCCCTCAGTGCCGGCCTCATCAGCTCTATCCAAAGCCCCGTAACATCAAGCAGATATTCCGGAAGAACAGCGGCATAATAGACAGTATATTCCTCACTGGTTCCGGCGTTGAATTGCGCCCCTGTCCTGTCGAATGCCTCATTAACTTGAAGAGCACTTAGTTTATCCGTCCCTTTGAACAGCATATGTTCGAGGAAATGTGACACACCGTTTACCTGTCCGCTCTCATCACGGGAGCCGGTTTTGACGAAAAAACCCATCGCTGCCGATTTGGCGGATTTGTTAACCTCACCGATTAAACACAAGCCATTGTCCAATTGCTCTTTTTTAAATTCCATCCGTTGTCCTATTTAACAGTCACTTGCTTCGGACCTATTGTCACAACCGTAAAATCCTTGAATTTATTGCCTCTTAAAAAAGCTAAAGCCGAATCAACACCGGTTGCCTCGATTTTCCCCTTAATTTCATCCAGGCTTCGAACCCTGCCCAACATATAGTAATCTCCTGCAATTGAGCCGGCCCGACTGCTGGACGATTCGCTGCTTAAAATGAGCGAGCTTTCCAGTCCGACTTTGGCTCTCTGGATTTCCTCTTCGCTGATTCCGTCGCCTAATTCATTAAACTGCTGGATTATTACATCGAGTGTCTCCTGTGCCTTATCAGGCGTTGTTCCGGCATAGCACATTATACCGGCCGCTTCTTTTAAGGCGTGATACCGCGCTCCGATTGCATAGCAAAGGCCCCGCTCTTCTCTTACCTTCGTAAATAATCTTGCGCTCATACCGCCAGACAGAACCGATACCGCTACTCTGGCATTATAGTAGTCTTCATCCGTAGGTTTAACCGTCCCAGTCATCAAGCCAATATGTACCTGTGCACCGTCGTTATCTAAATGTGTATATTTACCTGCTTTGGAACCTAAACTTGCCTGCCCGGCGTTTTCCTGCCGCTCGGATTCAAACAGTCTTTCAATTTGTTGACAAACAGCGTCAAAATCATATTTACCTGCGACCGAGAATATCGTCTGAGAAAGATTGAAATTGTCCTTAATAATCTGCTTTGTCTTCTCAGCCGTCAATGCCTTTAATTCCGCAATCTCTCCGACAGGACTGCGCCCCAAAGGGCCTGGATAAAACTGCTCCCGCAACTTGAGCATAACCTTTTGCCGTGGGTCATCGTCCAAAGACAATACTCCATCAATCGCTAATTGCCTGGCTAATTCAAATTGGTCTTCCTGTAAGCTGGGTTTTAGTATAATATCCGCATATAAATCCAGGGCCTGAGCCAGGTTGCCTGCTTCAAGTGCCGCCCCGACGGTTATATGCGAGCTTCCAACCGAACGACTGCGAGCCAAGCCAAGCCCGTCGAGTACATCACCAAGCTGGCGGCTGTTCCTGTCGCCAGCACCTCTGGAAATCCATTCGGCAATAACACTTCCGGCCCCGCAACAGCCATCCGGCAGCAGGGCCGCCCCGGCCGGCAGCATAAAGCCAAACGCCACCGACCCAACCGCCTCCATCGGCTCGCCAAGAAGTACCATTCCGTTTTTCAAAACGTGCTTATCAATTTTATCTGTCATTGGTCGGTTCTTTTCAATATTCAAGGAATTCTGCAAAATAAGGCCGGATTGTACCAGTAAACAGAAAATTGTTCAACTGCGAAATTAAAACACACCGATTCCGAGTTGTAAGTGCCACTTTTTACGCCGCAGTTATTTCCTTATGATAAACGTGTAAGCGTCTTTGTTATGGGTATCGCCGCATCCAAACTTTGACGCCAGAAATTTGTCAATGTGAATGACTTGCACTCCGGACGCGTGGCGTTCGAGGATTGCTTTCGTCCTGCCTACGCTTAGCTTGTTCCAGTGGTAGTCGTCAACGGCTTTGACGATGTGCCGGTCGCCATCATGCATATTGAAGAACCCGATGCAGATGCCCTGTCGCGTTACACGACAAATCTCGGAGATGGCGATTTCCATCGCCTCTATTGACAGATGCTCAAACAAATCATGCACAAAACAATAATCGAATGCGTTGTTCTCTTCATTAATCTCAAGTACATTGTCCACTTTAAAGCGTATATCCGTAAACATCTGCTTTGCGTTGCAAATGTTCTTTTCGCAAAGGTCGAATCCGGTGTAGTCAAGTAACCTTGCGATGCCGAAGGTCTCGATGAATCGATAGTCATTGGCCGAGCCGCAGGCTGGTTCCAGCACAGAGATGCGCTGAGGTTGCTCAACGGTCAGCACCTCATGCCAAATCTTCTGGAAAGTTGACATAAGATACTCCGGAACCGGCACTTCGGTCGTCTCAACCGGTGCCCAATTGAGCAAGTCGCAGATATAGTTCGGCAGCGCCAAAGTATGAAAAGTTTCTGATATATACGATGGGATTTCCAGGCCTTCAGCATTGTCTTGTCCGGTCAGCAGCGCATCAAGCACAGCCTGCAGCCGGCCGGCACTGATTTGTTTTTTGAGTAGAGCGAGCAGCCAGTTCATCACCATACTAAACCGCAGCTCATGCTCCATCAGGTCATCATATCGCTCGCCAAATAATCGTTCGATGAGAAAGTGGCGTGTCAAAATACTCTGCACGTTTATGCGCGGGTCCTCCACATCTTCGACGAGATAATCGCGCAATGTAGTCCGGCCGTATCGCATCCACGACCTGATCAGATGCTCCGTTTCCAGTTTGATACGCTCTTCCACTTTACTTCAATTCCCCGCAGCGACCAGAACAGTGTACCGCAAATAGTATAATTCAATTTAACTAAAGCTTCAAGTTTAACTTCATAGTTTATACATGCACAAAAAAACGCCGTCGAGCTAAATCACCCGACAGCGTTAATCAATGCTTTATACCGAATAAACAAGGCAACTCAATCCTTCTCAATCACTTGAGCCCCCTCAGGAATCTCAAACTCGAATATTTCATTGGGAAGTTTTTCGGAGAAAATAATTCTTTGGAAATTCATAGAAGGAGTACCTTCACGACGGGTGTTATGCCATCCCTTGGCACGCACAGGCAGGTTTGTCTCCAAGTCAATCTCCAGCCACCAGGACTGGCCCTGGGATGGATTAGAGAGGGTGATAAATGCGCAATCTCGACCGGTTACTGCGTCTTTGCCGTACATAACCTGCCAATCCTGCATAAACTCCTGTGCTTTCGTCAGGTAATCGTCGCCGCAAGGCCAGATACTCGACTCGATGCTACGACCCGACTGAACCCGCACGGCATTGTTCTTTGGATCGTATTTGTAAGTCATATTGTTGCAGACGCTCCAAACCGTCCCATCGCCTGCTTCAATTCTGAAATTCTCTGACCTGGTTCTTTCTTCATTTGCCTGCATCCAGAATTCCACAGACATGTTTTCACCGTCCCGGAGTACCAAATCCTCCCCGCGAGAAATCTTTTCGATTGGCACACCGAAAACACCGCTCAAATAGATACCATTGAACTGGCTGAGAGCTTTGACAGTATCATCAATAGCCCAGGCGGGTGTTACAGTTCTATCCAGGATTGTTACTGTTAGTACAACAGCGACAATTATCACTGCTGCTGTGGCTAATTTTGTCATATTACTTTTCATAATTATTCTCCAAATCTTTAAGGGTTGTTGTTTGTGCCAAGGCTGCTTTGCGAGAACACGGAGGAGGTCTTGTTCGAGTTTATTCCGGTGGTCAGAGTCAGGTGTATCATCAAACTTGATATTACTAACGAAATCTTCAAATTGTCTTTCGTCATCATTCATTTTCGATTACCTCTGATTTCTCTGTGAACTCTGTGGCTAAAACCTTTCGCAGCTTCACAAGTGCCCGTGCCAATTGGCTGCGGACGGTGCCGGGACTGGAAGCCAGCACCTCGGCGATTTCGGTTAACTTCAAATTCTCAAAAAAACGCAGTGTGATGATAGTTTGGTACCGCGGCCTCAACGTAAATACCGCTTCTCTTAAAAGAGTCAGTTTCTCAGCCAGCTCTTCACAGTCGGCGACTCGATTATTAGTTTGCTCGCGAGCGACTTTCAACAGATGTTTTCGGCGGTTGGTCTTTCTCAAATGGTTATTAACAGCATTGGTTGCGATTCTATAGAGCCAGCAGCGAAACTGCTTTTCATTACCTTTGAAACCGTTAACATTCTCAACAACTTTTAGAAATACTTCGGAAGTTACATCCTCAGCCGCTTCCCTTTCAAAAAGCCGATGCACACAATAGCGAAATACCGCATCATAATGGCTGCGATATAACTTCACAAAGGCTGTGCTGTCATCACGGGCCCGGACTATTAATGGCTTCTCGTCAGCCGCTTTGCTGCCATTATCCACGCTGATTGCTCTCCGGAGTTTACAGGTGCCAACTATCATCATTATTATAAATGCGCGGCAGACAAAAACGCGGCAAAAAATCTCAGAAATTAACCGAAGATTACACAGATCCGGTTAAAAACTAAACCTACGATTGAAAAACCGAACATTATATGCTATACGCTAAACGCTATGGGTAAATTATATGGTCTAATATTCGATGTCGACGGTGTCATTGCCGATACCGAGGCCGCTAATGCAAGGGCTTCTATCAAGGTTTTTGCCGACTTTCTTGGTCTCGAAGGTGTTGTTCGCAAGGATTTCGAGGCGGGCCTTGGCCGGGGAGCCGAGGAGTATGTCAAAGCCGGTGCCAGGGCACACGGCCTGGAACTGACCGATGAAGAAATCCGAAAAATCACACAACTGCGTCAGGAATATTTCCTGAAGGTTCTAAAAGAAGAGCCGATGCCGCCCTTCCCCGGTGTGCTGGAATTAATGGAAAAGGCGATGCAGAGAGAAGATTTCCGCCTGGCCATTGCAACATCAGGAACACATGAGAAATCCCGTGCTGTTTTGGAAGCCGCGAAAATTCCATATAAGAAGATGGTTTATATACACGGCGACCACGTTAAAAATAAAAAACCCGACCCGGAGCTTTTCCTTCTCGCCGCCGAAGGAATAGACATTGAGCCGGCCAATTGCGTTATAATCGAAGATGCCCCCAACGGTGCGCAGGCAGCCAAAAACGCCGGCGCAAAATGTATTGCCGTTACAAATTCCACAACCGCAGAAAATCTCTCACAGGCTGATTTAGTCTGTGGGTCCCTCGAACAAATAGACCCCAATATGATTCGGGAGCTGATTGAATCGAACTGACCGGTCTTTCGGTCATGCTGAACAAGATGGACAGATTTCTGGAAACGAGATAGACAGGATAGTTATGGAGAAGAGATAACTATGGCTGAACGTATCAATAAGGACGAGTTTGTAAGCCGGGTTGCAAAACGTATGAAGGCTAACCAGACAACAGCTCAAGTATGGGTCGATGCTGTGCTCGATACTATGTACGATACTTTCCGGGGTGGAAAAGGAATAACGCTGCCTGGGTTTGGCGGCTTCTATTTGGATAGAAGACGTGATGGCTGTGCCTTCAAATTCAATCCCGGCCAAAAAACCTAGAAAAAGACCGAAGTAAGTATAGTGTCCCCAGAATTTTATAGGCTCAACGATAAAGTGCTAAAACAATGATACAGGGGTCTGAAAATCTTAAACCGATCAAAGCGAAAGGTCATGAAATGGAAGAGAAGAAAAATATTGAAGAGCTAATAAAATCTCTAGGATCCGTTATCCGCGACTTGAAAAGTGAGGATGAAGTGATTCGGCGGAGTGCGGGTGAGAAATTGGACCTGATAGAGGATGAGTTAGAGTGGAAGCCACTTACTGATACATCGGCGACTGCAATCGAACCTCTGGTCAATGCCCTAAAAGACAACGAAGAAAGAATCCGAATCCGCGCGGCATCGACCTTAGGCAAGATAGGAGTTCCTGCCGCAATAGAACCCCTTCTTGGTCTGCTCAAGGATGGGACTGGTCTTGACCGACAGTTTGCAGCAGATGCTTTAGGTGATATCTTTATGCAGGCTGGCGTGAAACGTTACAGCATAGATTCAGAGTTAGCTGAAAAGGCTGCAAGATCTCTGTGCGAACATTTGAATGATCATGATACTCCAGTTCAAGGTTATGCTGCCAATGCTCTAGACTCTATACAAGCGTGACATCTTGAATTTTATTTTGCGTGGCTTGACAAAAATACT
>CAZZAX010000142.1:0-14594 GCA_964653075.1 uncultured Pirellulales bacterium
GGCAGTTCGTCTAATGCCGCTGAACAGATGTATGTTGTTCTAAACGGCAGCGCTGTGGTCAATCATGATAATCCCAACGCAGCAGCACAAGTAACCTCCTGGACGGCATGGAATATCGACCTGACGCGCTTTGCCGACCAGGGCGTGGACCTCACTAATGTAACTTCGATTACTCTTGGTCTTGGCAATAGGACCAATCCTGTTGCCGGTGGTTCGGGTATGTTATACTTCGATGACATTCGTCTCTATCCACCGGCACCCTAAGCAGGAACCGGCGGTTAAGACCGAATAGTTGATATTGCAGATTTGTAAATTCGGGGTCTATGCCGAGTAATTCGGTATAGGCCCCTTTTTCTTTGAGCAATATATTGCGGGCAAAGCCTGGCTGCTCCTCAAGACAGAGACTGGCAAGTCCAGGTCAAGCTTTCCGGTGCTTCTTAATGTAATCATCTCTCACTGCCGTACCTAACCCCGGCACATCCGGCACCAACACTTCACCATCAGCCATTGAGGTGTCACAGTAAAATTGAAAGCCCCCGGATGCTTAAAACAGATCCTGACAAAAAAGCCTCTGCTCTGCTTGGGAGTGAATCAAACAAAACAGAGGCACAGGCGATAGTGTATATCTAACACACTTAACCGCCTCCCTCCCTCGAAAAACCAATCATCAATAACTATAAATAAGTGCCGGCAGCGACACCAAATGTAACGCTTTTTTCGCTATTCCACCGGCGAGCCGATGTGATAATCGCCGTCCCATAGTTCCCCCAATGCGGAAATCTTTGACAGGGCCGTAGAAGTGGTGTAAATAATGTATCTCCTTAGCGTTTATATGCTTCTGCCGCCTTAGACGAATAATAATGCATCATCCCTGCAAGAGGGATTGTAGTGTGGCATTCATAACATTCACCGCCTCTCGTAATCCGGGATTTCGAAGTACAAAAACTTTTCAAAGCGGCCAAAAAATAAAGTCCGGTAACAAAACAAGAGCTTTGATAAATCCTGATATAAGTAAATCTTTGGGAGTAGCCATCGCCACGCTCCGTCATCATCATCGTATCAAGGCCGGGACAAAGGAGCATTGTGGGTTGTAGAGAAAAAACTCTTAGATTCTTTGAACCGGCTTAAGAAGTCTTCCGAAAGCAATACAAAAAGAGCTTCATATATTCGCTTCAGCGCTTTTTTAGTCCTATATTCTGATAAAGTTGCTGTCCGAATACGACGATTAATGGTTATTACAAAAGTTAGTATCTACATTTAACAGTGTTTTATTCTATAGAATCCTTGCCTTGTAGGAGATGGATTGGGGGTAACTTCAAAAGAGGAGAAATAAAGATGTTTAAAATAGAAGACATTATGACAAAGGATGTAATTACAGTTAACCAGGAAACTACGATACAAGAGGCCATAAGGATTATAGTTGAAAATAATATTACAGGACTGCCGGTGGTCAACGACAAGATGCAGCTGGTCGGTATCATCTCAGAAAAAGACGTAATGACACTGCTGTATAATGTTGGCAGCAGAACGGGCAGGGTCGAGGAATTTATGACACGGAAAGTCGTCTGTTTCGACCTGGAAGACAGCGTGGTGGATGTTTGCGATTGCCTTGTCAACAACCACTTTCGAAGAGTCCCGATAGTCACCGGGCCGAAGAAAAAGCTGGTGGGAATCATCACAAGAAAGAACATAGTCCAAAGAATATCCGAGTGCCAGGATTTCTTCAGAGATACACCACACAAAAAGGACGAGTATGCCGATGTTAAAGCTCGGGTTTAGCTGCTGAAACCACCAGGCATTTAATTCTCAGATAAATTTCCTCTCGAGGTGCTAAAAGTTTCTGGAGAATAAAATGAACATCCCTGAAATTGAAAGGTCGATTACAGAGGCTATTTACAACAGACCAAAAGTGACAACAGCCCCTTTGAACCTTTACTTATACGACTCGAAGCTTGTCTGCGGCGCAAGAATAGTCATGCCCAAAAATGCAAAATTCGTAGCTTACGTGCACGACAACTGTCTCGAAAAAGGTTTCAACGGTAAGGAATGGAAACTGATTGTACAAAAGATAAACCTGCTTGCAAACAACCGGTATGACAACGATAACAAACCAAAGGAGACCTCAGACAAAAAACAGCTTAAGCAGACAGGATTCAACGAGCGAAGGTCAGAGCAAAGATTATATTATCGCCGTCCGATGTGGTATTTCCAAAGCCTTAACAAAACTCGTCACAAAGGCCAGATGGTCGATATCTCAAGTAACGGCATGGGATTTACCTGCTCTATGTCTGAGCAAAACCTTCTTGCTGACAGACAGAAGATTACGACCCGGCTTGATGTGCCGCTTTTTGGCAAAGATGGCAGTTATGACATGGTAAGATTCGACCGGACAGGTCGAATTCGAAGAGTGGAAAAAGTAAATAATTCCATCCACCGCATTGCTCTTGAGTTCACTCAGCCTCTGCCTTTCAAACCTGCCGAGCAGGGACTGCCCAGCTCTGTAATAGAGCAAAAACTCACCGCATTGTAACTTTTAAGTTTATTCCTAATAACCCTTAAGACAACAAAATCATTTATTACAAGATAACAGAAAAGCCTATTTCTTTTTCTTCAGGTGATAATCCGCAAAGTCCAGAAACCTTTGCCAGTCATACATCTCGATGGAATGACCTCCCTTGCGGATGTGGTATCCTACATCACTTTCAATAATCGCTTTGCCGGCCGGCGGTGACGATTCTGAGGCCAGCCCTTTCTTTCCAAGCAGATGATACACTTCGCCCGCGTGGTAGGCTGACAGATACTCGCCCCGTCCGTCCGCCCAGGTATCCTCAACCCCGCTGTGCACGTAAACCGGACGCGGCGCAATGCACGCCAGAAGCATATGCTGGTCAACCGGCAAATCGTCTTCCCGGTTCACAAACTTCCATGCATTCCGGCAGAGCCAGTAAGGAAAGCGTGTGACCATCTTCTCTAACGTCTCACCCGAACGTCTCCGCCAAAGGGCCGCCCCGGCGCATCCTGACTGCGCCGAAATCGCAAGAGCAAAACGCTCGTCCTGTGCGGCCGTCCAGAGCGCCGCCTTGCCCATCTTCGAATGCCCCATTATTGCAACGCGATTCTGGTCAACATCGCTGTCAGTTTCAAGATAATCCATCGCCCGCATGGCGCCCCAGGCCACTGCCGAAAGCACACCCCATTCGTGAGCTTTGGGAAAGCTCTGCCCTTTCCTGTAAAACAGCCGATGAATTCCTCTGAGGAATTCCATTTCGTTGTGCCCCACGAGGTCCTGCTGATACACCGCGACAAAGGCATAGCCGCGGTCGAAAAATTCACCGAGTGGCCATCCGTTTCTAAGCCGGCCGCGTTGCCTCGGATGCGCATCGAAGTCGCGCGAACCGGTATTATTGAAACTGTGCTTCATGAAGGCCGGCACCGGTTTGGCTGCTTTGTTGGGCACAAAAACCAGCACTAACATTTCCGCCTTGCCCTTGTCATTGCTCAAGCGAATCTGAACGTCTTTGCGCGTGGCTTTGCCGCCCATGAATTTCGTGTCGGTTTTTATCACTTTGAACTGCGTTTTAATTGGGCTCTGGGGTTCCGGGACACGGCCGTAAACAAGGTTACTGAACAGCGAAAGGATCTGCGGACGCCGAATGTTCTTCCATTCTTCGGGCGTTGTTACCCTCTTACCTTCGGCGGTAACCAAAAGCTCGGGAAGGTCGTAATGGGGTATCTTACTCTCATCATAAATGACATCACTGTCGTACTCCTTCGGTTCACGGCTCAATACAAGTGTGCTGCTCAACAGCAGAACCACAATACAAATGGTCACTTTCTTCATCATTTATTCCTTTCTTTTGGTAAATCTGGTCATTCCAATATCAAACCTGTCTATACAATCCGGCTTTACAGTACATGATAATATCAAAATCTTCCCCGAATTGCATGCCCTGTCTCCTTCTACTGATTTGAGCGGATAAAAAAACAGGACAATTCTATACTCACCTGGAACCGATACTTGTCCTGCTATGAATGTGTTTCCCTAACCCCCCACAGAATCCGGGCTGAGTTTCTAACAGGGCCGCTTTTAAGTTACTGGCAAATAGAAAAGCCCCCACGGTAAGGAGGAAAAGGGAATGTGTAAACCCGCAGGGGCCCTTATACTCAAACGACATTTTAATAAGAACCATCTTACTTATATTCGGCCCCTAAAAGAACAAATCTTCGCATCGGAGGTACAGCAGATAGAGAAAAAAGGTTTTCCCATCCCAATCATCCTCCGTAACTAATATTCATTGTATCCGTATAATGACATAAGTCAAGAGAAATTTGTCGCAAATGAGATTGTTTTTCGCAGATATTAGAAATAAATCCTAAAAAATCAGCTTTAATTCTCGCCGTTATCGCACCCAGTGTGAGCTGCAGGAAAACACACGTTAGTGGTACTCAACAACCACATAAGCATAATCCACTAATGTTTTTCCATTAGCAATATTGTTATTATTTTTAATTTGTAACTGAAGGGAATTTATCTTTTCGGCTGTATCTACGACACTTGTTATGTCCCATGCGTCAACCGCCTCGCTTGATTCTCCTTCGTGCACCGGGGCCTTCATTGTCGCCCAAACCGCCGGCTTGCCCGGCCGGCCTGTACCAATTGACCATTCTAATTTTCCCTCGGCACATCGTTCTTCCTCGAAGTGTTCGACAAAAAGAACTGCCGATTTTATCGCAGCATTTGCAGGAAGAGAAACATCTGAAAATTCATAGTATATGTACGAGCCGGCCCCGGTTTCCAGCCGGTTATCATCACTGAATTGGACAACATCGCTTTTACCGCTCGCCGATGCAGTTATTGTAAGCGGTTCCGGATTCGCCGCAATCGTCAATAATTGGGTATCTGAGACTGGAACGCTTTTTTCTTCATCGACTTTGAACGTGATATTGTCTGAGCTTTCGGAGTTCAACGGCGGCGCATTAGCCATACCGGTCGCCGGCCCATCCAGGCTCTCGAGGGGCAAATCTGCTGCCGCATCGGAATTCAGCAGCTCTTTATCAGTATTACTTTCCATTAAGTTAACCGGTGGCGGTGTCTCCTCCGTTATTACTGCACCACCAGGTTCGGCCGGCGGTGGACCGCTGCCCACGCTTAGTGCAAATGTTATAGCCGAGAAAATTACTAATACCAGCAAAAGAATAAATTTCCTCTTTATATTTCCGGGATGGAAAATGTTCCGGCGGATTCGCCCTAAAGTATATACCCCCTCTTCAGGCCGTTCCAAAAATCTCCGGCGCTCTTTTATTTCCGTCTTACGGCCCTCTTTCGCTTGGGCAATCGCCTCTGTCTTTACTTGTCCTTTAGCTTCGATTGGCTTTTCCTTCGCCTCGGTCAGCGCCGCCGCATACGATTGGACCTTTTCTTCTGCCTTGGATTTGGCCGCCGCTATCGAATCTTCAAGCTGAGACTCGGCTCTTTTCCGTTCCTCGATTTCAGACTTCAGACTTTCTTCTGCTTCTGCTCTGGCGAGAGCTTCAGCATTAAGCTGTTCTTTGGTTTCGTTTAGCTGCTCCTCAGCCTGAGCTAATGCCGCCTCATACGACTGCACCTTTTCTTCTGCTTCTTTTACTTGGGCACTGGCTGTCGCCATCGCTTCCTTGGCCTTGGCCTCGGCTCTCTCTACAAGGACACTATACCTGTTAAACTGAGTAAGAAGCATCTTCTCCGCTTCAGCCTTAACTTTTCGCTCAATCGCAGATTTGGTCTCAATCTCCACCCTGAGCTTTTCCTCTGCTTGTGCTCTTGCCCGCGATTCGGCTTTTAGACTTTCCGCCATTTTGGCCATTGCCCTCGCGGTTTTCTTGTTAAACCAGGCAGCCATACCTCATCTCCCATAACAGTAAGGTCTGCGAAATACGACGCTATATTGAATGAAGAAAAGACTATTACCTCCAATATATATGATTGATGGCCTTTTCTTATTCGTCCTCCATGAGCTTTTTGGAACTCCTCACGCCTAATAAATAATATACAGCCAAAATTCATTAAATCAAGGAAAAAAAAGAGTCGGATATTGTTTTTTGTGCAAAATAAAATAGAATAACGGCTTTGGAAAAGGCCGAAATGAAGTGCATCGTTGAGTTTTTCAAAGAAAGAAGGGATAAAGTTATGAAAAAGGCAATAATAATACTACTTCTAAGCGGATTACTCGGTGGTTGTGGCGCCGTAAAAGGTCTCCAGGCAAGCGCTAACAGAAACCAGCTCGACAGGTTGAAGGTCGGCATGACGACAGACCAGGTCAGGCAAGCCATGGGCAAACCGTACAAAAGTGAGTTTTATGGCACAAAGCAAATGTGGTTTTACATAACCGAATGGCAATCCGACGGCCAAACCACTTTGGATGAAATGACACCTTTGGTATTCGAAAATGATATACTTCTGGGCTGGGGCCATAACTTTGTGAAAGATAGAGTCAGAAGATATGACATAAGAGTAAGGTAAGCAAAACCAAAAGGCCAAGTCAGGAACCGTGTATTTTTCAGCAACTTGTCCGGACCAGTTGGGCCGTCTGCTCATCGACGGCAGATCAAGACCGAACAAAACAGTTGATACCATTTTGGGACAAATGCCATAGTTAATGAAAGTTTTATATGTATCCACGTTTGTTTGAGATCCCCTTGCTCCCCCTGACAATCGGCACCTTCGGACCAGTGATGGTGCTTGGCTTTCTCATGGCGCTTTTCTTAACGAGGCGACTGACCAGACGGGCGAACCTGGATCATACAATAATGACCAATGCCGCATTGTACTCGCTTATCGCTGGTGTCGTAGGCGCACGGGCATTCTTCGTGGTCCACCACTTCGACCAGTTTCGAGGAAATCTCCTTGGTATTGTTGCCACATGGCGGGGAGGTCTGGAATTCATCGGCGGAGTAATCGTGGCGACGGGCCTGCTGTTACTTTACCTGCACTTTCACAAACTGCCTGTCCGCCGGTATCTGGACATCCTTGTCATTGGCCTGATGATGGGGCTGGCATTCGGACGGATAGGATGTTTCTTAAATGCCTGCTGCTTCGGCAAGCCTGCGAGCCTGCCCTGGGGCGTTCGCTTTCCCTACAGGTCGTTCGTCTATATCAGCCAAATAAATCCCGACCCAAAGAGGAACAGGACCGTTCCGCATCTTCACCTGCCGCAGGCCGACTACCTCAGCTTCTATGACGAGCAGGGTAAATGGTATCCCAAACCCCTGGAAGACCTCACAGAAATGCAGCGGTATGAGGTCACAAAAGGCAGGTATCGTTGCCTTGCCGTACATCCCTCACAGCTTTACTCATCCGCCAACGCATTGCTGTTGTGTATTATTCTATATTTGTTCTGGCGAAAAAGTCTGAGCAGAACCGCCTCGGAAAAGCCCCCCAAAAGACTCGACCGGCCGGGCTCGATAACCGCACTCATGCTAATCCTGTATGGCTTTACCCGATTCCTAATTGAATTTATCAGAGACGACAATCCATACGAGATTGGCTCTTTGACAATCTCACAGATTCTCGGCATAGTCATGATTATTTCAGGAATCGCCCTGCTCGGACTATTGCCCTACATCAAATCAGACACCCCGCCCGACACCGAGGCCTCCTGACGAAAATAATTGAAGCAACAGAACACAACAGCCTGTCGTTAAGATAAGCTTTACTTACAAACCACTCTGTTATATTATAGAATCACAGTCGCTAAGGTTCTTAATATACAGATTATATACGATACTTAATAAATTGACCCGCAGCTCAAATAAGAAGGAGGTTAATACTATGAAGCGGATTTTATTATGCTTACTTATCGTCACAAGTTTCACAACGACCTCGGCCGGCGAAAGGCTGAAGAAACAGCTCGACTTCTCCGCTGACAGGATTGAGTCGAAAGTCATCGAATGGCGACGTAATTTTCATCAGTTCCCCGAACTGTCTAACAGGGAATTCAAGACTGCCAAAAAGATTGAAGAGCACCTTAAGAATCTTGGCCTGAACGTAAAAACCGGCATCGCACATACCGGTGTTGTCGCCCTTTTGAAAGGAGGAAAACCCGGGCCCGTCGTCGGACTTCGCGCCGATATCGATGCCCTGCCCGTCACCGAGCGTGTGGATGTGCCGTTTGCCTCCAAGGTACGCTCCACTTACAACGGGCACGATGTCGGTGTGATGCACGCCTGCGGCCACGATGCGCACATTGCTATTTTAATGGGTGTCGCCGAGATTCTTACTTCGATGAAAAAGGACCTGCCCGGAAGTGTGAAATTTATCTTCCAGCCAGCCGAAGAAGGCGCACCGCAGGATGAAGAAGGCGGTGCCGAGCTAATGGTCAAAGAAGGTGTCCTGAAAAATCCCGAAGTCGATGTAATTTTCGGTTTACATGTTCGCTCGATTGCACCGGTCGGCACTATCTCCTATCGGCCCCGAAGTCTAATGGCGGCCGTTGACGGCCTGCGTATTACAGTCAAAGGAAAGCAAACCCACGGCTCCACACCATGGACCGGTATCGACCCGATTACTGCCTCCGCACAGATTATCATAGGCCTCCAGACAATCATCAGCAGACAAACACAACTGACCGAAGAAGCCGCGGTTATAACTATTGGGAGCATTCACGGCGGTGTAAGAAGCAATATTATCCCCGAAAAAGTCGAGCTTATAGGAACAATCCGCACCCTCAATACCGATATGCAGGACAAGATTCACGAAAAGATAAGGCTGACCGCAACGAAAATTGCCGAAAGCGCCGGCGCTATTGCCGATGTCCGGATTACTAAAGGCTACCCCATAACATACAACGACCCTGAGCTTACCGAAATGATGCTCCATTCACTGCATCAAGTCGCAGGCAAGGAAAATGTAAAGCTCATCAAGGCTATAACCGGCGCCGAGGACTTCTCATTTTTCCAGAAGCAGATTCCAGGCATGTATTTTTTCGTCGGCGCAATGCCCGAATCCACCAGGCCCGAAGATGCACCGCCTCATCACAGTCCGGACTTTTATATAGATGAAGGCTGTTTGAAGCTCGGCATCAGGGCTTTGTCATATCTGACACTGGACTATATGGAAAAACACGAAAATTAAATGCAAAACTGTTAACAAAAACCCTGTACGACAAAATAACTCAAAGCCGCCCTTGACAAAATGACAAGACAGCATTTACATACGTATCAGAAAGAAGACAATACAGAAACCGCGGCCGGGCTCCGGCGTCGCATACATGTTGTCGTGTGCCGGCCGTATTATGAACAATCCAGAGGCTATTAGAAAAAATGGAGGTTACTACATGATTACGGAGATCATCGCTCAGGAACTTGACACCGAACAATTCATAACTGAGAAGGTAAAAGAAATCAAAGACACCGTTGCCGATGGTACGGCCATCAACGCACTCTCAGGAGGCGTAGATTCATCTGCGGTCACGATGCTCGGCCATCGTGCCCTGGGGCCGCAGCTAAGGACCGTCTTCGTCGAAAACGGCCTCATGCGAGCCGGAGAAGCCGAACAGGTCGTGGGCTTTTTCCAAAAGCTCGGCGTCACGGTCGAGGTTGTCGATGCACGCAAAGAGTTCTTCGCCGCGCTCGATGGAATCACCGATCCGGAGCAGAAACGCCAAGCCGTTACACAGACCTTCTATAAAAATATCTTCGGACGTATTGTCAGAGAAAGTAACGCCAAACACCTTCTGCAGGGCACTATCCTGACCGATGTCGATGAGACCGTCGCCGGAATCAAACGCCAGCATAATGTCTTCGAACAGCTCGGCATCGACCCCCAGGAGGCATTCGGCTACAAAATCATCGAGCCGCTCATTCAGCTACGCAAGGACGGCGTCAGAAGGGTAGGCAAGGCCCTGGGTCTGCCCGTCGAGCTTTTCGACCGCATCCCCTTCCCCGGCCCCGCACTTGCCGCACGTGTCATTGGCCAGGTTACCCCGGATCGAATAGAGACCGTCCGCAAGGCCACAGTCATCGTCGAACGCCTGCTCAAGGACACCGGCGCTTTCCAGTATATGGCCATCCTCCATGAAGACCGCGTAACCGGAATGCGCGATGGCAAACGCGACTTCGGCCTGCAAATTGAGCTGCGCTGCTGGGACAGTATCGACGCAAGGACCGCATCCCCGACACAGCTCCCGTATGAAACCTTGACTAACCTGGCCGAAGAGATTATCCGGGACGTCCCCGGCGTAGTAAGCGTCACGTACAACATTGCCAGCAAGCCGCCCTCGACTATCGAGGCAATCTGATATGCTCCGGAGTTTACCCCCGGGAACTGCTCCCTTGACTTACTACAGGGGGCAATACGCAATAATAAATAATCGTTATTTAACCCCGATATGGATGCTCCCAGGGCCTGCGGTACCTGCGCTGCAGAAGCTTCGCAGCTTCGGGATTACCAACTATCCTTTGAGATTCCCTGTCCCATACAATCCTGCTCTCCGTTTCATAGGAAATCATGGCTAATTTCACGGTGGCGGTGGAATAATGTCCCTCTTCCGTCGTGCAAAGGGGCTGTCTGCGCTTGTGCACAGCTTCGAGGAATTCAGCCATATGGGCCGGTCCCATATCACTCGCAATCTCATTCACTTTGGGTTGCGTGTTCCTGCCCTTCGCAATGATTATCCACCTTCTGTCGGTTGCAAAGACCGTCCCCTTCTCGCCATAAAAGAAAATCCCGTTCGAGACTTCCGGCCTGTACTCTTGTGCCCCCCAAATGCGATGACGCCAGATTACCGGACATTTCTCGAAATCAAAATGGACCGTCAGTATATCAGGCGTAGTAATCTTGCCTTTGAAATAGTAAAGCCCCCCTGCCGCCTGAACTGCTCGCGGCATGGTCTCTCCCAGGACCCAGCGAGTTGCGTCGACCAGGTGGATGCCCCAGTCAACTAAGTGACCGTGCCCGTATTCTTTCTCCAGCCTCCACGCAAAATGACCTATCTGGGGGCAATACGGCAGCTTGGGCGCTGGCCCACACCACATGTCCCAGTCCAGACTTTCCGGCGGCTCCTGCGGCGTAGTGTCCCGCAAACCGGCCGTGTAGTGAATTTGAGCCTCGGCCTGAACGACTCGCCCGATATTGCCCTGCCGAATATACTGCCGCGCCTGCCCGATTGCCTTGCTCTGCCTGCGCTGAAAACCAATTTGCACTATCCGCCCGCTCTTCTTCGCCGCCTCAACCATAGCCTGCCCTTCTCGTATATCATAGGCCAGCGGCTTCTCGCAATATACATCGAGACCCTTCTCCACCGCATCGATAAACATAAGCGCATGCCAGTGCGGCGGCGTTGCTATAATCACGGCCTCCAATCCCGGCGCCCTTAAAAGCTCCTTGTAGTATTTGAAAGTCTTGGGGCGTGCCCCCTGCATCTTCTCGATATTGTCCGCACTGCTTTTCAAGTGCTCGCTGTCAATATCACAAATCGCAATTATCTCGACACCGCCTACCTTAAACGCAGCCCTCACATCCGCCATACCATACCCGCCGCAGCCGATTAAGCCTACTTTTAGCTTGTCTCTTCCAACCTCCGAGCCCCCGTAGAGCATTGTCGTCATTCCCACAGTTCCGGCCATAGTCGCCCCGATAAATTTCCGTCGATTCATCTTTTCCATCGTAAAATTTCCCTTCTGCCTGCCCACGCAATGCAAATATCAACCTGTAATATTCTTTTAAAAAAAGACAAACACAATCTTTTTTGACACAAAATAATAACCTGTCCCACACATCCAATAAATAAGATTATCATACATTTAAGAATTGGTTTGTCAATACTGCCCCACCTGAGTTTACCCCCGAGAACTACCCTCTTGGCCTTACAACAGGGGGCTGTGCCTATAATAATCTGACGCGCACCGACCGGAGCTCACGCCAATTCATACTGATCTGGCAAAGTGTAATTTTTCCTCTACTCAGCAGGGTAATTCGCGTTTTCTATTGAATTCTGTTGGATCGCGCGTAACGTTGCATTGATCTCCAATGCTTAGACTAAGAAAGTATGAAGGTATTGGGAATGCTTTACTGTCATAAGGTTCTGCAACAGTCCGCCACAGATAGTCCGTCCGTTCCAAATGACCGATTATCACTCTGGCTTCCTGGCGGCTAATGCGGACCGTGCTCCAGAATTCAGGATACTGGCTCTTCGGCTCAAGAACAGTGAGCCAAAGGGATTTAAGCGGCGAATCTTGCTCGTCCATACGGAGAATCTTGAGATTGAAGCGATCTGCCACTCGTCTGAGTTCTAAGGCTACTCTTTTGGTAAGAGCTTCCTTGTCGCCCAGCAGGACCACCAAATCCGCCCATCCGGAATGAAGACCAATCCGCCGAGCTTCAGGATCATTAAAAAGAGAAAACGGCTGATTCTCATCTTTGAGCAGCCATACTTCCCGTTCATACCCGACTTGGTATTGTCCCGGCGGTGTAGAGGCAAACGCAATATTACTAAAACCATCCTTGTTGTTAAAATAAACAGGACGTCTTGCGGCCAATACGCACGTCTCCAGACCAAGTCTAATACTCCCTCCGGGTTCTAATATGTGCTTACGATAATAAACCGGATCAGAGCGAATCGAAGGAGGACCAAATAATACTGAGACTCGTGCACCTGTCGAATCGAGAATTAGAGGCAGCCGTAACGAAGTCACCATCATCATGAACACGATTGGCCGGGCCGAAGTATTGCGCACATAGTAAATAGGGGTTACCGTGTTTCCAATGCGCAAGGTATCTTCGGCAAGGTACATGCCTGCTTGCAGCCCACGGATTGCCTCTCCCCAGACGACCTTCCTCTTCTCCTCTGAGGGCATCTCGTTGACCTTGGGGGGACCCGTGGCGGGCCCGCAGATATTCAGGTTGGCTCTTTCCGGTTTGCTCGCACAACTCAGGCAAACAAAAAGGCAGACAGCGACTATTGCTATGGCCCGGCCTCCGATGGTCGACCTGAGGAGAAATCTATAATTGACTAACATTACATTCTACCTTCTTAAAAGCCGAACTATTTCTTATATGGTTTCCACACAACATCGCAAGTCTTTCGTCATTCAGAAAAATCCCGGCCGCTGCTGTACTCTCCTAAAATACAAATACACTTTAATCTGTCAAGGAAAACGACAAATAAATCTGACTTTTTCCCCATTAGGATCAACAGTCTGGGATATAGTTGTTGCCCGCTTTATTGCGCACTATAATGGCTGGGTTGGCCCTTCAAGTCAATATTCATATGATAATTCTCTGGTTCCTCTACACAAGGAGTACTTGACATTTTTTGACATTCATGTTAAAATATATAGATTAGTTGGAGCCTGGCCAAAAAAGCTGGCAGGTTAGATAGAAGGAGTTGGCGAGCTATGAATAGGCGATATGCTTTTACCCTGATTGAGTTATTGGTTGTCATTGCAATAATTGCTTTGCTTCTGGCCATTCTGCTGCCCGCCTTAAGCAGAGTACGGGAGCAAACAAAGAGAGTTGTTTGCTCCTCTCAACTCAGACAGCAGACGCTGGCAATGGTATGTTACACGGAAAACTATGACGGCAAGGTTATGGGGGTAGGTGGGCCCGGCAATCCATATTGGTTCCACTTGATTGCTCCCTTTCTCGGGGACAAGCGATACGAGAAAGATCCACAGGCCGCCTTCGAAGGTGTCATGCAAGTGATCATTTGCCCGTCCGTGACAGAGCGGGCTGATGGCGATTCTTTGCAGCGGGGCACCGCTATTCGGTCCTGGGCATTCTGGTGGGGTAGCCATGGCGAAAGCTATGCTGAGGGCAGCTACACGATCAATTCATGGCTTCAGCCAACCGGATATTATCAGCTTGATACGAGCAATCCGGATCACGGCTATTTCTACCAGAGCTTCTCTGATGCTCGACCTGATGTTCCTTTGTTTGGCGATGGGATGTGGGTCGACGCCTGGCCTCGGAGCACCGATCCGCCTCCGTCGAACTCATTTGATGGCGATGACGGCCAGATAGCCAATATGCACAGGTTTTGTATCGCCAGACACAAGCGTGCTATCAATCTGACTTACGTCGATACTCACATAGCCGCCGTAGAGTTGGAGGACTTGTGGTCGCAGTATTGGCATCGGGGCTATGAACCCAGATACGATGTTGTTGTCCCGGATTGATTCTGTTCCATGACAAATCTGACCTTTTCTCCCTTAGCATCGACAGTTTACTTGTTCTTCTACCGGAAAAATACAGCCCAAGGTCACGAGTCGACACAAGAGTTTATCCCCAATGTGAGCTTACTTGCTATCCTGTTGGGGGTCATCCTGAGCGTAGCCGAAGGATCTGATTAAATAGCCGCCCGAAGGGCCTCCTCAATTATGCTATTTAATTTTTGATTTTTTATATTACTTGCCTATCTCCCCTCTATCCAAAGTCCATACTCATATGATATCATATTCGTTCCCTAACGCTTGAACTCAGCTGCCCGACCGAAGGGAGGGTCAGCTGTAGTGAATTGTTATACGTCTTTAATATATTTTTTATATTCTTCCGTAGGTTCTCCTGTGACTGAATAAATGTATATTGTAAGTCCGTTTGGATCTTTAATTCCAAAGCCGCG
>CAZZAX010000143.1:0-14507 GCA_964653075.1 uncultured Pirellulales bacterium
ATTGTATTTTTTTTGAAAATTGCAAAAAATATTTTTATCTGGCGAACTTGGGTTAACATCCAATGGAAAAGGGGCCTATACCGAAACAAATCAGTATAGACCCCGAATTTACGAATCTACTTCACAGTTTTATTTAACTGTCAAATCACGGTTTAAGGCGCCGGCGCAAGGAGACGAATATCGTCGAAGAATAACTTACCTGTACCGCCGGTAACCGATCTGAGACCAAGCGTAATCGAAGTTACATTGCCAAGGTTCACGCCCTGGTCGGCAAATGCCTGCAAGGGGATATTCCACTCGGTCCAGGTAAATGCCTGCGCTGCATCTGGATTATCATTATCGACACTAGCGCTGCCATTTAGAGTAACATACATTGTCTCGGCAGCATTGCTCGAACCGCCTATGTACCAAATCGTCAGCGTATCGACACCTTTCACTGTCCAGTCACGATTGGAAGTCAACGTCAAAGTCGCTTCGGATTTACCGACTGCGTTGTTGTATTCGAACGGCATCGACTGCAAGCCACCGTGAACGATAGACTGCTCGGCAAAAGGAGGATCAAAGTTGCCGACGACAGAGCCGTTTGTGGACGGATTATCGAAACCATCAATCCATGCAAGATATATCCTGTTGCTCCCCGGTTCACCTTCATCAATGTCGTTGTAGCTCTCCATATCGTCTATGATAAGGAAATTGGCCGTAGTAAAGCTCCAGAGAGGACCTGTCCAGGGACTATCTGCATCGGCGTTATTTTCCTCATCAACCCGCCAATAGTAGGTGGTATTCCACTCAAGCTGTCCGGGTTCAAAACTCTCGGAGCCGGGGCCTCCGCTGCTTTTCAACTCTAGGGAGGCTGCATCGGCGCCGAAATAGACCTCATGTGTATCGGCAAAAACTCCCGGCACCCATGTCAGAACAGGTGTCTGTGAGATGTCCTCAGCACCATTGACCGGATTCGGACTGCCCACAGCGCCCTCGGTAGTAAAGCTCCAGACATCGCCTTTGTGCGTTTCGACAACATCGAACTCATCGACGCGCCAGTAGTAAGTCTTGGCCATTTTAAGTGTGTCGGGGCTATAGGTCACAATCCCCTGCGCTTGACCGCCTGTTGCATTGTCAACTTCATCAAAAGTTTCGCCGAAGTAAACCGTGTGCAGTTTCGCTCCGTAACCTGGCGTCCAGGTAAGAGCTACATCCACACCTACTGATGCTTCACCATCAGCAGGAACGGGATAGTATGCAGTATTGGGAGCAACGTTAAAGCTCCAGATGTTGCCTTTCCACGGACTGTTCGGCTCGGCCTCATTTACCTCGTCAATTCGCCAGTAATATGTTGTTCCCGGCACAAGACCTTCCGAAAGGGGGAATCCGGGAAAACCAACAATAATAAATGTATCGCCCTGATTACCTACAAATGTGCCTTCGGCGCCTTCGTTCACAGCATCATAATTATCGCTGATATATATATCATGCGTGATTCCGAAATCTCCCGGTAACCAGCTAAGATTCGCCCACGTACCCTCAATTAGGGCGCCGTCTTTCGGATCCGGACGCCGCGCTTGCGGTTGGTCGCCTGCGGTAGCGTCGGAGAGAACCAGATACCCATATCCCAGACTCTGGTCATGAGCTTCACGGCTTGTCCAGGTCATCTGGATTTCCCGGTCAGCGTTGTCGGTATCGTCGAGTACAGGGTGGAATCCGATGATGCTGCCTACTGAAAAGTCTAATGAAAGCATCTGTCCGTATTCGATAGAGGCTTCGCAGATGTATCCATCGCCGGTTATGGAGGAGGCTACCTGCAGGTAATCAATCGCGCTCTGACCACCACTATCCATGTTGCACCAGTTCCATGTCTGTTCCTTGAAATCAAAACCGTACTGGTAATGTTCATCATGTGGCGGAACTGCGTTTGTCGTAGCGAAAAATATTTCTATAGCGTCAGCATTCCAGATATCGCCGCCGGTTTTATTCTGGGATAACTTGTCGTCTGTCACCACGACTGCCATGTAGATGTTCTCGTCATCCCATAGCATATAGAATTCTCCACCAAGGTCCCCGACGTTGTCCCAGCTAGTCTGTCCCGTATACAATTGCTCTGCCACGTCAAGAACTGCCGGGGTCATAGACCCGAGATTCCAGTCGCTTAGATCTCCGTCAATTGTAACAGTACCCCTGAGACAGTCTATCACCAGATCTTCTCCGGTCTTTGGGTGTACTGCAGGTGGGTCCGCAATCGCCAGACTCAAGCTGAGCAAAGTGAAAATTACCGCGAAAAAGTATTTCTTAGCTAACATTTTGTTCCTCCTTCAACTGAAAACTGATAGGAAATTTCGCTCCGGCCACACACCGAAGCCCGATTTCCCGGGTTTTTTCTCATTATAAGAGCTGTTAATTGCCCGGAACTATGAATATGAAGCTGCGGAGAACAGAGTCAGGTTCTAACTTAAGACTATATCTCCGGCGAAACACATAATAACTCCTCCTCTATATGGACAAATAAACAACTCGTCTCCAGGGAGACAAAAACCAGCATATATTTGTCTCTACGAAAACAAACTTCACCAAATACTATCTATACCAATTATCCGCTTTCCCGTCAAGGAAAAACTCACTTGTTTAATCATAAATTTTTAGATAATCTGTTTCACTACCCCAATTTCAGCAGAATCAAGTATCAATTAAAAGGGGCCTATACCGAAATAAATCAGTATAGGCCCCGAATTTACAAATCCACTTTACAGCTTTATTTAACTGCCAAATCACGGTTTAAGGTGCCGGTGCATAGAGACGAATGTCATCAAATAGAACTGAACCTGCACCGTCGGCCACAGGATTGCTCCTGTTGCCGAAGCCAAGAGTAATCGTATTGACATTGGTAAGGTTAGTCCCGAACGCCTGCAGGTCGATTCTCCATTCGGTCCAGTCTTCGACCTGTGCCGCATTAGGATTATCATTATCTACCCCGGCAGTGCCGTTGAGAGCAACATACATCGTCTCGGCAGCATTGCTCGAACCGCCTATGTACCAGATTGCCAGTGTGTCAACGCCGTTCTCCGTCCAGTCACGCGGATAAGTAAGTGTCAAGGTAGCCTCGGATTTGCCGACACCGTTATTGTAAGAAAACGGCATCGACTGATTGCCGCTGTGAACGATAGTCTGCTCGGCAAATGGGGGATTGGCATAACCGACAATAGAACCATTTACAGCCGGATTGTCGAATCCGTCTATCCAGGCATTAAATATCCTGTTACTCGCCGGGTCAGTGGGATCAAGGTCATTGTAGCTCTCCATATCATCCACAATAAGGAAATTGGCTGTCGTAAAGCTCCAGACGTTGCCCATCTGTATTGTGCCACCGTCCTCTACTTCATCGACACGCCAGTAGTAAGTGGTGTCCCATTCGAGTTTACCGGGGTCATAGCTCTCAGAGCCGAGCTGCCTGCTGCCCTTGTACTCAGCCGTGCTGGCATCGGCGTTTTTCACTGCATCGGCGTCGGTGCCGAAATAGACGTCATGCGAAGCGGCCGCCTCTCCTGCACTCCAGCTAAGAATCTGCGCCTGCTTTACATCCACTACACCATTAGACGGATTCGCACGGCTTGCCTTTACAGGTAGTGACAGTGCGGCCTGTGGAATGAGCTGTTTTGGCGTGTGGGGGCTCGACCAGCGTAGCTCTGCAACCGCGCCGCCGTCGTTTTCGTACATCTCCATCACAACGCTGTAAGTATTGCCTGCAATAAGGTTGATCGTTCCTTTATTTTCAGTAGTCCCATGGTCGGTCCAGTTGTCAACGAGCTGTTGACCATCGATCCACAAACGCACACCGTCATCGCTCATAGTGTAGAAGGTATAGGTCTCGGTAAATGCCGCCTCAACCTCGCCTGTCCATCTACAAGAGAAATTATCGGCGCCGACCGCTGGATCCGGCTCGCCGTCACCCCAGGCAAAGTTGATTTGCGGGTCTATTCGGGTCAGCGCAATACTGTCAAAATTCATACCCTGATAATAATTTCCTCGTATGCCTCCGCCGGTGCCTGCAACGGTAAAGCTCCAGATGTTACCTTTAATTGTGGTAATCGCATCGAACTCATCGACACGCCAGTAGTAGGTCTTTTCTGGTTCGAGAGTCTCGAGAGCATAGGTTGTGATTCCCTGAGGTAGCCCGCCTGCGGCATTATTGACGTCGTCGAAATTGTCGCCGAAATACACGGTGTGCAGTTTCCCGCCGAAACCGGCCGTCCAGCTAAGGTCGGCGTTCGGGTCTATAAACTTACCGCCGTCACCCGGGACGGGGTTGTAAGCGGTCCTGGGAGGAATACTAAAGCTCCAGACAGCGCCCTCCCACGGGCTGTTCGGCTCGGCTTCGTTGACCTCATCAACTCGCCAGTAGTATGTCGTGCCCGGAACAAGGCCGTCCGGATATGCAAATCCGGGAAAGCCTGCAATAAAGTTCACCGAGCCTTGATTGCCCTGGAATGCACTCTCGGCACCGGCATCTACGTCGTCAAAATTGTCGCCGAAGTACACATCGTGCGAGATAGCAAAATCCCCCGCCCGCCAGCTTAGGCTCGCCCAGGTATCTTCATAGAGGGCGCCATCTTCGGGGTTGGGAGCGGATGCCAAAGGATATTCTGCTCCGCCACCTAACATAACACCTTTAATCTCCTGCTCCGTCAGTGCCCGGCTGTAGATGCGAATCTCATCCAGCATCCCGTTAAGCGGCTCGTCCCCGGAACTCACCGTTACACTCGAAGTGTCGCCTAAAACACCACCAGGTGTCTGGCTGGCAATTTCCACACCGTCGATATACAGGCGCTGGGTCAGCCCGTCCCAGGTGCCCGTAACATGGTGCCACTGGCCTTCAGTAAGGACATCGCTGACCCACAGGTGGCGGAGACTGTCGTCTGTCTTGATGTAGAAGTGCAGTCGGCCATCTGTCTCCTTGCGAATCACCGCGACTTCCGGTGCCATCGTTACGTATCGCTCAACTTGACCGCTTCTGAACGCATCGTGCCATACATAGGCGCATACCGTAACAACGTTGTCGCTATAGTTAAAACTCCCTACGTTCCCATAGCCCACTCCGCCGAAGTGTACCGCGCCCCCGAATAAACCATTCTCCCATGTGCTGTTCTGCAGTGTTATATCGGCGCCGCTGCCTGATGAATCCACGGCGGTGTTCCCGAAACCCTCATCCAGCTTCCACCACCCGATAATGTCCGGGTCGGCGGCTTTTGTGATGCCCGTCATGACCAGGCCCGTCACCAAAACGAAAGAAATCATATGAATCAATTTCTTAGACATAAGAGTCCTCCTTCAAAAAATTTAGATAGCTGTATTGTTGGTCACAAAACAAAATCCCGACGTCTCGGGTTTGCTCTCTATATGGAAATGGTTGACTGATGACAAGTATGAATATGAAGCTGCGAAGCACAAAGTCAGGTTCTTACTTGAAACTATGACTCTGGCGCAATACATAATTACTCCTCCTCTATATAGACAAATAAAAAAACTTGCTTCCCGGGAGACAAAAATCAACATATATCTGTCTCAACGAAAACAAGTCTCACCGAATATACTATCTATACCAAATTATTCGCTTTCACGTCAAGGAAAAATCCCCCATTTCTACCTCAATTTTGAGTAATTTTCGAGTTTATTGCAGAGTTGAATCTTTTTCTATCACCTTTTTTGCCTGGGCTTTTTTGAAGTCGGCTAATTTTTCGCCAAGCTCATTGTCGGTCAATGCCAGTATCTGCACGGCCAGTATCGCGGCGTTTTTCGCCCCGGCCTTCCCAATAGCCACAGTTGCCACTGGAACCCCGGGCGGCATTTGAAGTGTGCTCAGAAGCGCATCAAGACCGCCCAGCCCCGAACCCGAATCCAAAGGCACGCCGATGACCGGCAGAGTTGTCTTTGCCGCCATTGCACCGGCTAAGTGTGCCGCCATGCCCGCCGCCGCAATAATGACTTTTATGCCGTTAATAGCTGCATTTTGAGCGAATTCGGTGGCAGTTTCCGGGGTTCGGTGTGCCGAGATTATCCGCACAACCGGTTCAATACCGAAATCGCCAAGCTGCTCTACGCATTTTTTCATTACCTTAAGGTCGCTGTCCGAACCCATAACCACCGCTACGGGAGTTGTTTTTTCAGATACCATATTGTTTTCTCTATTTAAAAGGTTACAATATTGCAGAGTTCAAATTATGCGGTAATAGTAACGGCCAAGAGCCCCGAATGCAAGTTCAAATAGCTGCGATAGGGATAACGGGGTGGTTTTTTGTAATCGGGTGTACATCTGAAATAAAATTCGCGCATCAGTAAAGGGAGTGCCGAAAATGCAGACAAGAAAACCGATTGTTGCAGGTCAGTTTTATCCGGGTCAGAACGATTCTTGTATAGACCGAATCAACGAGTGTCGCGATGCGGAAACTTTAGCCGAGACCTTGCCTGAGACGATAGTAACGGGCATCGTTCCGCATGCCGGCTGGACGTTCAGCGGGCCTCTGGCGGCGCTGGTGTTCTCGGCTATAAGACAGCAGCACGAAAAGGTCCATACCTTCGTAATATTCGGGGCCGCCCACGGTTACTTTGGCCAGTTACCGGCCGTCTATAACAGGGGCAGTTGGATAACACCGCTCGGAGAGGTTTTCATTGACGAGGAGCTGGCCGACTATGTATTGAGTGCCGGCCCGTCCGTAAGCGACCTGAGCGCACACAGGTCCGAACACAGTATCGAGGTGCAGGTGCCGTTCATTCAATATCTGTTCCCCGGCGCCAAGATATTACCGGTTATAGTCCCGCCGAGAGAGCAGGCCGTGACGTTGGGCGAATCCGTCGCAGATTTCATCGGTAACAATGAGCAAAAGAAAATCGTCTGCATCGGCTCGACCGACTTGACCCATTACGGCCCGCGTTACGGGTTTACACCGATGGGCGTAAATTCCGAAGCTTTGAAATGGGCTGATACTGTCAACGACCAGAAGTTTATTGATCTGGCACTAAAGCTTGAGCCGGAGCGCCTCCTTGCCGGTGCCGCTGAGAACTGCAATGCCTGCGGCGCCGGTGCGGCCGCCGCCGCAATCGCCGCTGCAAAAAAACTCGGTAAAACCCAAGGCCTCCTCCTCGCCCACACCAACAGTAACCAGGTAATGCTCCGAAATATGAACACCACAAGCGCCGACAGCGTCGGCTACGCCGCCATTATCTTTTAGTCCATTAGAGCACAAGTGCTCAAAAAGTAGTTAATTGGTTGACAGACTATTCGTTAATACTTTATTCTCTTGTGTAATCTTTTTTTAATGATTGAGTTTTGAGTCGCGCCAAGATGAATAATATAGCCCTCCAATCCCTAAACTTTCTTAAACCTGATGGAAAGCTTGCCGCAGGTTTGGTTCCGGTTCATAAGCGGAGAAGTACTAAAACTACTCTGCGTATCGATGAGAGAGCTGCCGTTATTGATGCTGAGTTGTTCAAACGAATCGATTTTGTGTACTTTCGTCGGTTCTCAGACGGACGCTCATCGCAGGTGGCAGCATATGTCGTCGACAATTCCGATGAGAAGCTTGATGAACGTATGCTGGCAGAACTTCACCTTCAAGTCTGGCTCCAAGGAAAGGCACCCTTGCTTTATGTGGCGTGGCCCAGTCGAGTAGATGTGCTGACATGCGCGCGAGGGCCTGATTTTTGGAACGAACAAGCCCAGTCGTGTCGATATAATCCCGCCAAGATACTAAATATCCTGAAAACTGCCGGAGAGATTAGCGGCGAAATACAGAGGTTTTCAGCGTGGTGTCTTGCCGACGGAACATTCTGGGAGGATCCTCACAATGCCAAATTGGCAAAACACGATAAGGCCGCACATCAATCTCTAATTCAGGCCGTTGTCGAAGCAGACAAAGACCTTAATGGGAGTAACAACCCGGTCCTGCGTCGATTGCTTTTGCTAATGGTGCTTGTTAAATATCTTGAAGATCGAGCAGTCTTTCCAAATGATGGTTGGTTTGGTAGATTTCATAAGGGAGCAAGGAATTTCTTTGATGTTCTGAAAGGTGAGACTCCAGACGAGGTTGAAAGACTGTTGAAATTTCTTGAAGTTAAATTTAATGGCGACGTATTTGACCTTTCGCGATTACCGCCGCGAAGGCTCACAACGAAAAATCTCAAGACATTTGCCGATCTTGTTGAGGCAAGAACTCTGAAGCGCCAGCGATACCTCTGGGAACAGTTCTCTTTCAGACATCTGCCTGTTGAGATAATTAGCCATCTTTACCAACGATTTATCAAAGGTGGCCATGGTACCGTCTACACACCTCCATTTCTAGCGGCTTTATTGCTGGATCATGCTGTGCCGTACGAGAAACTTACTGGCGATGAACGAATTTTGGACCCGGCTTGCGGATCTGGAGTCTTTCTTGTTGGCGCTTTCCGGAGATTGATAAATGTCTGGCGGAGCCAGCATAGCTGGAAACGCCCCAAGGTCGAAAAGCTTAAAAACATTCTCAGGCAGAGCATTTATGGAATCGATCTGGATAGTAACGCCGTCGATCTGGCAGCGTTTAGTCTATCCTTAGCTATTTGTGATGTGCTTAAGCCAGTGGACATCTGGGAAAAATTGAAGTTTGACTATCTCCGTGACTCTAATTTATTTGAAGAAGATTTTTTTCGGTTGTTGCTTGACGCTAGGTTAGGGAAACCTACCATACTAAAGAAACCTTTCGAAATAATCATTGGTAATCCACCATTCGAATCGAAATTAACCGTAGCGGGAGATAAAGTCGATAAGGCTGCCCAACATAAGGAATATATTCGCGGTTCGCTGCCGGACAAACAGGTGGCGTATCTTTTCCTTGAGCAGGTATTGACCGTTATATGCCCCAAGCGTGGCCGATTATGCCTGATTCAACCATCGCAACTGCTGTACACCCGCTCCCCAAGAGACTTTTATGTTAATCTATGTAGAAAATGTCGTATCGATTTAGTTCTCGACTTTACCTCCATTCGGAACTTGTATGAAGCAGATGCGAAAACTGTCGCAATTTTGGCCTGCGTAGATAAACCATCAGAAGACCATTGGATAAACCATTGGACATTCCGAAGAACTGTAAGCGTTAAAGAGAGAATTTGCTTCGAGCTTGACCATTATGACCGTCACAAGGTTTCGCAGAAACATTCTGAGACTGATCCATGTATATGGCGTTTGAATCTTCTTGGCGGTGGACGTCTGGTCGGTATATCACAACGCCTTCGTGATGTTCGTACGCTGGTGGAGTATCTTGAGAAGAAAAAGCAAGAAAAGAAATGGGATTATGGAGAGGGTTTCATTGCAGCAAAGACAGGAAGGAGAGAACCGGCTCCTTTCTTAACGGGCAAACCATTCTTACCGACTGACGCCTTCACCGTTTCAGGCATTGATGAAACCCGAATTGGAACAGTTACAGAGACAAAATTCCGTTCAGCGTATACGGAGGATCGATACAGTTCACCTTTGATTTTGATAAAAGAAAATGAATCTCTTCCAGTTGCTCTTTGGAATAAGGGATTTCTTGCATACCGTAATGAGATTGTTGGAATACATGCACCCTCATCTGATGTGAAAGATCTACGGGAACTATATGATTTGCTTTGTCAGCAACATGATTTGCTTCGGTTTATTGTGAGGCTTCATGGGTCGCGTTCTTTCGTCTCCAAATCTACAGCAATCTTAAAGGAGGACATCGATCAGCTTCCATTCCCTGAACAGCCACATTCACTTGACTTCTCCTTTTGGGAGAAAGCCATCCAAAGCGATGTGCTTGAATATATGGCCGACTATGTTCGGCTTGGACAAAACTCTGATCTACTACGCAAGAAAGCTGACAGAAACGACTTAAAGAGCTACTCAAGGATGTTCTGCCAAATGCTTGGCAGTGTCTATAAGAACCTGCGAGCAAGTGATCCTATTTTCCTTAATGGATTAACCTGTCAACCATTTTACTTTGGCGACCTTCCGAATTTGTCTTGGCTCAATCGTGATTCAGAAGATGAGTTGCGTAATCTCGTTTATTACGAAAATCATGAGCTTCTTCGAACAATTAGGATTTTCCGCTTTTACGACGAAAATGTAATACTAATTGTCAAACCGGATAGACTTCGTTACTGGATTTGTTCGACGGCGATTAGAGACGCCGATGAAACGCTTATAGATTTACGAAATCAGGGATACTAAGAATGCGGAGGAAACAAAGCAATACAAATTCTATTGGACAAATCACTTACGGAATAACCTTAAAAACTATCGTTTTGGAAACAATCGCTTTTGTGCGTGAGCAGTTGCCAGATTGGCGAGACGATCCAGATAGACAAAATGAGCAGTCCGAAAACAAATTGAACCTTCAATTATGCAAGTTCCTTGATTCAAGAGCCCGTCAAGTTTTTCCTATGGTTTGCTTTTATCATGAAGAGTACCAGACTGGTCGTCGAAGTGTAGATCTATCGGCGTCTCTTGCAGAAAGCAAGGTTATTGAAGCAAAAACATATTCAATCTACGATACTATTCTTGTTCTGGAAGGAAAGAGAATCCCTGCGCCTTCGTCAGACCGAGAAAAAGAGTATGTTATAGGAACCACTTCGGGAAAGATAAGTGGAGGCATTCAGAGATTCAAGATGGGACTACACGGAGCAGAACATGACCTTGCTGCAATGGTGGGGTATATACAGGCTCGCGCACCTCGCTACTGGCTAAAGAAGATCAACGAATGGATTGTCCAGCTTTCAAGCGATTCATTGGAAGATGGTTGTGTATGGACCGATGACGAAGCTCTTAAGCTGGTTAAAGCAGATATTGCAAGGAATGTTTTTAGTCACTGCTCATTACATAATCGAATCTCTGGAAACAAGATAGAAATCCATCATCTTTGGATTGTAATGAATTAGGGTGTATTATTAATCGAATCTGCTTTTTTATCGTATTTTCTGGATTCCTACCTTCGATATACAGTTATGGTTTTTTTTCATAAGAAGTTTTATTTTTGTTCTATAATATATTTAAATACACACCTGTTAGCCAGAAGGCTAACGCTAGATGCATTTCTACCTGTGGTTCGCGCTAATTTTTATTACTTCGTCACTTCGTGCCTACGCGATTGTTTGATGCTCATGCTGGCCTCTGGTAAAAATGCTACAATAAACGTTATTCTGAACATAGTGAAGAATCTCAAATCAATGCAATACGCATCACACGATATGCAATACGAACCAAAAATCGAGCGATTTTCAGCAAAAAACGCTGGTAATTTTTAACAAATTTCAATTTTTCTAAAAAAATTTTAATTCTTTTCTTCATAAGCACTTAGCGAAAATCAACCACCCGAAAATCCCCGAATCTTCGTATCAAACACGCAGGTACGTCTAATTATAGGGGGACTGTTTTTTTCGCCTCCGACAAGACATGGTAAATATATGAAACTCGAATTTCAAACTATCAGATATGCAGGTAAATAATGAAAAAGACAGGTTTTCCAAAGGAAAAACTACGAAAAGTGCGACTACTTTTATGCAAAACAAACCCAATTCACCAATTGTCCAAATGAACGTAACTAATTTAATAACAATGAATTATACAAATTTTGCCAGTCTGACAGGAGTCAAAAACAAACCCAATCAAACCCAATACAAACCCAATCCCCGAAAGGCCAAAAATGAACGCAAATATCTATCATACAAAGGATTATAATATTTTGTCTTGTTTCTGGGGCGAAAAAACAAAGCCAAACAAAGCCAATGTGGCAAATAATCAATCATCATTAATCGATAATCAATTAAGAAGGCAAACCCAAAACAAGCTTGTACTCGGTGTGTGCTTTCTTGCTTTGGAGTTTACCCCCGAGAAGCACCCCTTTGCTTACAACAGGGGGCCGGGGATTTATCCTCGGATGTCGCAGTCGGGGACACAATTTCTATACAGCTCTCTAATCATGAGTTTTCCGGGGATAAAAAGGCCGGATATTAGAACATTTTGGCCGTTAAGTTTCTCACGGATTTGGGAAAAAATCTTTGCGATTTTATTTGACGTTTGTCTCCGGCCGGGCTATACTCCTGCTTTTCTGTGTTTTCAGTATTGATATACATTTTTTTTGGAGGTAATTCAATGGAGCACAAAATCCAACTGAAGGAAAGCGATATTCCACGGCAATGGTATAACCTGGCGGCGGATTTGCCGACGCCGTTGCTGCCGCCTCTCGGCCCTGACGGCAATCCCGTTTCGCCGGATATGCTTGCACCGGTTTTTCCGATGAATCTGATAGAGCAGGAAGTCAGCGCCGAGCGATGGATAGACATCCCGGAGGATATTCTCAATATCTTGTACCGGTGGCGGCCGGCACCTTTGAAGAGGGCCGTATACCTCGAGAAATATTTGGATACCCCTGCGCGTATTTATTACAAGGACGAGAGCTACAGTCCGCCCGGCAGTCATAAGCCCAATACTGCTGTTGCACAGGCCTGGTACAACAAGCAGTTCGGCATGAAGAAATTAACGACCGAAACCGGTGCCGGCCAATGGGGCAGCGCTCTTGCTTTTGCCTGTCAGTTAATCGGGCTTGAATGCAAGGTCTTTATGGTACGGATAAGTTTCGACCAGAAGCCCTTCCGGAAAATTATGATGGGGGTCTGGGGTGCCAATTGCGTTGCCAGCCCGAGCAATGAGACAAATGCGGGCAGGAAGGTGCTTGCAGAAATGCCCGATACGCCGGGCAGTTTGGGCATAGCTATCAGTGAGGCAATTGAAGAGGCTGTAACGGACAAATCCGGCACCGCCCGTTATTCTCTCGGAAGTGTGCTGAATCACGTCCTGCTGCATCAGACGATAATCGGTCTTGAAGCGAAGAAGCAGTTGGAGATGGCCGGGGAGAAAAAGCCTGATATAGTTATCGGTTGTGCGGGAGGAGGCAGTAATTTTGCAGGCCTTTCTTTCCCGTTTGTTGCTGATAAAATAAACGGTGCCGACATTAAAATTGTTCCGGTTGAACCGACGGCCTGCCCGACTATGACCCGTGCACCATTTGCTTATGATTTTGGAGACACGGCCTGTACCACACCGCTTTTGGCGATGTACACGCTCGGTCACGCTTTTATACCGCCTCCGATTCACGCCGGCGGGCTGCGGTATCATGGTATGGCTCCACTGGTTTGCCAGGCGATTGTGGAAGGTCTTTTGGAGCCGAGGGCGTATCATCAACTTGACTCTTATAAGGCAGCTATGACGTGGGCTCGATCAGAGGGAGCTATAGCTGCACCGGAAACAAGTCAGGCCATTGCTGCTGTGATTGATGAGGCCGGGAAAGCAAAGGAAGAAGGCAAAGAGAAGGTCATTCTGTTTAACTACAGCGGCCATGGCCTGATGGACCTTATGGGCTATGATGCATACCTATCCGGAAAGCTTATAGATTACGAGCTGCCGGAAGAAGAATTACAGAAGTACACCAAAGACCTTGAAAATCTTCCTAAGGCTGAAATGAGGAAGAGCGGCAAATGGTAGTTCTGTTATGGGGTTTATGAATATAAGGTTGTAGAAGGTTTTTATTAAGTAATACTTATTTTTTGAAGGAGATTGTTATGAAGCAGAAAGTATTATTAGCAACCATTGTTTTATTGGCGGCAACTGCTCTGGTGCAGGCACAGGATGAGCTGCACGGATTCATCGATGTTACTTATCAGAGTAAGTATATGTGGCGCGGAATCGATGTTTACGACGACAAGAGCGCAATTCAGCCGACGGTTATGCTGGACTTGTACGGTACAGGCTTTGGTGTCAGTTTAGAGGGTCACAGGGCCAATGCAAGCGGATTCGAAACAACCGAGCGCTGGGACGCCACGCTGTTCTACAAAAACGCCCTTTTCATGGACGAATCTTATGCTATGCAGTATCTTCTGGGATGGAGGTATTTTTACTTCCCGGATGCGCCTCTGGATGAGGCTCCGGGTATGTCAATCGATTTACAGGAGATACATGCAGTTATGTCCTTCCCGAAGATTTTAGCGGTGGAAGGTTTAGTCCCAACCTATGTTCTTGTCAAGCTGTGGCCTGCCGAAAGCGGATCATTTGTCGGTAGCGCTGATCCTCCTCCTGGAACCGCTTCGGGCTTTGCTCATATCTTTATGCTCGATTATGCCTTGCCGATCGAGGATTTGTTGCCGGATATGCCCGAGCAGGTCTTAAATCTGCACGGGGAAGTTGTTTTCAACGACGGCGTTGATCCCAGAGGAATAGGTGTGGATCATGACTGGTCGAATGCGGTCTTCGGTGTCTCAACAGATTTTAAGCTGGCAGATAATGTTACTCTTACTCCCGGGGTTTATCACCAGGTAACGATGGATGATACCATCAATGATGATCAGGATGAAACCTGGTGTACGCTGGGTCTGAAGTATAGTTTTTAGGATTGCTGTTATTTAGACATGGATGGAAAAAGGCCGGTTTTTCATAACCGGCCTTTGTTTATTTATGTTTTAACAGGATTATAACAATT
>CAZZAX010000144.1:0-14406 GCA_964653075.1 uncultured Pirellulales bacterium
ATCGCGGAATGAACTATCGGCTGGAGCAAAAAATCTTTACAACGCAAATGGCTTACGGGCTAAACAGATTTTATTGCGTATGGTCATTATGTTATATTAAATATCTTTGTCAGTTGCGTGATTTGGAAAAGTTTGTAGAGGTTCTGGTCCAAATTACGCAACTCTAACTGACCGCCGCGTTCGCCTACCCTCTTGTGGATTCTTACCAAAAGGCCCAGCATGGCGGATGTCATAAATTTCACGTTGGAAAAATTAAGAACCAGTTGACTGTCTTTGTTCTTCTCGATAACAGGCTCTAAAGACACTTGCAGTTCCCTGATTTGACCTTCTTCGAGGATTTGCTCATCTTCAAATGTAACAAAGGTGACATCTATACCGTACTCAGTCTTTATTGCTGACTGTTCCTGCTCCATTTCTACGTCCTTTCTCGTCTCAGTACTTTTTTTGGTAATCTCCTCAGATTCAAGAGATTTCTAAATAATGGCTGTCCGCAGAGCGTTAGTTTAACCAGAAACTAAAGTATAAATACAGGCCAAGCACAAGGCCTAAAACGACCACTGTCATCAATACTTCTACAAGACCCCAGCTTTCGCGGCTTTCCTTCTTCTGTTCTTCTGTGGTGGTGGCATAGGTCAAATCTATAATCTGTTCGTATTTCGGCGGGGCCGTCAGCAGTGACACTCCCACGATGGCTACAATGCTTATCAGCAGCAGCCACCCTGAAGCAAACAGGAAGTTGTATTGACCTACATCGACCAGCCAGTCCGGCGATGTAATATAGGGATCATCGCCCCCTGTCAGCGCCTGCAGGATAAGTTTGGTCATACCTGCGACAAAACCAATCGTCAGTCCGGCCACCGCGCCTTTGCCGTTAATGCGCTTAAAGAAAAGGCCGAGAAGGAAGACCGCCGTTATTGGCGGCGCAAGGTAGCTTTGCACATCCTGGAGATACTTATATAGTCCCCCCTGCGAAACTCGCTGCATGACGGGAATCCAGATTATTCCCATCACAACTACCACTAACGTTGCTGCTCGGCCAACCGTAACGAGATGCCGTTCGGATGCCTTCGGATTTATCTTTTCATAAATGTCCACCGTAAAAAGTGAAGCGCACGAATTGAATAGCGATGACAGCGAGCTCATCAAGGCCGCCAATAGACCCGCAACCACCAAACCCCGCAGACCGGCCGGCAGCAGCTCGCTGACCATAACCGCAAAGACCTTGTCACCGTCAAGCACTTCCTGCCCGTTCGTCATTTTCATAGGAATTGTAATGAGTCCTTTTTGATGCAGTGCATAGCCGATAAGACCGGGGACGATGAAGATCATCACCGGCCATACCTTCAGGAAACTGCCCCAAAGAGCGCCGCGCCGGGCATTCTTGAGGTCTTTAGCTGATAGCGCCCTCTGCACGATATACTGGTCCGTACACCAGTACCATATCCCGATAATAGGAGAAGCGATTAATATACCCAGCCACGGGAAATCCGGATCGGTATTTGGCCGCCACAGTGCAAATTTTTCAATATTATCACTGCATATTGTCTGCAGTTCGCCCCAGCCGCCAAGTTTATTTAATCCAAGATAAGTAATAAAAACTGAGCCGATTAAAAGAATAACCGTCTGGACGGTATCGGTGTAAACGACGGCCCGCAAACCGCCGAGAACGGTATAGATTCCGGTGAGGGTGACTGTCAAAAGCGCCCCTATCCAGAACGCATCGAGAGCAAAACTGTCTGTTACCTGTATATTGATTTCAGGCAAAAGCACATTAAAGACCACCCCGCCCGCATACACGGTGACGGAAACCTTAGTAAACACATAGGCGATAAGTGAAACTATCGACAATATCCAGCGGGAGGCCGGATTGAACCGCTTCTCGAGAAATTCCGGCATAGTAAAGACCTTCGATCGGTAATAAAACGGTATAAACAGCCAGGATAGCATGACCACGCACCAGGCGTGCAATTCCCAGTGCGCCATACCCATACCGCTGGTTGAGCCCTGTCCCGCCAGCCCCACAATATGTTCTGAGCCGATATTTGAGGCAAAGATTGAAGCACCGACAACGAACCACGGCATATGTCTTCCGGCCAGAAAGTAATCCGTCGAAGTCCTCTGCTTTTGCAGGACCACCCACCAGACTATCAAAAGCATAATACCGAAGTAACCTGCAATCGCTATCCAGTCCAATGTCTCAAAACCGCCCATAAATCAGTCCTTTCAAATTTATGTTAAACCGTTTTTTGACGCAGTCTTCGAACAATAAACCTCCCATATAAGCTCAACTAAAATAAATTTCAAGTCTTTTCCTAATAATCAATCGAATGGGTGGCACGCTCATACTCGTTTGGGAGTGGCTAAAATTGAAGGCTGGCGTCTTGCTCCACCAACTACTAATTCTAAATTCGCAATTCTAAATTCTAAATTCTCTTAACTCTCCTCAATTCCCCCCAAACGCCCCATATTAATAATAAACCTTGTCCCCAAATGTTGTAGGGCCGGTTCGAGAACCGCCCATGCCAATAATCAATTAAAAAAGTTTACCCCTGATGTTAGCTCACTTGCTTTTCTGTCGGGGGTCGGGGAGCTAAGCAACAATTCAGGTCGTCAGGCATTGAAAATCTCTATTTTTAATTCAAATTAGCATTGGCCTTTAAGGCTGAATCATTGACTACTGCTTTTAGAATTTTTGCTTTTGATTTCATATCAGATTCGTCTGCTTTTTCACTTGAAAGTTTTTTCCTTGTTTCTTTTATCACCTTGTTAATCGATTCAATTTCCATTCTCCCACAGATTTTACAGTAAAAACTCATTGACCGGCCATCATTATAACTCCGGAGCAGCTCTTCTACTAATGCCTGTCTTTCTCTTTGTTCATTTAACCCGCAATATAAACCGCAGCATCCAACGAGATTCCTTGCTTCACTAATTTTCGTTTTTTCACCGATTGTCCATTTACATTTTTGTCTAACGCTCGGGCTGAGCCGAGGCGTCCTCGGCATCGGCTCCGGCCATTTGCTGGGGACCTCTGACTTTGAGATGCGGTAGATCGCGTTTCAGTTCCGCGATCGCCGCTTCAGTGGGGCCGGTAGTTTCAAACGTCAACAACCGTAAGCGCTCCATCGCCTTCAGGTGAACTACCCCTGCATCTGTTACTTTCGTAATGGCTAAGTTCAATTCCTTCAGGTTGGGGAATCCTTTCAGAATCGCCAGTGTCTCATCTGTGACGTGCTTGCCGCTGAGTTGCAACGCGTGCAAGTCCGCGCTGCGCAAATAGCCCAGGCCTGCGTTGGTCACCTTCGTGCCCCAAAGGTTCAGGCTCCGCAGGTTCTTCAGCCCGGCCAGGTGCTTCAGACCTTCGTCGGATACTCGCGTGTTCCAGAGACTGAGATGCTCCAACTGTCCTAATCCCCGCAGGTGTGAAAGCCCTTCGTCCGTGATCGCTGACCCATGAAGATTAAGAGATCGTAGATTTTTTAGGCCCTTCAGACTCTTCAGGCCGTCCTCCGTGATTTGCATCTCCCTGAGCGATAGGTACTGTAAACCCGTCAATCCCTTCAGATGGACCAGGCCGGCATCCGTGATGCCGGGAACCATGATGCTCAGGTTAACCAGGCTCCTCATGGAGCTCAGATGCGCCAGCCCTGCGTCGGTTACTGCTGTGTCGTAGACAGGATGGATAGACAGGTCCGTCAACCCATGGAGTTGTGCCGCGTATTCGAGGTCCGCATCCGTCGCGTCATTCAGCTCCAGGATGCTGCGTTCGCCGAGGACCCGGATACGTTCACCCTTGGCCCGGAATCTGGCCCTCGCGTCCGCCTCAGAGTAAGCTGCCCGGTTCGAGCAGCCTGAGCTAACAAGCAAACCCACAGCAGCTATTATCATCGTACGCGCAACGTCTGCCGGTATCCTGCGATTGACCACATGCTCATTCATTGTTTGCGCCCCCAACAATGTATATATGGTTTCCGAATAACATCCCGAACTTCCCGTTATTTAGAGCAATCCCAGCCGCTGTTGCACCCTCATAAAATACAAAAGTATTTTTTATTTGTCAAGAAAGATTGATAGTTTCTTCTCGCTTAATACAATGATTTGATTAGCAGGGAATTTCGAGTATTCTATTGAATTTCGTTGAATCGTACATAACGTTTGGCATCAGCGGGCCGAGGTACGAGGGTCCGACTGAATGCCATTGTTGGCTGGTTCCTTGGAAGGACATAGCCTATTACTTTGGCGCTATGGACATTTCTTGACCAGTCTGTATTGCCTCCTTCAAGCGAGAGGAAAGATACTCAATTTTATCTTCTCTATCTGATTCCAATATGCCGAGCCATTGCTGCGCGCTCTGGGCCTCCATAGAAGGAATGTCAACCACGATTTCACTAAGTGATTTTAGTTGAGCAAGAAAAAAAACATTAGCCAGTGCAGACCAGAGGAGAATGATAGATAAAAGCAGAACTACAACTCGCGATCTCTTTATAAAAAAGCAGAGCATGCCAGTCACAAGCAAACCAATTCCTAGGGCCACTGAAAGCACGAAATCTGGACGAAATATCTCGCGAGTTTTGGGAAACATGATTGACCAAATAATTCCACAACCAATTATCAAACAGCCGAAGACGGCCCTGATTATTCTTGTTCCTGTCATACAAAACTCCTTTGATTCCTGTGGATTCTCCTAATTCTGTTAACCACCAATAATACGACCGCCAGAGGAGCCAATTCATTTAATCTTAAGGACGCATACGTGCACGAATCCTTTTCGAAATTATGCTACAGCCAACTATGTATATATGCTTTCCGTATAAGACGCCGGACCTCTCTGAGTGTCAGTATAACATCCCTCTGCCCAAAGTATATACTCATATGATATCATATTCGTTCCCTAACGTTTTGAATCACCTGCAAGAAATGGCGCAGCTATTTCTTGTCAGGTAGATTTCTTGGTTCGGAGATTCTTCTTAATCCGTACCTTCCTGTAGTGTTATTTGTCGTTAATTCAACTGTATAAGGCACTCCGCCAAAGAAATTGATCCACCCGACAATGTCATTTCGGTATTCAATTTTGACGAACGCACCTACCGGGATGTGTGTAGAAGAATGAAACTCCTCGTAGTCGACAAGTACATACGTGTCTAATGTGGTCAAGATGTGCTTCTTTGTAACCTCTAAATCCCTGTTTCTTGTGCCGGTGCCCTTATGGGGGATTGTTACTGCTCTTACTACCCCCAGGTTTCCAAGGGTTTTCCCATACCACGTTTCTATCGCTCGGTCATTTGCGATGTCTTTGGAATTCTTCGATTCTGTCCCTACTAGTGTCAACGTCTCCGCCATGGTCTCAAATGTTATGAGCATTTCAGGAGGGCGACTCACATCAGCCTCGTCAACATGTCGATTCTGGGATTTGTCACTTTGCGAATCATGGCAGCCCACTAAGGCAAAGATACATAGCAAAAAGACCACGGTTTTCATGTTCTTCTCCCAACTATGTATATATGCTTTCCGTAAAAGACCTTACCTCTTCGAGTATCCGTTTGTCACCCTGAGCAAAACGTAGTAGAGTCGAATGGGTCTGGTCGCAAAATTACATAGGCTCACATTTAAAAAAAACATGCGCAATACAGAACCGTCATCCCGACCAAAGTGGAGGGATCTATTCTTACGTATGCCCGAAGGGCCTCCTTAATTTTCCTATTTGCTTTTTGATTTTTAATATTACTTGTCTATCTCCCCTTTACCCAAATTCCATACTCTTATGATATCATATTCGTTATCTAACGCCGCGCCTGATGAGACGCGAGCTATGCGAACAGTCCCGATCGAGCCACATGTTAGTCCTTACTTACCGGATTCATTTACACTGGAAAAAGACCAAGACTTGTTGGGTGAAATCGTATACGTAAACGTGATCTCATCTTTAACACAACCATGACTTCTAGATTGAAGTTTGTCTATCCTCGTCGCTAAGTAGTAACCCGCAGTGTTTTGCCAAACTACAGTTTCGCCAAGTTTAGCTGTTCTAACTCTTGAGGATGTATCGTATTGTCTTGCGTCAACAATATCGCTGATGCAATTAACACCAATAGCAATTGCAACCGATCGAATGCTTGGAGGATCTGTATAGGCATAAATAGCAGTGTTGCCTCCAGCAGACCAAGCGGTTTCAAATGCCATATCACCTGCACCCACGACGTAACGTCCATTATTATTTGAGTAATCGAAAATTACAACTCCACAAAGAGCTGGCGATTCATATCTCTCGGACGAGAATGTTAGTTTAGGTTCAATATCAACCATGGCCTGTGTGAAGGGATTGACACCTAACACTGGTCTAGGACTTATTGCTTGTCCGTGAATATCCCTGAGTAACTCAGCATACTTAGCTTCATAATTTAGGTCATCTCTGAAATCAATATACACTCGGGATGACAAAAACTTTGGAACTAGCGTATCTGTTTTATTGTTCCTTACGACCGGAATAATTCTTTCCGTCACGGTATTTTTCATTAAATCTGCAGTTAGGATCATCTTTTCGTAGCCCACACCACCAATACCTGAATTGGCCTTCTCAACATACGTGGCCGTACAGATAGCAAGCACTCGATCTGATTCAGTTAATCCAGATTCCATAAAACCCGGCAGATTACTCCCTAATTTCAAATCCCACTGGTCGAGGATTACATTAACACCGTTTTTTACTAATCGCGTCGCCAACTGAAGCACCCAATCCTTATGCTGTTGACTGTCGTGTGAATAAGATACAAAAAGTTTAGGTGGTAAATCGCTCATTGATTATCCTGATAATTATGTGACTAACGTCGAGCATGAGGGGCATCTGTGGAGCGCAGCGTAACATATGTCCCTCTCTATGCTCATTTTAGCTTTCCATAGTAAAAGTCTTTATCAAAATGTGGATGGTCTTCCAGTAGATTTAGTTTGAAGAGGTTCACATCATCTAAACCCTGTTTCAATACTCTTTTATAATACTTCTTTCTCTGCTTAACTCGTTCATGTTGTCTATCAAATATAGACTTGAAGTGGGAATCTACTATAAAGTCAATCGCCAGAAGAGCATCGAAAACATTCAGCAACTTCAGACAGTTATCCCTACAATAGAGAGGCTCGTTCGAAATTGCATGGCTAAAAAAATGTCGATTGAGGTTGTGCGAACCAAGATCACTAGTACTATTAACTGATTTGTAGAGATAATGGGAGAAGAATGATAAAAGGCGATCAACAACAACATCAAGGAATGGTTGTTCGTCTGGGTCGTTGGCTGAGAGATTCTTCAAGTCATCGCGATTCACTCTGTGGGAGAACGTTATGCCAAGCATAGAGCGCACTATACCTTCAACAAGCGGGACCCAGATTCCCAGACAGGCAATGAAGTTAAGTCTGTACAGTTCTAGCAGTCCTGCCTCAAAGAGATGAGAGAATTTGCAGAGATTGGGAGTCACACGGTAACCTTCAAAGACCACGATTGATCTGAACTTGAAGTCAAGGCAGCCTTTTAAGAGCAGATCAGCAACCAACTTTCCGATTTTTTCCTTTTCTTCTTTGCAATATGGATTAGTAAGTCTTACAGAAAAGGTATTCAATTTATTGAACTCTAAACCATTATAATATGGCGACACAAACCAGTCCCATGGTAAAAGCCTGTCATTCACGGCTGCATAATCGTTAATTATTTGCTGTTCAATCATCAGATAGTTCCTGATGCTGACTATGTATATATAGTTTCCGCATAATACTCCGAACTTCTCGTCATTCAAACAAAGGGCTCCCGGCCGCCGTTGCACCTCCATAAAATACAAAAATATTTCATGCACCGCAAGTCCATAGTGGAATTCAATCCCAATAATCAATAGTCATTCATCAATAATCAATTAAAAAGGGCTCCCGGCCGCTGCTGCACCCCCATAAAATACAAAAATGTCTTAATATGTCAATAGTAATTGATAGTTTCTGTTTTAGTTTAATAGGGACGTACCCTATTTTTCCGCAACACAACATCACGTCTTTTATCTTCCATAAATTATCTTCTTGCCGAACTATTTATATGGTTCCCGCATAACATCCCGAACTTCTCGTCGTTAAGATTAATCCCAGCCGTTGTTGTACCTATACAATACAAAAATATTTTGATATTTCAAGAGAAATTGATGGTTTCTGCCGTTAAAATAGGCAAAATAGAAATAATTTTCAGCAAAAAATCCCTCCTTCTGTCTTCTGTTTCAAAGCTGATGACAAATCGTCTTTCATTTGGCGGCAGATTTGAACAACCCCGCTCCGCCCAGGTCCTCTATTAACAAAAAAGGAATCTCCTTCCCTCGAAAGAAATGAGGGCCGAAAGAAAACGCTTCCTGCGATACAAGGAAGCTGCATAACCAAAAATCGCGTATATCCAATTCACACCGAACAATTACATTTCTACCTTCGGTTCGCACCTGTTTAAATCACTCCGGAATTTTATTCCTGCGTGACACTGTACGATGCTCATGCTGGCCTCAGGTAGAAATGCTTCCCATATATTCGTAAACCTCGGTAGTAGAGTAAAACGATTGTTTTTGTGGGTTCAGCGGTGTACACAATCGTCGTATTAGTAAAATGCAGGGCTGCTTCAAAGCTGATGACAAATCGTCTTTTATTTGGCGGCAGATTTGATTAGCCCGCCGGTGGCAGCGAATCTCTCTATAAACAGAAAAAGCAATCTCCCTCCCTCGAAAGAGGCTGGGGAGGGAGGTTGCGGCCATGCGAACAGTGAAGATGTGCAACTGCGGAGGGTCGCTTCGTTAAAGCGTCAGCCAGAAAATCGACCGATTTTCGACAAAAAACGCTGGTAATTTCTGACAAATTTCAATTTTTCTAAAAAAATTTTTACTTCTTTCCTCATAAGCACTTAGCGAAATTCACCTGCCCGAAAACCCCCGAATTTTCGAATCAATCGTGCAGGTACGTCTAATTATAGAGGGACTACTTTTTTCCCTCCGTAAAGAAATAGAAAAAAATGAAAAAAATTCGAATTACCAATAGTCAATAGCCAATAGTCAATCTTAAATCCGGAGGATTTAAAAAATGTCAACCAAAGCACAAATACTCGCAAACCGCCGTAACGCACGAAAATCCACAGGCCCGCGAACCAGCGAGGGAAAAGCCATCGTCTCACAGAACGCCGTCAGTCACGGCCTGTCCGCCCGCCGGACCGTAATCAGTTCCGAAAGTCAGGCCGACTTCGACCTTTACCGCCGGCAGATGTTCACAGAGCTTGCCCCCGAAAGCCCCGTGCAATCCATGCTCGCTGAACGCATCGTCTGCCTCTCATGGCGCCTAAAACGTGCGGCTAACATCCAGAACCAGGCCATAGATGCCTTGAACGCGGATAATACGTCCTCCCCGCTAACAAAACTCACCTACTCGCTCTTATTCAAAAACCCTAACCAGTCGCAGCCCTCCCCGTCCGCTCCGGCTGCCGACCTGGCTCTTGGCCGTATAGCCATAAAGGACTTCGCGAACGCAAGGGTGCTCGAACGCCTCCTGATGTACGAACGCCGAATAGAGCACAGCCTCTACAAAACGTTAATCGAGCTTCAAAGATTGCAGCTCATCAGAAAATTGGGCACGGAATATGAAATACCGTTTAACAAATTGACCATTTGACCATGCAAAACATCCGTCATCGTCTAAAACCTGTATTCCGCCTGCTGTATCCTTGTAGTAAAAAGGCAGTTAAATATTGAAAAAGGCAGGCAAATCAAAGGAAATTTCACGAAAAGTGCTAAATGTTGTGTTCTCGATTGAAAATCCATGTTTTTGCGCATTTATGTAGCTTTACGTTTGTTTTTGATGATTTACACGCGGAAACTTATCACCCTGAGGGGTGTTTTCGTGGAAACAAACCCAATTCACTAATTGCCCAAATAAACTTAAGTTACTTATCAACAATGAATTACGAAATTCCCCGCGCTCACCGGGAGAAAAAACAAACCCAATTCAAACCCAATTCAAAGCCAATCTTGCCGTTATTGAAGGATTTATATATACTCTACCCGCTTGCTGGCATTAAAAAATAACCGTTACGGAAAGTTCCGGCTTGAAAAACTGAATATCAGGAGATTATTGCTGATGAAAAAAATTACGCTTATTTGCTCTTTGTTATTAGTCTTTTGTCTGGCATCAACTAAATACACTCCAACTTCGGATTATTCCGTCCGGAAAATTAAAGGCTGGAAAGTACTTGTAAACAATGAGCTTTTGTCCGGCCATCCGAAACTTGCTAAAGACACGTTGAAGCTGTTGAGGTTCCAGCTTTATCAGATTACCCGGATTGTGCCGAAGGAGGAATTGAAGGAGTTACGTCGTATAGCTATTTGGGTCGAGTATAAGGCCCCGCGGCATCCGTGTATGTGCTACCATCCCAGCAAACAATGGCTTAGTAATAATGACTTCAATCCGGACAAAGCGCGCAGTGTTGAGATAGCAAATGCCGAGAATTTCCTAAAATGGACTATCGGCCAGCCCTGGATGGTATTACACGAGTTAGCTCATTCCTATCATCACTGTGTTCTCGGTTACGATAATAAGCAAATCAACCAGGCCTTCCGGAAGGCGGTAGAAAGTAAAAAATATGAGTCTGTTCTGCATATCACAGGAAAGTCGAAACGTGCTTATGCGCTAAACAATGACCAGGAGTATTTCGCCGAATGTACCGAAGCTTTTTTCGGCGCCAACGATTTTTATCCTTTTGTTCGTGCCGAATTACAACAGCACGACCCCGATATGTATCAGGTGCTGAAAGAGTTATGGAAAGTTAAATAAAATGCAGTTCAATGGAAAATTATCTGAGTTATTGTGCAGGAGCATCGTAGAGCTTTTGACCTTTGTTAATCGCCTGGCGATTACGCAATTCAATTTGTTGGCGCATTACATACTTTTCCTGGCGCTCCCGGTCAATAGTGCAAGCCTGGAAGCCCGGCATGTCCGCTCGTGGCCGCTCCTGCAGCATCCGGCTGCCAGTGCAAATGATACTAAGCGCCTCGATATACTCAGGACTGCTGGTGTTTATGAATTGTGCCAGGCAGGGACTAAGGCCTGGGCGGTCGAAGCTAAGCTGCGGCCCGGAATTATTATTATGTGCGGCCAGCTTTACAAAAGGTATTCCCGTCAGCTCGCTAAGGCGTTTAATTTGTTCGTTGTTAAGCGGAGACCGGCCGGTCAGGTTGTCGGGATAGGCCGTATCGTAGCGCGGGTAGTAAACCCCGTTCAAATCAATCCACGTTGCGATGGTTTCGAATTCGTTTTTTGATAATTTAATATCGTAGTGTCCGCCGAGAATGACCTTTATAATTTTACTTGTATGTGAACCCCACGAGTAAGCCGGCTGAGTTTCATGTGGCCCGGCGCCGATGGCATTAATATATTTCTTTCGCCACAGCTCATTGTAGGAGGTATTAAACGTATTCGTCCTGTCACCGGCGAGGTTGAGTTTCTTACCCTCATCTTTATTATAGTCGTGGCACGAAACGCAGTGTTTATCGAAGACCGGCTGTACCTCCTTGATATAGCTGAAGATACGAGGTTTTCCATGCCAGCCCTTAAGCTTACTTGGCGCTCGCTGCAGGGCCATTGGTATCTTTCTGCTCAATTGTGCCGGTGCGCCCCGACGATTATCGTGACAGCCGACGCAGCCGGTTGTTTCTCCGGACTGGACGATTGTCCCGCTGCGCATAGACTGGACCATCATCTTGTTTTCGTCGAGGAGCTGGAAAAATACGAACTTATCGGATGGCACTTCAAAGTATGCCGAGCCGTCTTCGGCTACGGGAACTGTGCCGAGTATGCGTTTGTTTTCGAAACTGTGCCAGTTCATGGCCGGACAATGCACCCCCTGACCACCCCAGGCCGGGTGTGTCCAGAAACGCTTTTCCGGTGACTCGACCACGCGCAGATACCTGACCGTGCCGGGTTCCACTCCTGCCATATGGGTGCCTTCGTAAACATTGACGACGTAGAAATAACCATGTTCATTATCGAAGTCGCGACGGGAAGGAATTCGCAGCGGTCGCGGTCGTGGTCCTAACGGCATAGGGTCATAACAGCCGGGATATTCAACGTGCAGGAGAATTTCGTTGCCAAAAATATCAACCAGGTAAATTCCCATCTGTTCGCCATGGCCGGTCATTCGCGAGCAAAGGAAATATTTATCATTCAATGGGTATGGGTCCTCGTACTTTGGTTTTACGCTGAGGAATGCATCATAGTTTCCTTTTCCCACACGTTCGACAGCATCGGCTGGCCAGGTCCTTATTACAGGCTCATGACCATCAATACCAAGCCTGCGGTCGATGATGGTCAGGGCGCCCCAGGGTCGGTCGTGACATGAGCCGAAAACGCAAAGTACCTGCTGTGTTCCGGGAATAATACGTGCATCGATGATACCGCCGGGAGAATTGGTATTGTTGCCCCAGTAAACCGCAGGATTGGTGCCGTCCGGATTTATGGTCCAAAGGCCCTGGGCGTCTCCGAAATTGCGATCCACATATTCCCAACGGTCATACAGTATTCGCCCGTCCGGCGTTAGCGCGCTGTGGCCTTCGTGTAAAGTGCTTTTGCCTATCTGGTGGATATTGGCACCATCAGCATCCATTCGGAAAAGATTGCCCATTATATGGCGGTTGCACATGCAGTACTTCGGCTCGCGGGTCGAAGAAAAGACAATATGGTCATCGGGTGTATAAAGCGGGTCGAAGTCCGCCACGCCGGGCGCCGATGTAAGCTGCCTGAGACCGGCGCCATCAATATTTATCTCATAGATATGGTAATCGTCCCTGATGTTCCTGCGCATCGAAAAGATAATCTTCTTGCCGTCGAAATGAACCTGCGGGTCACGGAAAAGCCCTTCGGCAGACTCGATGAGAGTCCGGACACGTCCTCCTTTCGCCAGGTCGATGATTTTTATTGCTCCGCCGCCTTCAAAACTGTTTGTGTTTATCTCTCCGGTTTTAAACATTGTGGCGGTATTGTGGTGGTCTTTCTTGTATTGGCGCCGCACTATAAAAAGAATGGGTTGACCGCTGATGAGCGGATTGGCAATCAGGGCTTTGCGCTGCAAACCGGCGAATTCAGTTTCAATCTTTTTAATATCGGTCCGGCCGGCCTTGTTCGTGCGGTGTTGGATATCATCCAGCTTTGCTAGATACTTTCTGCCTTCGGGATAATGGTCTCCGAATGTGGTCATAAGGTCTTTTATTGCTTTCCGCAACGCGAGATGTTTTTCCTTTGCGGGGGCGGACTTCCTAACAGCATCCGCCCTGCCGGTTGTCCCACCTGCCAGCAGAAGTACTATTAAAATGAAAATATGGAACTGTCGCATACTATTTGACATTTTTTTTAGTTTTGGTCCCAATCAGCTATTTACCCACTATAGCACGTCAATCAAGACTCTGCTTCAAAAACCAATCATATAACTTTGTATCATTATGAACGGAACCAATGCCGTGCCCTTTCCCTTCCATAATAGTAAGAATAATTGGTGACCCCATTTTTTTTAATTTTTCGACTATTTCCAGAGTATATTCTGCTGGTGTTACCGTGTCTTTATCGCCCTGAAAGGTCCAAATGGGAGTATTTTTAAGACCTTCAAGAGGAAGATCTACAATACCCTCTTCTCTATTCCGGCCGCCGCCTGATACTGGAGCAATAGCTGCAAATGTCTTTGGCCTTGTACTGGCCCACCTCCAGGTGCCGGCCCCTCCCATGCTGTGCCCGGTAAGATAAATTCTTTTTTTATCAATATTATATTCTTTCACTACATGCTCAAGGAGCAGATCCAAATCTTTTGGTTTCCACTGCCCCTTACTGCGGGGTATGAGTACGTTAAATGGATAGTCTTTTTGATTTACGGACTTTGCCTGATTATTCCATAAGAAATCTTTAATTTTCCGTCTCGTACCTCCACCGCCATGAAGAAAGATGATTAGAGGTGCTTTTTTACCATCAACGACTTTGGTTCGGGTATATATTACAAAAGATGGATCCAATGATCTGGCTTTCGAGCTGATCTTATCCGGCAGAAGAACTATTTCACCTTTTAATGCAGATCCGGCTCTATTTCGCTTCAGACGCTCGGCGAGATTCTCGAGTTCTCCGCGGTCGATTAAGCCGTCGCCGTTGGTGTCGACCCTGTCAAAATTCTTCTTGAGCTGGCCCTGAGCTTCATCGGAGCTGATCTTGCCGTCATCGTTCTTGTCCATTCTCTTTCTGAGCGAGCGCATCGTGCCGTCGGCCCGGCTGCGATTCTGTCTGTCGGGACGATCTGCAGATCTTTGCCGAGGCGGCGATGCTGCGACTTTCGGCACTTCAACGGTGGGCTCGCCCCTCAAATACCCGAGAGAGGCAAGAAAT
>CAZZAX010000145.1:0-14402 GCA_964653075.1 uncultured Pirellulales bacterium
ATAAGAGCTCCCGTTGCCAACAGCACACACACAAGTATTAAATATTTCCCGGGATACTTTCCCATTGAACTTTTTTCCTTTCCGAACTTACCCAAATAAGTTGCTCAGAAGCATTCTAAAACCTTAACATTCCAATACATCATTCTATCAAATTTATACTAAAATTTCACATATTAACTGGATAAGCAATTTCTCGTTGCCTGCCACACTTTTGTAATATCCGAATAAAAAACACATTCTTATTCATCATCCAAAGATACTTCTTGACGTGAAAGCAGGTGATTTGTTATAGTTAATATTAAAGAATGTGCCTATACAGACTTGGCATCTGTGGCTTATGGTCTTACACGGGGCATAACTTGTTTAGTTTTTCATAGAGGAGGAATTATTGTGTATTACGTGGAGCACAGGATTGAAATGGAGATTTTGTGCTTTGCTGGAAAGTTTTTTTTAACATTTCCCTTGTAAACCTGTATTTATTTTTTGAAGGAGGATTATTATGTGTAAAAGACTGATCTACCTGATTTGCTTTGTTTTGGTACTGGCTGCTTTGCCGTCGGTAGCCCATGCACAGCCCGAAAACCTGCTGCGAAATCCGAGTTTTGAAGAGGATGAGGACATCCTCGACGATCCGACCTGGGAAGTCTGGTGTACCTGGAATCCGGATGAGGGTGCCGGCAGCAGCGTTATGGTAGACGACACAGAGTTTATTGACGGCACTAAAAGCCTTAGGGTTGATCCTATTGGACCTGAGAATTGGCATTTCATTGTAGTGAATATATCTTTCCTGGCCGACATGGATAAAAACTATACCGCTAGTTTCTGGGCCAAAGCAGAAGAACCACGCCCCTTGACCGTACAGATGAAAGCAACGGATAATTCTGTTAATGCCTGGGGAGCAACAGACTTTGAGCTGACGACTGAATGGGCTGAGTATCACTATACCTCAAATGTCCTGCATGAGGACGTAAAGCTTGAGATCTGTTGTGCCGGCTCTGAAGTTACACATTGGCTGGATTTTGTTTTGGTTTATGAAGGAGAGTATGTCCCCGGAATTGAACCGGGTGCAGCGCCCAAAGTAAAGGCTTCTGTTCCGGAGCCCGCCGATGGTGCTATACATCCTGATACATGGGTGAACCTTTCCTGGAAACCGGGAATTCATGCGGTCTCACACGATTTATATATTGGCGACAATTTTGACGATGTGGATACCAGCGCCGAAGGCACGTTCCAGGGCAATCAGAATGCAGCGTTTGCTGTTGTTGGCTTTCCCGGATTCGCTTATCATGAAGGCCTTGTTCCGGGTACGACTTATTACTGGCGAATTGATGAAGTTAATGAAGCCGATCCGAACAGCCCATGGAAAGGTGACCTCTGGAGCTTTAGCATTCCACCAAAAACCGCATACTTTCCCAACCCTGCTGATGGTGCCGAGGCCGTTATCCAGAATGTGGAGCTGACTTGGACACCGGGATTCGGTGCGAAAATGCACACCGTTTACTTCGGCGACAATTTTGATGACGTTGACAGTGCAACTGGTGGACCCGCTCAGGGAACAAACACCTATGATCCCGGCACACTTAAAATGGCCAGGACTTACTACTGGCGTGTCGATGAGTTTGATATTGTCGAAACGCATAAAGGCGACATCTGGAGCTTCACTACTGAGGGCGCCGTCGGCGGCCCTAATCCGGCCAATGGCGCCGTGGATGTATCGCAAACACCAATTCTTACCTGGTCACCGGGCTTCGGCGCTTCATACGAAGTTTACTTCGGCACTGATGCAAGTTCACTTGAGAATAAAGGCAGCGGGAACCTTGGCTCCGAAAGCTATGACCCCGGACAGCTTGAATGGGGTGCTACTTATTACTGGCGTGTTGATGAGACCAATAATACAAATCCCGATAGTCCATGGACAGGCCCGCTCTGGAGCTTTACAACGGCCAACTTCCTTGTCCTGGACGATTTTGAAAGTTACAACGACCTTGACACTGATGACCCGGCGAGCAACAGGATATATCTTGCCTGGTTGGACGGATACGACAATCCGGCCATTAACGGTTCCATCGTTGGTTATTCCGACCCTCCTTTCGCCGAGCAGTCTAATGTTCATGGCGGCAACCAGTCGATGCCGTTTTTCTACGACAACGCTGTCGGCAAATCCGAGGCGACTTTGACACTGACTGCTAATCGCGACTGGACAGTGAAAGGCCTAAACACACTGACAATCTGGTTCAGGGGCAATACGAATAACACTGCCGAAACTATGTATGTCGCTCTTAATGGCAGTGCGGCAGTCGATCATGATAATCCTGATGCAGCACTGACAACTTCCTGGACAAAATGGAATATTGACCTGACGCGCTTTGCAGACCAGGGAGTTAACCTTTCCAATGTCAATTCGATTACTCTCGGTTTTGGAAACAGGAACAACCCGGTTACCGGTGGTTCAGGTATGGTACTCTTCGACGATATTCGTCTGTATGCTTTGGAGCCGGTAGTACCGTGACCTTACAACTGACATTTCATTGTACTCTTGAGATAACAGGTTAACATCGATTAGGGGCTTATACTGATTGAATATGTATAAGCCCCTTTGTCTTTTAGCACAATAGCAAACGAAAAAAGGGCTGCAAGCAAATCCTCGCAGCCCCAGATATTGATATATTAGCAAATCATCTTAAAGCGTTCTGCCTCTGTACAGCCACGTGGCAAGGCAGACCCGTTTTTTACAAAATCCACGGGCTGCGCATAGGTCTCTTCACAAGACCTTGTGCCTCGCGATCATCCACGAACCGCCAGCGCTTCGGGTCCCACTTAAGGGGACGATTCAAACGCGTGACAATCTCTCCAAGGAGACAGATCGTCACCGAGCTGCACCCAATCTCGACATCGCAGATGGGACGCTTGCGGCTGCGAACGCAGTCAAGAAAGTCCTGTCGATGGTCTCTGCTCTCATAGAGGTGCTCATCGTTGGGCTTCATCCTGAGATTTAACAGGCTATCGGAAGACGCCCATATCCTGCCGCGGCTTACTCCGACCCAGCCTTTGTCTCCTATAAACTGCACATCCCCTTCATGCGGGCCGCGCTGCTTTATAAGCGGAATTCCATTGGCATATCGGAATGTAAGACCGTCGGCACTGGCACCTGAGCCGGGTGTTATCTCAACAGGTCCATTACCATCCATTCCCATACCCCATTGGGCAATGTCGAAATGATGGGCCCCCCAGTCAGTCATATGACCGGCGGAGTATTCTCGCCACGACCGCCACGCACTGCCGAAACAGTCATAGCTGCCGCTTACCCGCTTCGGGTGATAGCTTGCCTCCGGTGCCGAACCCAGCCACATATCGAAATCAAAGCCCTCTGGTACAGGCTCACCTCCGAAAGGACACGGACGTGAGATGCCGCGCACCTTTGCATATACCTCTTTAAGCTCACCAAGATACCCGTTTCTGGCAACTTCACAGGCGTGGCGGAAACGACGATCCGAACGTTGCTGGCTGCCGGTCTGGAAAACCCGGCTATACCTTCGAACGGCTTTGACCATCTCACGTGCTTCATAGATTGTTCTCGCCATAGGCTTTTCACTATACATATCCAGACCTGCTTTCGCTGCCGCAACCGCCGCAAGAGCGTGCCAGTGGTCCGGCAGGGAGATGACGACCGCATCCAGGTCTTTATGTTGAAGAAATTCACGAAAATCGCTGTATCCCTTGATGCCCTTATAAGAAGCTACTCCCTTCTGCCTGGCGTACATTTCCTCAATAACCTTAATATTAGGTTCACGACCGGCCAGGCGATTTCCCGCATAGTTGGTCCCTGAGCGGTTAACGTCACAAACAGCAACGGCCTGAACATCCGACTTGCCTGTAAAGGCCCTCGCATTACCCGAACCCTGGCTGCCTGTACCCCAGTATCCGACTACAATCTTCTCAGACGGATTCACACCTCCCGCTCCCAAAGACGAGGCCGGTATATAATAGGCAAAGGCAACGGCACCCGCACCAAAAGCGGATTTCTTCAGAAAATCACGCCGCGTTAATGAATGACGATTCATTCTCAAATCCTCCTTTTCACAATCCAAACAGTTAATAACTCGATTATCACAAGTCGCCGCTTTTACACAATGGTTTACCTGGCTTTATTCAATACCTGCCTGGCGCGGCGAGTCACATTTCTATTTTTAGTGGCTTTTAATACCTTTCCTATAGCGTCGGCAACCTCGTCGGGATTTTGCAGTACTATCTTATCGCAAATTCCTACGACCGCAAAGCATGCCTCGTTCCTGACCAGCGGATCGTTCATGTACATTATTGCCATTGACAATGCCTCAGTCGCCGGCACTGTGCCCAGCACACCAAGCAGAAGTTTCTTTTCTTCGTTACGCTGAATCAACTCGGCTGCCTGCCTGCACATCTCAAGTTTCTTCTCCGTTGAGAGACTTTCATCTCGAACAAGGTTTATATAGCCGCGTAAAGTCGCAGTCTTTTGAGAAGGACTCGACGATTCCTTCGCCAGTGCGAGCAAATGGGGCGCTGCATCCGCCGTTTTCCATGCGCAAAGCGCGCGGATGGCCGCTTCACGCACCACTTCATTGGAATCATTGACTTCTGCCCGTACCGCCTCAAGGGCATTCGGGCCCCCAATGACGCCGAGAACATGCAGCAGGGCACACTTTTGCATTGGTTCAACCCGGCCCAGTAGATTTGTAAGCTTCGTTGCATATGATTGCGGATTATCGGCTTTCATACAGATAGCGCTCAAAGCACGCTCAACAGCATTCAGGTCTTGTGAACCCTTAAACTTCATAAGCAGATCCAGCAGCGCCGGCAACTCGGTAAGACTGCCCAGTTCGCCCACTTTTCTCAGCGCAGATGAACGGATTTTCTGGTTATCGTCTCTGGCGGCTTTCAGCAGCGCAGGAACGCTTGGGGTCATCCGCCGACGACTTATTAATTCCAGCGCAGTAAGACGGCGGTTAGTCTGATTACTATTGAGCATCTCCATCACAGCTTCATCGGCTTTGTGTCCGGGCATCGAAGCTAAGCTTTCCTGCGCAGCTTGCGAAATCTCACTATCGCGGTCGTTCAGCAATCCCACCAGCTCAGGTACCGCTGAAGCATCGCCAATTTCCGCCAGAGATCGGATGGACGCAATGCGAACAGATTTTGCACCGTCCCTGGCTAAAGCGAACAACGCCCGGCAAGCCGCTGCATCGCCGCGCTTGCCGAGTGTCTGGATTACCAGAATCTGGTTGTCGGCCGGAAGATTATCTAACTCCGCAGTTAATGCCCTGGTTACCATGGTGCCTGATAATTCCTGAGCGGTTTGTACGGCTGCCGAGAACATAATGTAGTCTTCGCTGCGCAAGTGCTCCAGCATCAAAGCAATGCCATCGTTCCTCCGCAGGAGATACATCCGTGAAGTTTCACCAGGCCGTCTCGGTATATTTCCACCACTTCCCCGCGCCAGGATTGCCCCGCGTAAAGCCCCGGCTCGAACCTGGTGCGGCGAATCCAGCTCACGCATCTGGTCGTAAATTGCGATTGCATCCTCGCGCCGGCCCTGGCTCACAAGGTTCTCGGCACAGCGGAACAGACCTTCGCACACTGCGAGCCGATTTTCCTTGGGCGTATGCTCCAGCGCAGTCATAAGGATTTCAGATGCCGCCGGGTTACCGATTTTACCTAATGCCCTGACTATTGCCGAAGTGACTTGCGTCTCTAAATCGTGCTGCATAAGCATTGCCTTCAACGGCTCGACAGCCTTGACATCACGGCGCACACCGATACTGCCTATCACACCGACCAGCGGCCGGCCTTTGACTTTCCCAAGCGCATCGCGCAGGGCATCGTCCACAGCCGCATCCGGAATCGGTTCCAGCCCATAGCGGGCCATATGCGAGAGCTTTTCGTCCCCGAGCAGCCCGGCCAGCGGCGCAATGGCATCTTTGGTCCCAACAATACTCAGCAAACGACACGCATCCATCTTTTCTTTGACTGACGCATCGGATTTGAGCACCGCAACAAGCTTGTCCACCTGCTGCTTGGTCGCAGGTACCACGGTCTGTCCGAACGATTGCACCCCGCAGGCAAGCAGCAGGGCAATGACTAACATATAGTTTATTTTTGACTTTAACATGGCTTGGTCTCCTTCCGGGTTTATATGATCCACGGCTCACGCATCGCGCGAGAACGCATGCGATTGGCTTCCGGGTCGTTGATGAACTCTTCTTTAACAGGGTCGTAGCGCAGATCGCGCTTGAGCCACATACAAATGTTGGCCGCGTGCACAGCAGTCATCGTTCGGTGCATCACTACAGGATTGGCCACGGTCTGGCGGCGCGACTTAACGCAATCCAGGAAATCACGCACATGGCTCATTGGCCGCCCCGTACGGGCTATATAGTCATAGACAATTTTCCTGAAGTCATCCATCATAGCAGGTGAAGAAACATCCGGCTTCGAATAACCGTCAGCCGCTGCGACCCACCCACGCGTGCCTTCATAGCGAACACCGCAAGAGCCACGCCAGTATTTCTTGTCCATATCGCGTTCCAGGATCATCTTTATACCGTTGGCAAACTTGGTCACCATCCCGTCGCCGCTCTCGTTCCTCACGTATCCGTATTCGACAGGCGCAGTGTCCGCCGCACCAATGGCCACCTGGCACGATGCGAATGTATGAGCGCCCCATTCACCGATGCAGCTTGTATGGAAATCGTAGTGGCCCCGCCAGCCCCCGCGCGTGTATTCGGCATTGTAAGGCCGCCATGGACACGGGCCAAGCCACTGGTCCCAGTCAACCTCTTCCTTTGGCGGCAAAGGCTGGGCTTCCAGCCAGTCATGTCTCATCTCAGCCGCATCCCACGGGGCAATATGTGCACGAACAGTATGTACGTCCCCGAGCCGTCCGGTCCGAATCATTTCGTTGCAAAAAGTGAAATTACCCTCGCTCAGACGCTGGGTGCCCGTTTGATAAATGCGGCGATATCGCCTTGCGGTTTCCACCACCCCCTGGCCTTCCGCTATGGTCATGGCTGATGGCTTCTCTGAATAAACGTCCTTGCCCGCCCGCATCGCCATTATGGATGCCAGTGCATGCCAGCGGTCGCCGGTCGTAACCAGCAGGGCGTCTATGTCTGTGCGTTCAGCTAAAAACTCCGGCGTGTTGTGATATATCTTGCAATCCGTGTTGCCGTACCGCGTATCCACTATTTTCTTCACGGCTTCGGCACGGCTCCTCTGGGGATCGCACGTCGCAACAAATTGCACGTCCGACTCCGGCAGCATCCAGTTCAGGTCATGTGTACCACGCCTGCCAACGCCTATACCACCTAAGATAATCCGCTCACTGGCCGGCACTTTCCCGTCTCTGCCAAGGGCGGTCGAGTTAATGATAGTCGGCACGGCCATTAGCCCTCCAACCGTCTTCGCAGCGCCCCGAATAAACTGCCGCCTGTTCAATTGTTTCCCTTTTGCTCGACTCATGGGTTGCCTCCTTCTCAAAAAAGTTAGAATTCGTATATGCAAACACAAAAAATCCAGACCAATAATCGCCAATCTGAATTATCAGCCCGTCGATACTACAATCTAAAAATTCTACCAGAACCACAAACCAATAACAATAAATTTCAATATAATTTCAACATAAAAACATACCTCCGATAGATATGCCATATACCATCTTCATCCTGAGCGGAGACGAAGGATGAGCTTATGCCATAGGTGCCAATGACATTGACCCAAAACTCAACACTCAAAAATCAAAACTAAATTGCGGCAATCTTCATTCTTGTCATTCCTGTGAAAGCAGGAATCCAGATTTTGAGTTTTATATGTAATTTTGCTATTTGCATTTTAACTTTTGATTTCTAATTTCTACCTGCGGTTCGCACTAATTTTTATCACTCCACCGCTTCGCGCCTGCGTGAAGGTACGATGCTCATGCTGGCCGGAGCTTGTCCCCGGTGTGCGCTAACTTGTTTTTCTGCCGGGGGGTAGAAATGTTATATTAACCACCATTCTGAACGTAGCTTGCACCCAAGGGGTGAAGAATCTCAAACCCAATAATCAATAATCCCTAATCAACCTGTGCCATAGGTATAATCATTTGAATGCTGGCCCGTTAAAGACCTTAGAGTGTTCCGTGAAAACATTTAATCAACTTATAATTTACTTTCGGCAAAATTGAATTAAATAAAAGAGAGACTTTTTTATTTGGCGTAAAATGATTAGCGGAGGCCAATATATGAAAGCGTCGAATATCGTAGTAAAGATATTGGCGATAGTCCTCTTGGCCGCAGCGGTCTTAAAAGGCCGGCATTTACTTACCGAGCCGTTTGCCAATAACGATATCTGGTCATACAGGCCGCTGCTGATTCTAACGGTCGAATTTGAGCTTGCCCTGGCCATCTGGTTGCTCTCCGGCCTGTTCAAGAAAGCCGCCTGGCTGGCCGGCTTGCTGTGTTTCTCCGCTTTTTCAGCTATTACGCTCTATAAGGCCCTCACCGGCGCCGACTCCTGCGGCTGCTTCGGCTCCGTACATGTAAATCCCTGGATTACCCTTTTCGCCATCGACCTGCCCGCAGTTATGGCCTTATCAATATTCCGGCCAGAATTTTCATTACCGCCCGCTCTGTCATTCCCACTCACTCTGTCATTCCCACTCACTCTTTCATTCCTGCGAAAGCAGGAATCCATAAAGAACCTAATCAAAGAATTCCTTACGCCGCTTCCGTCTGCACCTCGATTCGCAATGACCGCTTTTTTAATCATTTCAATACTCGGCGTCTCCGCACCTATATTGGCCTTGAACGGGCCGCCGCAGATTACCACTCATTATGAGGTACTCGAACCCGAAACCTGGGTCGGCAAAGAGCTGCCTATTCTCGAACATATCGACATCGCCGAATCCCTGAAAAAAGGCCCCTGGCTCGTCCTGCTCTACCATTACGATTGCCCCGACTGTGCCTGGGCAATACCGATGTACGAGCAAATGGCCCGCGATTTGGCTGGTAACGAAGATTTCCTGCGAATAGCCCTGATAGCGGTTCCGCCGTATGGCCGGGGTTCTGTAAGCGGAAATTGCCCCTGCGCCCTCGGCCGATTGGCCGAGACAAAAGAATGGTTCGTTACAACGCCCGCCGTTGCCTTACTAACAGCAGGGAAAGTGACATCCGCCTGGGAAGGAAATGCACCTGACTTAGATGCAATCCTTCAAAGTATGGCATTTAAGGATAATCAGGCCGACCGGTCTGTGCGTTATACAAAAACAAAAGTAATATTAACTCAAAATTGGGCAAGGCCCTTGAAAGGAGGTGAAAAACCATGAAAAAAATTGCAACTATCGTTGTTTTAGCAGTGGCTCTGGTCATGTTCAGTTACAATGCTTTTGCTTGTGATGAACCATCATGTAATTGTAGCTGTGGTCAATCAGAATGTAGTTCGACGGGCTGCACTGAGTGCCTGTTTGGCGATGCAGATGGATGTTGTAGTTGTTGTGCGTCAGGAGAAAGCTGTTATACAAGCAGTTCATGGTGTACTATAGAGGGTTTTCCAGTTGACGCATTTTGTTATTGCTACTGATAGACTTGCAGAGCTTTGAAACATCTAATCATTTTGACCATTAAGGACAATGGGCAACAGGTATTTTTGTTGTCCATTGTTCCATTTTTCCCAGTTATGGAGAATATAGCTATGAAGAGGAAATTTCAGATCCTGCTTATCACAAGTATATCGCTTCTAATTGTAATAATTGGTATTAGTATTAGTAACTACAGGAAAAAACGTGATATAGAGAGTCAAATTGCCAAGCCAATTAATGAAGTTTCGATAAAGACACCATACCGAAAAAATATTGATGAGGTACAACCAACCGTTGATGTATCAAAACCTGATAGGAATATTCACAATGAGGTTATTGATGAATTAGAACTTCCTATGCAAAAATTAGACATACCGCTTGATGACCTGCCTTCGCTCCAAAAATGGGCTTCCCTAAACTATATCAACACAGCGCCAAATGAGCTTGACCTAAATGAGTTAACAAAAGAGATTAAGAAGGTTCCTGTAGAGATATACACTGAAGATGTCAAAGAAAAAGACATTCAATTTGCACGAGATCTTATTAAAGGGCTTGTTCTATGTTACTCCGGTGGCTCATTTGAAGAATACTTAGGATTGAAAGGTGGGGCACATGCTCTCGCCACCGAAAGTGAGTCCGAATACGTTAAAACCAAGTATAATGGAGTATTACAAATAGTTGAATCAGAATTGCCGCCCGAAACTAAGAAACCAGACAATTTATTGGAGGCTATGTCAGTTATGTGGGATATACTTTATTCTGAAAAGCCCTATATGAATAAAGTTAGTTTTGATATAACTTCAATTTCGTTCCACAAACAGACCCAAGACGAGTTTGATGAGGAAAAGTGGCAACCAACTATTCACCAATTTCCAAATGCACTTCAAGAAGAGGCGATAAAAAGAGGCTCTTTATCTCCTAGTAATACACACCGTGTTTTAGAAAATAAAATAACACCAATTTCTGTTTTTAATAGAGATAAAGAAATTAAGTTTTTTGATATCCTTATCACTACAGGTCGTGATAAGGAGGTTCCTTTCCCTATCATGTTTCGTTATTATTATGACCCGGAGAGCGGTATATGGCTCCAGGCTTTTGCAGCACAATTCTATAAGAAGAAGCACGCATTTAGACCCTTATTGAACTAGGCGAAACCGTGATGTCATGGACTGTTTGTACAAATCACCGGCAGATATTACACCGTATTGAGGCTTTATTCAACAGCTAATCGGTCGTCTCTAAGGAATGAAATAAAATGAAAATACTGAAAATATTATTACTCGCAATGCTCATAAATATCATTATTAGTGAGAATATTTGGTCGCAGACTATGGTCGAGGACCTTGGTGATATACAAATATTTACTCTGGAAGATGCGAACCAGGTTTTGAAAAGCTATTTCGTTTTCACAAACAAATCAGTTGAAACTCTTAAAGTCGCTTCAATCAAAAAATCATGTGCGTGTGCAAGCATAAAAATAGAATCCGACCGGGACATTGTAAATCCGGGACAGTCGATTAATTTCCTGATGAGGATTGATCTTTCTAAAAAAAGCATTACTCAAGACTATGTACTTAATGAAAAAAGCATAGTTACTCTCAAGAAAACATCGGGTGATTACACTTTACTTCTTCAAACTATCGCCAACGTAAAAATGTTTGGCTTGCCCAGAAGAATTGACCTAGGTAAACTTAAAGATGAGAGTTTTACAGTTCGTCGGTATTTAAATATTCGACCACCGGTAAAGAGTAAGTTTAAGATAATCAGTATCAATTGTGTACATCCTTTTGTCAACGTATCATATGAAAAGAAATTATTAACGCGGGATTATCGAATTTATTTCGAGTTCGAAATGGAAAATATGAAGCTTGGAAGAAATAGTTTCAAACTGAACATGAAGTATATTCTCGATGGCAAAGAGAGAAATCAGACTGCATTAGTACAGTTTGAGAAGATTCCAAAAGTTCATTACCCGAAAAGTATCAGTATGGGAGTAGTTAGCGCTAATACCAAATCAATATCTAAAAATTTCAAATTACTTCCAGGCTATGAAGGAATTACTTTTAGTATTAAAAGTGTCGAAACTGAGCCAAGCGAATCCATATCATGCACTTGGAACACAATGGAAGGGAATAATGGCATACTATTTAATGTAAATTTTAAGAAGCCTCCACGTGTTGATTATGGTAGAGCGTTCCGTGGAAATATCAAACTTGAATTCTTAGATGGTATTAAACCTGTGAATATACCTGTTTTTGCTCTTTTTTTAAGAGGGACTGATTAAAAATGTATAATGAATATTTTTAGACAATGCTTAAACAAATAAACCACAATTCTTACCCTGGTATTCCTTACTCGTATTTGATATTTCCCGTGTCTGCTCTTTGTATTCAGACTTGTGTCTGTCTTGGTTATTCAACCCCCCAAAGATTCGACCTTGTCGAGTACAAAGTCACAAAAAGTCAAGTCCATTAAGTCTCTCAAGCCAATCTGTGAAAGCTCCGTCCTGTTTTCCGGGTCTCTGTTTCCCCAATCCTTACAGAACAATATTAACCGAAAGATAATCAACCGAAATTTAGTGGTAATCCCTTGTGATTGCCCGATTATGGAAACCGCATTTCTACCTTCGGTTCACGCTAATTATCATCACTCCACCGCTTCGCGTTTACGTGACTGTACGATGTTCATGCTGGCCTTCGGTAGAAATACTACAAACTTTATCATTCTGAACATAGTGAAGAATCTCAAATCCACGCAATACACATCACTTTGAGTTTACCCTCGACGTTGGCTCACTTGCTTTTCTGTCGGGGGCAATACGCGATACGGGCGAAAATCGCCTGATTTTCGAACAAAAACGCTGGTAATTTTGGAAAAATTTTAATTTTTCTAAAAAAATTTTTATTCCTTTTCTCATAAGCACTTAGCGAAACTCACCCCCCGAAAATCCACTCGATTTTCGTATCAAACATGCAGGTACGTCTAATTATAGATGGACTCCTTTTTTCCCTCTTGAGCTTGCCCCTTATGGGGCTTGTCCTCGAATGTCGTAATCGGGGATCCAGATTAGCCAATAGTAATTAGTCAATAAACAGGTAAATAATGAAGAAGGTTGCTCAATCGATGGAAAATTACAAAAAGTACAAAAATCTTGAGCTTTCCATTGAAAAAATTGCGAAAAGTCGTCCGACTTTTCGCAAAAACAAACCCAATTCTAAAAACATTAAAACTGGCGTAAGCTCTTTTGAGACAAGAAAATACGAAACTTTACCCGCTTGCCGGGGCGGAAAAACAAACCCAATCAAACCCAATTCAAACCCAATTTGGAGCCGATAAAGGCCCACTCAAAGCCAAACAAACCCAAATCAAACCCAAAACAAACCCAATGCGGTAAATAATCAATTAGAAGGCAAACCCAATCAAATTTATCCCCGTATATCGCAGTCGGGGACCCAATCTGTCTTCTGTCTCCTGTCTTCTGTCTTCTGTATTCTGCAGTTCGAGTATTGAAATATCGGAATTTTTATTGTATCTTGATAATGAAGAATTAAACACATTTTATTTCACCCGTTCGAAGGAGGCCCTTATGAAGCGGTACAAACTATTGATTGTTGTTTTATGTGTTCTGATCGGCGTTAATGTAGTCATGGTTTACTCCGGCCAGCAAAACAAAACCAGCGACGAATTTCGCAACCGATTTGTCAAAAATTTCCAGCGTACTTCGCTGAATACAACAGAAGGCGATGCAATGATGCTGCGAATCCTGGTCGAAAGCAGCCGGGCCAAGCGCGGAATTGAAGTCGGCTCGGCCACCGGTTTCGGAGCCATCAATATGGGAATCGCTTTCGAAAGGACCGGAGGACACCTTTATACCCTCGAAATCGACCCGCAAATGGTAAGGGCATGCCGGGATAATTTACGAAAGGTCGGTCTTCAGAACACGGTTACCTGCATAGAGGGAGATGCCCTTAAAACTCTGCCTACTCTTGAAGGCGAATATGACTTTGTTTTCATAGATGCCGTCAAAAGGGATTATTTGAAATACCTCAAGCTGATCGAACCGAAGCTAAAGCCCGGCGCCGTGGTCGTCGGTGATAATGTCATTCGTTCCGCCCGTGCGATGAAGGATTTTCTCGATTATATCCAGCAAAGTCCCAATTACGATACGGTTATTATCCGGGCCTCTATGGAAAAGAAAGATGGCATGTCAGTCAGCTACAAAATTAAATAATATCTACTCTCACTTATGAAAGACAGGGAAGAATGAGAGTCTTGAATCATTTCACATATAGAAAAACGTGGCTTATACCGAATGAGTATAAGCCACTTCTTAATACAAATCTTCAATATAAATCATCAGCTCCGGCTTACGGTGCCGGTGGATACAGGCGAATATCATCGAAGTACATCATACCTGCACCTCCGGCCACCGGATTAGTCCTGTTACCAAGGCCAAGAGTAATCGAATCAACATTGGCAAGGTTCACACCCTGGTCGGCAAACGCCTGCAAGTCAATATTCCATTGGGTCCAGGCAGTTTTCAGTGCTGCATCAGGATTATCATTATCGACACCGGCACTTCCATTTAAAACGACATACATAGGTTCGGCCGCATTAGCCGCCTCACCTCTGAACCATATTACCAGTGTGTTAACGCCGTTAACTGTCCAGTCGCGATTGGAAGTCAAAGTCAAGGTCGCCTCGGATTTTCCGACTGTGTTGTCGTAGGTCATCGGCATCGACTGCAAACCGCCGTGGACGATGGTCTGCTCGGCAAAAGGAGGATTGGCGTAGCCAACGACAGAGCCGTTTA
>CAZZAX010000146.1:0-14378 GCA_964653075.1 uncultured Pirellulales bacterium
ATTGTATTTTTTTTGAAAATTGCAAAAAATATTTTTATCTGGCGAACTTGGGTTAGTCAAAGAGACTTTACTTCTTGATGGCGAGGTAGTGGGAACTGAGCCACTGGTAGGTTTTTGATAGTTTTGTCAAAAAATTCTTTACACTACATGTGATGGCCAGGCGTGTTTATCCTTATGGGGGGAATCGCTGCAAGTCCTTCGCTCGACTACTTTTATATCTCCAGCCCCATTTGTGTACTTTCATTCCGTCAAGGTCTGTCAGCACGGGCCCATTATCCGTAACCAAAATGTTTGTGTGCTTCAAGTCTCCGTGAGTGATATGGTTTTTTCCCATTTCATCGAGCAGCTCTTTAATTTGATTATTTATAATTTGGTGGCGCTCTTTTATGGCATTACTGTTTTGCAGAAAATCATAAAGTTTCTGGCCTTCAACATATTCGGTAACCAGATAAGACTTCCATATAAGCTTTTCCTTAATCTGCTCAATATAAGCCAAAGGTTTCGGAGTAGCTATGTCAAGCATCCCAAGCCGATGTCCGTGCAGCCAGCTTCGACTGGCGCGGGACTTTTTGATGGTATGACGTAGCGAATGAGTAAATCCCTTGTGATTGTACCGTTTGACTACTACATCTTTACCGTTCCAGTTCAGACGGGAAACATAACAAGTATTGCCGTGTTTAAGAATCTGTCCTTTGTCCATTAGTTTATCTATTTTTTCTATAAAACCAAGTGGTTCAGTTTGCTGACAAAAAGTCTTATCGAACATGGCAATATACCCGTTTGTTTTAATTCGAAAATGTCTCTTGCTTGTCCGCATGCACTTTTTAAGCCCTTTTCTGAGCATTCTTTTTTTATGCAAAGCTAATTGTTTTTGAAATGATATTTGGTCTGTCTTTCCGTATCGCCATCCACGAGCTTTGAAATACTCCTCACAAAGATTCTTGATTAACTGCGTATTGCTATCCGGCAAATAGAACGCCAGCATCGCCAACTGGGAAATGCTGCTTTGTCTGTCAGCTTCACGCCGCAGAAATTGCATCTGTCCGACATCCAGCGCAAACAGTTTGTCATCTCCTAATAAAAAATTTCCCAAATGCAAATCTTTTTGCAAGACCCCTTTAGTGTGTTGTTTGGCCATCTCTTTGCTGATCATCACTAACAAGCTCAACTTCTTGCTTGGGTCCGGTGTTTTGAGAAATATATCCAAAATCGTTGATGATTCAGCTATCTTTTCAACTACAACCGCCCATTGCCCATCTTCTGTTTGTCCGTAAAACAAGGGATCCGGTGCACTCAATCCATGGCTCGATAACCGTTTCAATCCCAGCCATTCTCGTTTTAAATGGCGTCTTGCACTAATCCTATGTGAGAACACCTTTGCAATTACACTTTTGTTGTCCCACAAAGCATCATAAACCTTTCGTCTACCGGGAATGACTCTCAGCAGGGCGGTACATAACAAAAATTCCATTCGTTTCCACGGATAAGTGCGGTTGATTACAAGTTGAAAAGGAAATTCAGCCATACTCTTTCACTTTATAATACGTTTTCCGGCGATTATAGTACCTCAATGCCCAAAAATGGTTATACCTAATTGATTGGCAAGTTTAATTGTTTCGGGCTTGTCGATAATTATCGTCTTGTCTGTTTCGACTACCAGGCATTTACTTCCATTCTCGGCCAAACTTCTGATAGTATCTGGTCCTACGCAGGGCACATCAAATCGCATATCCTGTTGGGGTTTAGAAGCCTTGATTAGTGTCCAGCCTCCGGATTTGCAAAATCTGCCGGCCCGCTTAATCATCTCTGCCGTACCTTCTATCGCTTCGATGGCAATTACTTCCTTTTCTTTCACCGCAATTGCCTGGCCTATATCAAGTTCGCCAAGCTTTTTGACGATTTCCCAGCCGAATTCAATATCCCCTTTGACTGAGGATTGAAGTGGGTCGGCTGTTATCGTACCTGCCGTTGCTATGTGTTCTTTGCAGTACATAATCGAATTCTCCAATATTATCCCTCCGCTTGCCAGTTCGTCGGCCAAGGCGCATAAGAGTGAATCCGTAAGTTTATTTTTATTGCGTAACCGCCAGTAGTATATTCTGAATGCCCGCCAGTCGGGTAGATACTGTAGTATGCGCCATGGAGTGAAAAGTCGTCCTTTTGAAACACGCCCGACCATAATTGTTCTGGTTACGCTGTGTTTTCTTAACTTTCGTATCCAGGCCCCAGGTCGTGCAAGCGCAACTCTGTAAAACACATCGACCTCGTCAGCCAGACTGTATTCAGCCGTTTCTGCAAGACCGACGCAGATAACTTGCAATCCCGCCTTTTTCGCCCCGGCAGCTACAAGAAAAGGCAATCTACCCTCTCCGGCAATTAAGCCCAGCACATCTGGTGGCTCGTATCTCGTATCTCGTGTCTCGCTCAAGGGAATGTCCTGTTCAAAATTTGATACACTTCAGAAGTGTATTTGTCAATATTTCCTGTTCGATATTCGTATCTCATTTCCCTTGTTTTGTGGTAGGCTGGTGTATCGGGCTTTACGAGCCATGATCCCGCTCAGACTTTTTTTCAGAATCGGATTCGGCAGGTGAGGCAATTCGTTCAATCCGGTTCTGGAGATCACGAATATTTTGCCGCATTTCAGGCAAGTTTTGTATGATGCCGTATGCTCGCCTGCCTTGGTTTGCATCGATAGCAGGTGCTCCCAGAACCACTTTGCCGTCTGGAATGTTATTAATGACACCAGCCTGGGCCGCAATTGTAACGTTATTTCCAATGTTGATATGACCTACTATACCTACCTGCCCGCCAACTGTGCAATGATGGCCAAGGCTGGTCGAGCCGGCAATTCCCACCTGGGCCACAAGTAAGCAATGTGGACCGATTCTTGTACCATGACCTATTGCAACAAGGTCTCCCAGCTTACTACCCTGGCCTATTACAGTATCGCCGAGTGTACCTCGCTCGATCCCGCAACATGCACCGATTTCAACATCATCTTCTATAATAACAATGCCGGTTTGTGGTATTTTGTGGTGAACGCCCTTATGGGTGGCATAACCGAAACCATCTTCTCCGACTGTCGAATTCGCATTTATAATTACACGATTGCCTATTTTGCAGCCATCGTAAATAGTAACGTTGGGATATATGATACTGTCATTACCTATTTGTACACCTTCACCAATATGCACGCAGGGATATATTATACATCCGTCACCGATCCTTACCTCATCTGCTATTGTTACAAAATCATGAATGTGACAGTCCGCACCAATTTTTGCACTGTCGGAAATTGAAGCTCGTTGGCTTATCCCTACTTTTTTATGCTTACGATGTCCGTGAAGCAGAACCATTATCTGCATAAAGGTATAGTAAGGATCCTCGGCTATCAATAGGGGAACCGAGGTAGTGGGTGTATCTTTACCCACGATTACCGCACTTGCCTTGGTTGTTCGTAGTTGTTTTTCATATTTGCGGTTGGTCAAAAAACTAATATCACCTTCACCAGCCCTCGCAAGTGTCGAGGCAGATTTGATTCTCACGCCAGGGTCTCCACAGACCCTCCCCCCCACATATTCAGCTAATTCACCCAAAGTTTTTTCCTGCATTTCAACACCTTTATGAGAATTTTGGGATACTCAACTGTCATAAATCAAAGGGCAACACCAAAACCGGTTTATTATAGCAGAGAAACACACCGATGGTCAACTGCTCGAATTTATCTCTATTGAAAAAAGAGTTTCTTGCGTGATATGTTGGATAATCTGGTCTGAATAGGGTTTTTCGAATATTCATTCCGCTATTAAAACATCTAAAAGTTCACTCTGCTGGATCGCTGATGGTTTCTTTGCAAAAATTGCTGTTTTGTCTGCAAATATTGTTACATCCGGTCCAATGGGTTTATATACAGCCGGATTGGTCGGGCCAAATATAGCTAATGTTCTGACTCCCAAACCGGCAGCCAGGTGTGTGATCCCACTATCGTTGCCGATAAACGCATTTGTATGACTCAACAGTTCCAATACCTGTTCCAGGGATAAATCCCTAAGATACTTTGCAATACCGCCTATTTTCTTAATTGTTGCATTACTGAATCTGTCCAGTTCAGCTGGTCCTAATAGAAATATTACCTCAATACCTTCTGAATTGAGCTTTTTAGCTACAGCCAAAAAATTTTCCAGGTACCAGCATTTGTGTAATCCACCGCTGCCGGGCTGGATAACCACTAGTTTCTTACCAGATCCAAGCCCAATTCCTTTTAGCAATTCTTTACCTCGTGCGATATCTACCTCGGTTGTTTTTATTAAGCAATCACCGTGCGGAACCTGCCAGGATTGCAAAGGTAAACCGCTATGGCTGATAAAATGTTGGAAGTAAAAGTCGGTTAAATGTCCGGAAAAACTTTTTGGCGGCTTCAAAGACAGGGTTATAACTTCTGCACTGTGGCTGCAATTAGCTGTGAAAATCAGGTTTTGTTCAAAGTTACTGTCAGGCTCACCTAAAAAGGTCGCTATCCAGGCATAACCGGAAAATATGTGTATCAATGGATCCCTGTCTGTGAGATTAAATGCTTTAGTTTCTACAAACAATCGATGTAAATCTATTGAATCTATGGAGCTAATGCTATCAATGCAGGTTCTGCCCGGTAAAATGCCGACATATTCACTGTGCCCAAGAATATCGACACCGCCCAATCCGAGGATTTCTTTCATAAATGCAGCCAACGGCAGCGTTAATATACAATCACCAATCGCTCCCGGCTGTAAAATTACCCCTCGTTGTGCTTTCCGAGCAGCTTCAGCTCCCTTTTCTCTGAGCAAGTCCAAAATGTCATCGTTTACTCGCATATTCTAAAGCTGGATATTATTGTTAGTATTATACCAACTAATTTGATGTTTTGTCAATCCATCCGCCGTTGAGTATGATAAAAAACCTTTCGTTGCTAAGCGGCCATTTTACACATATTTAAGTTAATGACTTCCTGGCGGTTAACTTTCAACCTGTTCACTTTGAATAGATTTGAACGATTTCAATATGAATCCGCCCAGGACCAGTGTCATCACCACCATGATTGCCAGGAGCAAAACCTTATGTTTCTCTGTCCAGGCAACAGATGGCTCCTTAACTTGTCCAAAGAGTGGATTATTAATAATACCGCTCAGATTAGTGGCCCTCGCCTTGACCTGTAACGGATTACTCAACCTGTACTCAAGGTCGTATCGCGGTTTTCTTGCTGCTTCCGATCCAACGTACAATGTAGGCACGACATCATCTATATTTGTAAAAATTATCTTGTGAGCTATCATCTTTGCAGATGCCGACTTTACGACAACAGGCCTGTCATCGTAGTTCCTGATAGTAATTTTTAGGTACTTGTAAACCCGTGAGCCGGAAGGAATACTCAAAGCCAGCCTTTCGTGTTTTTGCCCGTTTGCATCGGTATATTTGTAAATCGTGTTACTAATTATTCTTTCCCACTTTACCTCAACATTTCTGATCCGCTGTCTGTTATCTTCACTGTAAACTTTGACCTCACGCGTTTCGGCATCTCTGCCTTCGATAGTTACATATCTGTAAAACGAATTATCAGCGACTTCTAGTTCGATTTCACTTATAGGCAGGCGACGATATAGGAGGTCATACACGTAAATACTCGAGTTGCTTTTTTCTTCAGCTTTTTGCTCTATGAGTGCCATCTCCACAGGGTAGCGCTCGGCGAGGCTCTTCTCGGTCTGAAATGCTCTTACTTCATCGATAACGAGACTTTTTTCTTCCGTTGTCATTGGTCGAACAGTGATCCGCAAATAACGATAATCATTCTTCGGTAAATCAACCTGCTCGAATCGTCTATTGTAAGTAACTGCAAAAACGTAAGCTTGCTCAACTAATGTAAAGAATTCAATATTATCGTTGGAACCCTCAACTTTAACGGCTCGTCTGAAGTTGTTCCCTTCTGTTATAACCTCAATGGAATTCTGCACTGTCTTTTTCCCGAAGTCCAGCGTCACCATAGCTGCTCTGTCAGCATTTGTAGAGCGGTTGATTACATCCGGCTCATACTTTTGCCTCTCCGTAGTGTCCTTTGGCCTGGCCAGCACGTAAGGAACCTGTTCGCCGAAGGTGTTAACAAGTCGAATATCTCCCAAATCAGGTCTCGCTGCATCGTAAACATCGGGTGTCAGTGTCAATTTGCAGTACTCACCGGTACCATCTTCAATAGTAACCTCAGCCTTATATTCCCACTCGGTAAGTTCAATTGCAAAAACGCTATTGACTACGCCGGTCAGCAGCAAGGCTGTGACTGTGATTACAATTCTTGTTCTTATTATCTTAAACCTCGCAATCAATCACTTATTCACGTTCTCCTCACCCAGCATTGTTTCGAAAAAGCCTTTCTTTCTTAAAAATTGATAGAGATAAGATACTCCCACTAAAGTAACTCCCGTAGCTAAAAACGCAGTAATTCTGTACACACTTTTCACGGTCTTTGTGTCCAGAATAAACACTTTAACCAATAGCAGAGCAAATAATCCAATTGCAATATATCGTAGTATTTTATTCTTTCGCCAGAAGCCGACTGTCATTAAAACCGCACCATAAACCGCCCACATTACCGATATATACATATGCGATAAGAACTTCCAGTTAGTGATTCTTTCCGCGTATTTGTTCCGGCAATACCAATATAGGTCTATTTCTTTTGTTAGCAACACCCACAGCACAAATATCCCTGCCAGTACAAACGCCGTTGCGAATATCTGATTATACCTGCTGTCTTCACGTTCGTTATGAAGCAGCCAGCCTGATGCGAAAAGAGCCGTAATAAACACAAGGACTATTCCAAATTCAAGGTTTGCGAAAATAACAAAGTTGCTGCTGTAAAACTCACTGAACACCTGCATAGTGAAAATCGCCCCCGCTCCCGCTAAAATCATCGCCAGAACCCTGCACAAAATCCCCCTTGGACAGATCGGCCGAACAAGGAGCAGCAGTGGGAATCCCGTGAATATTATTACCATCCCCTTAACGAAGTGATTATTCCCGGTTGTACTTTTGACCATATTGTATTTACAATGCCAATACCACTCCATCGTCACCGCCGCCATTAACAAAAGTGTAGTGGCTGCATAAAGAAATTGTGTAATTAGTCCTCGCTGGTCTTCTGGTAATTCTGAAGTCCTTCTGTATATGATATGACACACGAGCAGCGCGCCCGCCACAAAACAACAGGTGCCAAAAGCAGGATTGAATACGAAGTTAAATGCTCCGGTATGCATCGGTGACTGTCTTAGCAGTTGACCGAAACTTAATAAAAGTGCAACAGCCCCGCCCGCTTGTGTCCAGGGACTGCGATACCGCAGTCCAATTACAACCAGTATAATACCTTCAACCGCCCAGGCCGTTGCTATCGCGTACATTTTCAGGTAGAGAGGTATCGCAATCGTCAGAAAAAACAATCCAATCACCAGAAGAGCCAGCCGCAAATTCAGGTCGTCTTTGTTCCGCTTGATAACCACTGCCATCATAACCAAATGTGCCGCACACAGCGCCAGAGCACAAAAGGCGAGGGACGTGCGATATTTATCGAACAAAATAATCCACAGATAATAAAACACAACCGCCGAATTGGCGAGAACGAGCAGGATATCTTCCTCTTTGACTTTGACTTTTTTTATCAATTCATAAAGCAACGACAGAACAAGGTAAATTACGAAAAAGATGGTAAGCCATACCAGTGCGATGGCCATCTGCCCAGGTATTCCCTCGGCCGACCGAATCGTGGGTCGGTAAAACTTCTCAAACCATCCTATGTAGAGAAGAAATGTTCCGGCGAAAGCAAGAATGTTTATTGCTCGCCACTTGCGGTAGTATGCGCAGAACATTGCGCCAAGACCTAAAATCAGGACGTAAATGAACAAAGGTGTCGGAAGATTTTCCCCCGTTGAGACTATCGCAGGCGTCAAAAAACCGCCGAGCAAAGACAAAAAAGCGACCACAATCTCATTCATGCTCACCGCATAAAGCATTGCTGCTGTTGTAACGAGTATTGAAAGAACAAAAGCAGGTGTCGAACCAATTAATCCGTAAAATCGATAGGCCGAGAAAACTGCGGCATAAAGTATTGCAAATCCCAGTGCTGTTACACCCTTGGCAACGATTCCATATCCCCGTCTCCGTGTTATTGCTCCAATCGCTAATGCAACAAGACCCGAGATGGCAGCTATAACAACTCTGCCTAATGGCCCTATCAGGTTGTTATCGTACGCATATTTGAGGAAAAATCCCACCGCAAAGATTACAGTAATAATACCGGCAATAAGGATCCACCGTGTGCCAATCCGCTGTTCAAGCGAAATAGTTTCTTGACCGACAACCCTTTTTTCTTTTTCTTTAATTCGTTCAGCGGCGGCTTTGAAAATATCTTGCCCGATTTTTTTCGGTACTTCAATTTTCGCTGCTTTGACCGTTTCTGCCGGCTGCTCTTTCGTTACCTCAATCGGTTTTTCGCTTATTACGGTCGGCTTTGCTTCTTCTCTTATTGGTTTTTCTATTGTCCAGGGTGGCTGACGGCGCATTTCTTTTGTCTTATTCAAAGCGATAATACTGATGATTAATGCAATTGGACCGCTTACCAGGCAAGCGACAGCCAACAGAATTAATAGTATGAAAGGACCTTCCATTTGCTCTGTTCCTTATAAAAGCCGCTTTCTATTTTATTAATTAAGGCTACCCGCTAACAAACTAAATGCAAAGGGTTTTTTTAGCTAATCTTGAGGATAAATAATGATACGGTCGTGGACAACGGTTACTAAATCGTCTTTGCCGTCGCTTGTAATGTCAACGATCTTTAGCTCTCGCGGCTCAACTCTGGATTTAGGGAGTCCCTTACTATCGCGGTAATCTTTCTGCTCGAATATCTTAAATCGCATCGCCGAAATCGGCTTGAAGCCCGCATCCAAGGCAAGTAGTTCAATGTGATTGTTCCTGTATTCTACCATAATAATATCGGTTCGGCCGTCTCCGTTTATATCTCCGGCAGTAAGGTTACCGTATATCCCGTCTTTAATTTTTGTCTCGTAGCTGAACAGTTGCTCCAAATGCTGCGTGATATTGTTGCCGCTGGGTGGAGTTATAAGTGCATACTTCCCACTGTCAAACAGCAGGAGACTATAGGCGTGGTTGCCGGTAAGCTGTGCAAAAAGCATTTTGAGATGTAAAGCATCGTTCCATCTGCCGACGTCCAATTCTTTTTCAACCCGATAAGTTTTGTCATCACCGGTTTTGAGTATTTGAAGCTGCCCTTTTCTACCGTCAAGCAGTAAAATTGCCGGCCTGGTTTCCAAACATTCACCGTAAATATTATAAGCGGCAACAGCCGATATTTGGTTCTCTGTGTTCTTGGCGTTGTATTGGTCGATAATACTCCAGCTTTGGCCTTCTGAAAAAACCAGACTTCTTGCGAAGTTCTTTTGTGCTACTAAAAGCTCTTGACCTGATTTGCCGTCCACATTGGCCATAGCAGTCGAACGCAGAGATGCATCTTTAATCAAACTGGAAAGGGCTTTCGGCGAGTCAACTATTTCAAATTGTCTCTTTTGCACCTGGCGAACTAATATTGGAAGCTCATAGCTGACGAATATCAGAACGTCCTGCAAGCCATCCTGGTCAACATCGAGAACTTTCAAGCCATCCGGATTGGAGGTGAGCTTCTTAAGCTCTAAAGCAGACTCGATTTCATCATCGTTTTCGACAATCTTGGACTTTCTGTCTTTAACCTTTGTCGAATTCATTCGCTGTTTCTCTTTTGCCGGGAGATTATAGATAGTCCATAGCCTTCTAATATCACTATCGTCTATCGATATGTATAGACAATCTACGTTGCTATCATTATCAACGTCAGCCAGCTCCATCGCTACCGGCTGACCTGTGACATCGACAGGTTGCGGAAACGATAATCTGTCGTCTTCAAACCTGCTCAGGCCGACTACCTTTTCTTTAATGCTTAATATGCCCAGTTCGGTTTTACCGTCACCGTTAATGTCGGCCGCAGATAAGCTCGTGATATCTGCAAAAGCTGGATATCTAACCGGCTCAGCAAGTCCGAGTTTGGGTATTTGTTTATAGAAAATAAGTTCCGCTGCACCAGGATCGCTGATTGTTATATCAGCCAGGCCGTCCCCGTCGAAATCGCCGATTGCCAAATCGCGTGTTGTATCTGCCTCGCCTGAAGCAAGAGGATAAAAAAGGATTGGCCAGTCGGAATCTTTCTGGTTTTCTAAAGAAAATTTATAACAGATTAACCGCCCGCTTCTGCCGTCAATTGTCAATATTTCATCACCGGCTGCCTCGTCGATGTTGTGAATCTTAAATGTGAACGGCCTTTCAATAAAGAATTGTACTTGTGGGCCTAATTGTCCTGTTTTAAGGCCGAATCGGACGTGAACCGGTTTTTCCATATCATTCGTTATAAGTATCAGGTCATTTATATTATCACCGTTCAGGTCACCGGTTTTGAGGCTTAATGTTTGTGTAGATGTCGGGTATTTCACTGGTTCGACCAAAGACCGCTCTTTTTGCGAAGCGATATAAACGCCATCACGACCAGCCAGAGCCAGATCATCTTCACCATCATTGTTCAGGTCGGCACATGCTAATATACTGGAAGTTAACAAACCATCATCAATTTCAAATCTCTTTTTTGTTCGCCAACTCAATGGTTTTATTGATGTAACCGGCTGATCCGTTTTGACCGTGTCAGCCTTTTGTAATATCACATACAGCCCTTTAGGCTCACCATAAAAAGCCAAATCAGTCATTCCATCTGAATTCAAATCACCACAAACAAGGCTATACACTTTTTCTGAGACCGCGATACTCTGTTTGTCAAAACGAGTAGGGGGGGTGATTGTATTTACATCGACGTCATTAATATCAACTGCAACGTCTGTTTCGCCGGGCCCGACAGTTGCTTTTTGAATCAGCAGCTCTATCTTGGCTTTTGTGTTGTTTACTACTGCGATATCATTTCGGCCGTCACCATTAAAGTCGGCGACTATTAAGTCTTTTATCCCCCAGTCTAATTTGATAATCTCTATTTCTCCGAAACCATAATATGCTGATATGTCATTTAAGTCGGTTTGCTGAGCATTGACATGGGACGAAATTATAGTTGCTAAAAGAGCTGCAATTATTATTGCTTTATTTAGTTGCATAGTGAAAAACCTCTATTTTTTTGCTGTTATTGTTTTTCTTCCGCAAATAATATAATCACCCGCTTTTTGGTAATAGCCGAATCCGCAGGGCAATATCGTCAACATATTTCGGTGAAAGCAGTGTCCGGTTGCCGTTGTTGTGTTGAAACACCTCGCTCTTGTCAACCTTTCCCGTTTTTGTATTGACCCATTCTGCTCTGTAAGTTCCTTTTGGTAACTCCAGGATTAATTTTGCTTCATTACTACCATTAATGTAAATAGCATAAACATGGCCTTTATGGACCAGAGCACGTGCGGTTGCCTTATCCGGAATCCCGCCTTTGATTACCGAATTGTCCGGCTTCATTTTGATAAAGTCGAAGCTGTTGATAAAATCCTTTAGAATCTCCAGTTGCTCGTGCAGCACCGGCCCGCCACCTCCCGGAGCATTGATTTCTGCTGTTCCATCTTCGTGGTTTACCGTAAATGAGTAGTCGAGGTTATCAAAAACTGCACCGCCTGCGATGATAAAATCCCAGCCTTCGAGCCGATACGCTTTGGGTTCGCTGCCTGCAAAGCCCGTCTCGTCGTCGCCGATTACTTTATTTAAGCCATAGTTCTCTCTTACAGCTTTTGGCGGCTTGGCATAATGAAAGTTGAAAATCGAAACATGAGGATTCGGTTTGACAACTTTCTCGGACTTGTTGGCTATGTTTTGAGCAATTAAGTGTTTTGCATTGAACTTTGCTTCGGCCTTGACAATGGTCTCGGCGATGTGATTTTGCCATTCGAGTGTTACACCGCCGAAGTACGGCTCGTTGCAGATTTCATAATAGACGTTATCGAAGTCACTTAATTCCTTCACTATCCTGCGTACCATTGAATCCTGAATAGCAAGCAGCCTTGGGTGATTTATCGTATAAACCTTAGTGCGTTCCATTTTGCCGATATTGTTGATATTATTGACGGCATTCATAGGACTGAGTTTCCACATATCGTCTTTGTAAAATGGACAAAATAATACCAGTTCAACCACAACGCCGCATTTGCTCGCTTCTTTGACGAAGTTTCGCAAGTGTTTGAAATAAGCATTGTCCCACTTTGTCAGGTCGAATTTATTGCCGCCATTTGCATAACCGGGTGTATTGCTTCGGGCCCAGGGGCATATCAGTTTGTTTTTTGCTGGTGCCAAAGTATTGTTTTGAATCTTAAACGCCCCGATAGGTTCACAGTATGCCCCGCTGAATGTCCGAGTCAGATTAAAACCATACGATTCAAGAGTTTTAAGATACTTCTTGTAATCGAAAGCTCGATTTAGCACTGCCCCGTAATGTTCACCGGACGTTATCAAAACCGTTGGCTTGCCGCGCCACAGAAAATAATGGGGATTATCCGGATGTAGCTGAATTGGTCTAATCCTCTTTGCCGGCTGTGCGGCATTGACGGATAAAACATTGCCGGCCAATTTGAACAACACCACAAGTACAACAATTCCAAGTTTAAGGTAAATATTGCACTTTCCGGACAATTCTGGTTGTTCTTCGATTAATGGCATCTTGTTTACCTGTTCAAAATATCTGTCTTTTCTTAAAAATGCAGGAATCCATATTTAAAACTTATTGGAGAAAAGCAGAGCAGTCTTTGACCAATAAGTAACCAATATAATCTGATTGACGATGATGCACCAAGCTATGTCATGGTAGATGATTTTCGAACTTCAACGTTCACCTACCCTGTAAGGCTTGGCCTGCCGGTATTTGTATAATCCCTTTATTGGCACAAACTTAAATCTGGATTATACATAGGCCAATAGCCATAGGCAATCCAAAATCGTTCAAGGCTCGCATTTTAACATACCTTGGGGTAATTTATAGGATAAACTTGGAAACAATCAATTCGGCTTTCCTTGCCCTGAATCCAAAGGGCAGAATCAGGGCGATACTGAAAAGTTACAACTGATTTGTGTGCTTTTGGCTGGCTTTTTCACTGCCCTACAGTAAGATGGCAGCAGATTGGTAGTGAAGAACTAAAAAAAGTTGAACCAGATAAATGGGAAAACATTGAACATGTATTGAAATACGGGAGGCGGGCTTGTGAAACCGGCTGCTTTGATTATTGCGATAGCGCTTGTAATAGTGAATATATCAAGCTACTGCTCCGCCCAAAGTCAACTTGAGAAGGCCCAGGCAAGGATGGGTGATCTGCGTTTTAGCTCTTACACCACATCGCGGCATGTCGAGCAACTTGCGACTGATGAGGCCGTCCGTGCTCGCGCATGGCAAACTATCCAGCGAATGGGAATCACTAAACTTTACGTTGAAGTCTATCGTGGCGGTCATGTTGTTAGGCCGGAACACCTGATCTTTGTACGCAACTGGCTCCGAGAAAAAGGCATCGACGTAGTTGGAGGTATTGCCACTGTGCCCGGCGGTGATTTCGGCGTGCGCCAAAAAGGTCGACTTGCCTGGTTCAACTGGCAAAATGAAAAGACCCAACGTGACATCGAGAAAGTCATCCGAATGGCGGCGGGGATTTTCAACTCTTTTATCGTTGATGACTTCCTTTGCACGGGTGACCTGAGCGAGGAATCAAAGGCCGCAAAGGGCAGTCGTTCATGGGGTGAATATCGGCATGCTTTGCTGACAGAACTGGCTCAATCGATCTTTGTCGAACCTGCGAGGCAGGTCAACCCGACTATCACGATGATAGTCAAATATCCCCAGTGGTACGACCGCTTTCATCTGTTTGGTTATGACACGGAGACGTTTCCTCGAATCTTCGATAAAGTCTGGGTTGGTACGGAGACCCGCGGCCGCAACACACAACGATTTGGTTTTGTGCAGCCCTATGAAGGATTTGTCAATTATCGCTGGCTTGCGGACATCGCCGGCGATAAGATTGGTGGTGCCTGGTTTGACCATGGTGACTGTCTCGAATACGATTTCCTCGACCAGGCCTACATGAGTGTGCTTGCCGGTGCGCCGGAGCTGGTCTTCTTCAATTTCAACAATATTATGCAAGGCCACCCTGACCACGAAAAGGTCATAACCGAATTCGACCAGCTTGCTGAGCTGGCCGCTTTCGTTCGCGAACACCCTGTGATCGGCATCCCTGCCTACAAGCCTCCCAACAGCGACCCAAGCGGTGATATGTATATAATGGACTTTTTGGGGATGCTTG
>CAZZAX010000147.1:0-14294 GCA_964653075.1 uncultured Pirellulales bacterium
CCCTGCCTCAAGGCGCTGATGTGGTCTGTAACAGAAAAGGACTCAACTCCATCAGCCTCATGGTTACTATCAGCGTCAGAGTTCCATCTCGGTGTTCCGGTAAACAGAACCCGCTGCACTTCGCGGCCATTAATGTATGCCACGAAACCGTCGTCGTAACGCATTTTCAATGTCATGAAATTGAAATGTCCTGGGTCGCCATTAATAGTAAACGGTATTCGGACATAACAACTGGTGTTTCCGTTGTACATCTGCTGCTGCACATCAAGGCTTATGTAGTTCTGATAACCGGAGCTTCTTTCGTAACCGACACCGCCGGGGCTTCCGGTACTGAGTGTCCAGGTAGAGTCATTGAAAACACCTGCGCCTCTCCAACTGCTGCTGACCGAGCGTGTCGGAACAAGAACACGTTTGGAAGCATTCTCAGTAACAAGGGTGGTACTGGTAGTGGTGTTGTCCTGCTGTATTGGCTGCAAGCATGGATCTTTGCCATCAAGGGTATAATAGATAGTTCCTGATGTGCCGTTGCCCTGTGACATTTGCACTTTGAAGCCGGGTAACACCTGGCCGCCCTGCCGGTTGAACGACACAAGTGCCAGATCCGGGAACATGTTCACTGAGCGCATCTGGTTGATGACTATCTGGTTTCGCCTGGGGAAGAAAGTATTAACCATATAGTTGTTCTGACCCTCCCAATGGTTTTTGGTGAGTGGGGGATGCTTTTTAGCGTCGCCCCATCGGGCAGACTCAGCAATGATCGCCAGATCGATCTGTTCTGCCCGGGCGTTCCACCGCTGGATATTCTGCGCTGCCGTCAATATTCCGCCGTTGAAGAAATATTTATTCACCCGGTCGGCGAACTTCATGAGATACTCCGGATGAGCGGTTAGTCGCAAATGGAGCCAGGCCGGATTAAAATGACGCCACTGCTCACCAATCGATCGATCCGTAGTATCGGTCAAGAGCCTGCCCTCGTTGACCCCGCCATTGGCCCCAAGGGAGTGCTCGGCATCGTGCCGGTACCACGTGAATCCCTGGGGCCGGACGCGATTGTAGATAGCGAACACGTTGTTTGAGAAGTGGCCCCAGCAGCTCACCGGGGCATCGGGGTCACCCGTGTAGTAGGTGCAGATCATATAGTCCATCAGGTTTTCAGGATCAAGCAGTCTCTCACCGGCCGGGTCCGGCGTTCCGTCAGGCCGAAGACCCTGCACTGCAAAATAGTCCGCGTCGGAATCGAAGCCGGCGACCGCAGCATCGTACAACCGCCGATATGCATCCATTGTACCGTCAGTGGCGTGCAAGGCGCGTGAGCCTGATGAGTCGTTCTTGATCACATCGTACTGCTCATTAATCCCGCCCAGGTACGACTCGGCAAAATCGGCATCGGCCCTTTCCTGCGTCTGGTAGATACCCCAGTAATGGCCATTTATATAAAGATGATAATACCGGCTGCGTGTGTACGGCTGACCCATGTCACGCTGCACGTCGCGGGAGAAGACGTCCCGAATGAGAGTGTTCTGGGAGCTGCCCATATACGACCATGAGTTGTTCTGGCTGGTACGCAGATCGATCTTGTCGAACTCTTCCACTCCCTCGCTGCCGAACAGGGGGTACCGGAGTCTTGCCGCTCCGTATTCGGTGCGAAAGAACAGGCGCAAGGCGTGCTTGGGATTACCGCCACTTCGGCTGAATGCCCCGCGGATCCGTAGGCCCGCATTAATCTGGAAACCTTCGCTGCCGTCAGGATTAAGCAATTCGGCCGACGCAGGTCGCTCCCACTCGATACCGTCTCGACGTGCATTGACATAAATACCAATGGAGGGATCGAACAGATTTTCCAAGTCTGTTACAAGCGAGATAGTAGGTATCGCCAGCAGTGCATCTTTAATCTTACCCCGGTAGCGGGAGTCATTGACCACATCCGGGTCCATCCCGTAATCGATGGCCTGACCATTGACAGTTCCTCTCGGCCATTGCGGACCGGGCTGTTGTCCCGAGGGTGATTGCCTTATCACATCGTCGAGGAAGATGTACGTGTGAGTTAAAACATTATCTGAAGACTTCCAGCCCGGCTTGATTGCTTTGGCCCGCAGACAGGTAGTTTTATTTATAGTAAAAGGGAGGCTATAGATTAAACCTGCCGGAGACCGTTTGCCATCGGTCGTATTATAGGGCTCACTGCCGTCAAGGGTATAATATATCAGGGCATCTTTGGTTTCAGTGGCAAGAGTAACAGAGAAAGGTGTATCGTAGAAGCCATGCTCATGGCTGGATTTTACATCATCAACAAAACCCTGATACACACTTATATTTTCGCTTGAAGGACTGGGGAAAGCAAAGAACCGCCAGTTATTACCGGCATCCGGGGAGCGGCCATAGGAAATATCGGTGGTCTGCTCACCAAAGACAACTCTGTCAATCAAAGTGCTGCCATCGGAGTCGAACAGAGCAATCTGTTCACCGGCCGCATCGAGTTTGAAATTGGCATGGAGTCCGGAATATTCGGTATTGTTGTCGGCCCATATTAATAAATAGCCATGTGGAGGTATAGTAGTCAGAGCGGGAAAACCATCGAGAATCCGCCATTTGGTGGGGTCTGACAGGTTGTCCGTCAGGTAAAAACCACCTATATTAATGGCATCAGAGCCATAATTGTGGATTTCAATCCAGTCATCGTACTGGCCCTGAGGGTCACGAGCGGAACTGCTATTAGACGCCATGAATTCGTTTATTACCAAAGGCACTTCGGCGCAATAGGCCCTTTCATCCGGTATAAAACCCGACAACAATAAATGTATCGCCACGATAGACAACAGTTTATTCATAGTACTAAGGATTTTAATATCCCCTTCCTCAACTTTGTTATGCTATTAACTACAGTTCAACTATGGGGGTCCCGAGAGGACGCAAGCAAGTGAACAACTTTGTTTTAATTATAGCATAAACTGGAAGTCGAATCAAGGCGGAAACCGTTACATCTTGAGAATGTCGTAGTATTTTGACAATTATAGAGTGGACAAAAAAGAGGAGATTATATACAATATCCACGCTGAAGAATAGTTAATCGAAGATAATAGCAAAGAGGTGAACCATGTCAGGAAATATAAATCGGCGCAATTTTTTGAAGAAATCCGCGGCCTTATCTACGGGAGCCGCATTAGCCTTAAGTTTCGAAGAGAAGGCTTTACTGGCAGCGATGACAAACAAGCAGGCCCCGAGAATGCCCGGCGGCTCTATCAAAGGTTTACCGATGGGTAAAATCGGCAATGTCAAGATCAGCAGAATGTTTCCCGGCGGTAATCTTATAAGCGGATTCGCCCACAGCAGAGACCTGATATACGTATCTTCGCTGCTCAGAAAATATTTCACGGACGACAAAGTTATGGAGACCTTCGAGATATGCGAAGAATGCGGAATTAATACCGCGATACTGAGACTGGATGAGCACTGTATAAGGATTATGAATAAATACTGGAATAACAGAGGCGGCAAACTGCAGTGGATAGCCCAGGTCAAAATGCCTTCAAATGATCCGATGAGTGATGCCAAAGCGGCCATCGATAACGGAGCTGTCGGAGCTTATGTGCATGGCGGCGATGCAGATAGTTTAGTTGAGAAAGGCCGGGTGGACCTTCTCGCAAAAGCGGTCGAATTCATCAAGCAAAACGGTGCCATCGCAGGTATCGGAGGTCATAACGTAGAAGTGCCCATGGCGTGTGAAGAAGCGTCAATAGGCGTCGATTTCTATATGAAAACGCTTCACAGCAGTGATTACTGGTCATTCACCAAAGAAAGAGTTCAGGATAATGTATGGTCGGCCAATCCGGAAAAAACCATCGACTTTATGAAAAAAGTGGACAAACCCTGGATAGCCTACAAGGTCATGGCGGCAGGAGCCATACATCCCAGAGACGGTTTTAAACATGCATATGAAAACGGCGCCGATTTCATCTGCGCAGGGATGTTCGATTTTCAGGTCAGGGAGGACGTTATTATTGCCAAAGAGATATTATCCGGCAAAATAAACAGGCAACGTCCCTGGAGAGGATAACATCATTACTCTGAAAAACAAACAGGCGTCAGGTGCCTATTGTTTCTTTTTCACTGGAACTTTTTCATATATTCGAGAAATTTTTTGGCCGTTTTGTCCAGGTTTTCGACGTCACCGCCGCCTTCCAATACCTCACACATTTCGTAGGCGATATATCCCTGATAGCCGATTTCTCTGAGCGTATCGAAAAACGTTTCGTAATCAATAAAGCCTTCTCCTATCGGGACCGCCCGAATTAACGTCTCCTGCCGCATGTAATTCGTTAAAGAGCTGTCATAATGATAGCGAGGCAGTCGCACATAATCGGCCGCAGTGGTATGGACTATAAAGGGTTTCATCTTCCAAATGGCGGCTTTGATTTCCTCGGAACTCAAACCTTCCAGTGTCGGAGACCAGGCATCAAAAGCAGCTTTGACATTGGGCAGATTGACTTCGCTGAGAAGCCAGTACATCATATCGTGGTGAACAGCTATATCGTGATGATTCTGCACGGCAAGGGTAACGCCATACTCGGCTGCCTTGCGGCCGGCCAGTTTTAATCCTTCCACCACCTGCGCATATTGCTTGTCAAAAGGAATGTCCGGACGTTCGTACCCGGTAAAAATTCGCACCATATCGGTACCCAAATCCCGCGCCAACCTGGCCAGCTCTCCAACATAACAAGCCTGAATTTCCATATTGGGAATACCGGCTTTATCAATTCCCGCAGTAAAATCCGTATAGCCGGCCAGACAGACCAATTCAAGGCCAAGCTTGTCTATCTTTTGCCGCAGGGCCTTTCGAGCCGCCGCATCATAATCCAAAAGAGATACGTGAGGCCGCTTGGCAACCAACATCACTCCGTCAAATCCAAGCCTCTTGGCTTTATTTAAAAACTCGTCAACACTCAGCCTGGCCTGTCCCCGCCAAAAACCGGCATAGCTGACAGAATGCAGACACGTCTTAACCTTAAAATCTTTAGGATTTCCTGTTGGGGTCATTTTTGGAAACGCTCCTCGAGAAAAGAGTAATAATACAATTATCAGAACAAAACAAAACTTGCGCATGGCCAATCTCCTCTCAATTCATTAAATTTATTTTTTTCAGGCGGCCGACTTTTTTGGAACGACCATCTGACAATTTCCAAACTATATAATAACAAAAACCGACCACAAATGAAAGCCTTATTGGTCTTTTTCTCCGGGCACGAGCCGTTTCATCTCGTCGAACCAATTCAGCACAACGTTGATTCCGAGTGTCGCAGATTCTGTCGGCTCCTGGATCATGAGGAACCGCCCATCAGGTGCTACGTCATAATTTTGTAAACTTGCAGTGGACAGATACCGCCCTTCGAACAATTCAATATACCCGGTCACTCTGAACTGAGGCTCCGTCTCAACGGCAGCAGCCATCATCTTATTTCCGTTACGATAGAATAATTCCTTACCGTCCCGTGACCACATTGGCTGCTGGCCTCCTTCGGTCGAAACAGGGACCTTTGGTCCCGGGCCGGGATACGGCTCAACATAAACCTCCCACCTGCCGGACTCATCCGAGCTATAGGCCACACACCGGCCGCATGGCGACCATACTGCTTCTCTCTGATTAATGTCCCTCTGAATGTAAGGGCGCTGAGAATGCTCTCCATTTTGTTTTAGCTGGACCACCCAGATGTCCTGGTCGAGTCTCGGATACTTCGGATCAGACCTGGCAAACAAAAATTCCTTACCATCGGGGGAACAGGAAGTCATTGCTCCCACAGGTTCTTCGAGCGTTGCGAGCAGCTCCGCTTCACCGCTGCCGGTCAAGCTCTGCCTGAATAGTTGTGGCTTTGAAGCTCCTCGATATGAACCGAACAGCACAAACTTTCCATCCGGTATCCAAAACGGTAATGCGCTTGACCCATCAGATGTAAGCGGATTTAGGGTATGGCGTACCAAGTCGTATATCCAAATATCCCGGTTATCCCCATCCTGAATAGTAAATGCCGCCAGTGTCGCATCCGGTGAAATCCTGACATTAATATATCCACGTGGCATTGCGCCCGGCAACGGTTGGACCTGTCCCTGTCTGTCAACCCAGACAGGCCGAAGCTCAGTGCTGCGAGCTTTAACCGTTATATATGCGATGGAACCATCCGGTGAAACGGCGAACTGCGCCGACCAGCTTGCCGGAGTGATAATCCCTGAAACAACAGGTATATGGGGACCAATTATCTTCAGTTGTTTGATATCAAAAAGTGCCGCATATAAGGTCTCATCACGGCCATATATTAAGTGGCCTGTGGGAATATACCGCGCATAAGAGCCGCCTTTAAATATGGAACTGCGTTTATTTGTTTCCAGGAAATATACCTCGATCTGATGCTCATCAAATCCGCTGCCAATGTTCGTAAATAAAACCGCTTTACCGCCGGGCAGGATTTGCGGCCAGAAATGTCCATATTCACCCTCGTTCAGGTCGTTAATTGTCAATCTCTCTCTTTCCTCTCCAGAGGCGGAAATTCGCCACAGGCCGCTCTCATCGGCTGAACCTCCGGCAGGGGTGAAAATTATGGTATCATCGTCACCCCAGCTTCCTCCGCGAAATTGCAGGCACTCGCACAAGACTATAGGCTCACCACCCTTGACAGATACCTTCTTGAGCTTTCTCTGGAAATGATCGACATAGCCCAGCCACTGGCCGTCGGGTGAGAAGAAGGGACTAATCGCACCTTCGGTACCGGGCAGTGGTCTTGCCTGGAATTTGTCCAGATCGCGCAAATAGATTCTTCTCCTGCCGTCGCTGCTTTGCTCAACATAAGCAAGGCTCTGCCCATCAGGAGAAAACGCCAGTGAATGGTGCCACAGCGCTTCCATAGCAAGGGTCGTTTGGGGACTAATGGAAAAACTTCTTGTTGGCTGTTTTTTCAGTGAGTCCGGGTGCAAACGACTCCAGATAGCGAGAGTGCCCATAATAATCCCAATAAAGAAACACGCTATGCCCACTGCCATTAGCTTCTTCCAACCAGTCGGACGTATGATTTCGAAGGATGTAGTAGTCATCGGGGGAGCAGTCGCAGGAAGATTTAAGGTTTCATTTATTTCAATTGCGGCGTCCGCGATATCATGAAGGCGTCTATGCGGGTCCTTTTCAAGACAGCGACGCATTAAAACCACGATATTGGCCGGTGTGTTATCCGGCAGTTTTTTCCAGTCAGGCTCTTTGTGCAAAATATTAGCCAGCATATCCGATACCGTCTCGCCTTCGAATGGTACTGCACCTGTCAGCATCTCGAACAGGACGCAGGCAAACGACCAGATATCGCTGCGCTTGTCGATTTGTTTGCCCCTTGCCTGCTCGGGACTCATATAGGCCGGTGTGCCTAAAACACGGCCGGGCTCGGTGACGGTGGTTTGCCGGCCTTGAAACTCATCGCCAACCGACTTGGCCAAGCCGAAGTCAAGGACCTTAACTTTAGCTTCCGGTGTTATCTTGATATTGCCGGGCTTGAGGTCGCGGTGGATAACGCCATGTTCATGCGCGGCCGCCAGGGCTTCTGCTATCTGCAGTGCTATAGTTAACACCTCTTGAAGTCTGAGGTCACTTTCTCCTATCAATTCCGCCAGGGTCTTGCCGGGAACGTATTCGAGAACGAGATAACTAACGCCTTCGACCTCTTCCAGCTCCTCGTAGATAGCGGCGATGTTCGGATGATTCAACGACGCCAGTACCCGGGCTTCCCGCTGCCATCGCTTTTGAACCTTAGAGTTACTCATCATCTCGGCGGGCAGGCTTTTGATGGCGACCGGACGGTCGAGCTTGGTATCGTGCGCAAGGTAAACGACCCCAACCGCTCCGCGACCCAGCTCCCTTTCGATCCGGAACGGACCTATCCGCCCTCCCGGGACTGCTGCTGAGCTGTCTGAAGAGTCGGGAGGGCCGACTCTCTTGTCATTAGATTCACTACCATTTTTCTCGTCAGGATTGCTCATTAGCAAGCCTCAGAAGCAAATGTATAATGTCTTCAAAACTTTACGGAAAAAAAGCTTATGCAAAATGCTAAAACTTCGAAACAAGACCTAAAAAAAGGTCTTGACTATACCGTGCATGGTTAATACTATATTACACAATTCATGTTACGTCAAGATGACTGTGGATTCTGTTACTGCATACGTAGATGTTTATCTCAAGGAGTTGCGATGGCTTCTATCATTATAATGTCAGGACCTAAAAAAGGTGACTATTACCCCCTCGGTCATCGGACTAATGTGATCGGCCGGGATGAGGCCCTTCTAATACAAATTCTCGATGAGCACGTTTCGCGTAAGCACATGCAGATTAGTTTCGACAAAGACAAGGGGCAGTATTTCGCGCTCGATATGAAGAGCAAACACGGCGTATTTATCAACGGCGGCAAAATAAATAATGAAACCGCTTTAGCCGACGGCGACCAAATTTATATCGGCCAGACCGATTTATTGTTCACAGAAAAAGACTTCGCAGACCGTGAAAGTGCGCTGTCCCACTTCAAGAAAGTCGGCGAGCGATTCCGTCCCACAATGATTGAGTGAGTTGCGAAATTATTCCTCCTGCCTGGGTTTCAGGAGGCTCTTAAGACCTTCGGTTATCTCCCTGCCGATATCTTCTTTTCCTTCCATGATTTTCGTGCCAAGTTCTATAGTTTTATTTAAAGTCGAAGTTATTGTACCGAGAATATCCGTAGGCAGGACACTAATCCCCTCTTCAACAATGGAATCTGCAATAGCATATATGATTTCTTTCAATAAGGCTGCTGTATCAAGTTGGTTATCATAGCCTAAATTTGTCATCCTTATAGGTGAAAGCATCAGAGTCGCGGGCTCGGCTTGTTCGGAATTAGGCATCAAATCAACTTTAACTGAAATGTCAGAAATCTCAAGATTATCTACACGCAGCTTTTTCCCTTCATATGTACTGTCGGATATTGCCTGTACTATGTCATGAAGATTGTTTTCGGAGACACTGTGCTGTTCAATTATAACATTTACGTTATTAATCCTGATTTGCTTTATATTCACAACATCACTTAAAAGCGACTTTGCTTCAACCTCGATTTCAGTGTTTTTCAATATGAGCAGTTCGTCATTCTGATAAACCGGCGGATTGACAATCGAAAGATTTTGTAAAACAAGCTTTCCTCTTATTATTGAAAGGTCAACATCATCGACCGCAATCTCGATATTTAAGGCTTTTGCCGCTACAGACTCAATCCCCACCCTTACAGCACGGTCGGCAAAAAGATTAACGGCTACCACAATGACGGCAATCAACACCAGTATTGCCAGCACAATAACACGCAGAATTTTGAACGTCCTGTTCATCTTCCAAACTTTTCAATCATACTATTGAAAATAAGCCCGCTAAGCTTTTAGTCATAAAAAGCAGGAACTCGACTTACATATTGTCCCGGGTAATTTTCGCACCGAGGGGGTTAAGTCTTTCTTCGATTTTCTCGTAGCCGCGGTCGATGTGATAGACCCTGCTTATAATTGTAGTCCCTTCGGCAGCCAAGCCGGCTAAAACCAGCGCCGCCGACGCACGCAGGTCGGAAGCCATCACGGGAGCAGCTATCAGGTTCTTTACACCGGCCACAATGACAGCCGGGCCTTCCTTGCGCAAATTCGCCGCCATCCGGCTCAATTCGGCGACATGCATAAACCTGTCGGGAAAGACCTTTTCAATTATGACGCTATTGCCTTCGGCAAGTGACAAAAGAACCATAAACTGAGCCTGTAAATCTGTGGGGAAACCGGGATACGGCTGAGTGGTAATATCCGTAGGTTTGATGGGACCTTTTCGGGCAACAACACAACCATCATCTTCAACATCAACCGTTACACCGATATTTCTGAACCTGTCAACAACGGCCATCATATCATCGAGCCGACAATTCTTCAGTCGCACCTCGCTTTCAGTTATAGCGGCGGCGACCATAAATGTTCCGGCCTCGATTCTGTCCGGAATTACCTCAAACTCAACAGGACGAAGCTCTTTAACACCTTCGATAATCAGTCGTGGCGAGCCGATACCAGTAATCCCGGCGCCCATTTTATTCAGACAGTTTGCCAGGTCCTTTATTTCCGGCTCACAGGCGGCCGATTCTATAACTGTACGGCCTTTCGCTACTGTCGCGGCCATCAGCACATTCGCAGTGCCGAGCACGGTCGAGCCGAAAGGGCCGCCTAAAAAAATCTCTTTACCTCTCAAACCATTCGGTGCTTCGGCGATGATATAACCGTTTTTAAGATGGATTTGCGCACCAAGCTCGCGCAGGCCTCTTATATGAATATTTACCGGCCTGTCACCAATTGCACATCCGCCGGGCATTGAAACCTCCGCCCTGCCGCAGCGGGCAAGCAGCGGACCCAGTATGCAAATACCCGCACGCATCATCCGGACAATCTCATACTCGCCCACAGGATTATCAATCACCTTCGAATCTATACATAAATCGTTGTTCGGGTCTCGGGTTATCTTACAGCCCAATCGAGACAGCAATTTGCCGCATACGGAGATATCAGAAAGATTAGGGACGGCCCTTAAGACCGATTTGCCGGGGGCCAAAATTGTAGCGGCCATTATCGGAAGACAGGCGTTTTTCGAACCGTTTATTCTGACACTACCGGAAAGCCGAACAGGTCCTTCGATGTGAAATATATCCATAATCTATTTTCCTTTGACAATTGGCGGCCAACAATTGACAATAAAAATCCATCCTCAGTAGCAAAGTTACTGGAAAGGATAAATAGTAAATATTCGATTGTAAATAGTCAATGGAATTCGCCAGGACAATAATAGTACCCAACCTTATCTTGCTGGCAGGGCTTTTGCTGCTGGTCCGCTGGCTGCTTAAAACATCTCTGGGCAGAAAGGCCCTGGCCGATTCGATTCCCCGCCGAAATAATATGCCTCTTTATCTGCCCTTCGTACCGCTGTTTATCTGGTTCGGGATCACTTGGCTCATAGCATCGATTGCACAAAGGCTGTTTAGTGATTTGCAAGGCAGGCAAAGCGATTTTTTAGATAATCTTATCCTTTGTATCGGTGAAATGACCGGCATAGCCGTAATTATCTTTCTGGCCAGAATCCATTTTACCCGGCGATTAAAAGGTTTCGGTCTGAATATAAAGACGATTGTGAGGGATTTTTTCGCCGCTTTTGTGAATCTGCTCGCAGTCTGGCCGCTCATAGCAGCAGCGGTACTTCTAACTGCGTACATCGGCGAGTTTGTCTGGGGGCAGGAATACCAGATACAGCAACATCAGCAGCTCAAGCTGATAACAGAACATTCTCAACTATTGCCTCGAATACTGATTGTTTTCGTAGCCGTTATAATAGCGCCGTTGCTTGAGGAGATGCTGTTTCGCGGCCTTTTCCAGACAACGATACGCTCATACCTTGAGGCTTTTCGCTCGCTGCTGGTCCGGCAAAACGCCCCTGATGAGAAACGAACAGCCGATAGAAACGGCGCATGGCCGGCAATTGTGATAAGCTCCGGATTATTCACAATAACACATGATAATCCCGGACATTGGCCGGCATTGTTCGTATTAGGTATATGCATGGGGTATGCGTACGAAAAGAGCGGTTCTTTGTTCCGGCCTATTTTTATCCACTCAATTTTTAACACAATCAGTATAATAGCTACCTTGAATCAATAGCCGCAAACTCGACAAAGGCGGTATAAATTGTCATAACATCCCGGACAGGAGGATAATTATGAACAATCTAACAAATTATCGACTTTCCAAAACCATGATATCGTCCCGACATATCTTTTGTATTACTCTGATATTTACGTTTCTCAATTTCATAGATGTTGGGCGCATGAAGGCAGCACAGGCAGTTAAGTCACCCGATGGAAATGTTGTCATCACATTTGATGTTAGGGACGTTGGGGACCAACGCGGCTGTTTGGTTTATAGTGTAACATATAAAAACCGCCCCATAATTGTCGATTCACGTCTTGGGCTTGCCATTAAAGATGCACCAGGGATGGAAGACGGCTTTAATATTGTCTCAGTCACCAGCAGTAGTAATAACAATATATACTCACCGGTTTATGGAGAGCGAAAAACTATTCGCGACCATTACAACCAGATTATTGTAGAGCTAAAGGAAAGCAACCTGCCCCACCGGCGACTTAAACTTATCTTTCGTGCTTATAACGAAGGGGCCGCGTTTTGCTATACACTTCCGAAGCAAAAAGCCCTGAAAAGCTTCACTATTTCAGCGGAAAAAACGCAGTTCGGTTTTACCGACAACCATACAGCTTACGCCGCATATTCCGCCCAGGGCCAATATAGTAAGGTTCCGCTTAGCAAGATTAAGAACAATTGCGAAAGGCCGCTTACTATCGAGATTAACAAAGGTCTTTTTGTTTCGGTGGCTGAGGCAAGACTCGTTGATTATGCGCGAATGCGCCTTTCGCCGGATAAAAGCCGCCCCTTGGCCCTGATAAGCTCATTAGCCGGCGAAGTCAAAGCCAATACACCTTATACTACGCCCTGGAGAGTTCTTATTCTGGGCGACACACCGGGTGAGCTGCTCGAACGCAATTATCTTATTCTTAACTTAAATGAACGCTGCGCAATCGACGATACGTCCTGGATAAAACCCGGCAAAGTTATCCGCGAAGTTACATTAACAACCAAGGGCGGTAAAGCTTGTGTCGATTTCGCAGTCGAGCACAACCTGCAATACGTCGAATTCGATGCTGGCTGGTACGGCCACGAGTACAGCGACGAATCCGATGCCACCACTATCTCCGTCGATCCGAAACGCTCAAAGGGCCCTCTGGATTTGCATGCAGTTATAGATTATGCAAAAAAGCGCGGCATCGGAATTTTGCTTTATGTAAATCGCCGGGCGCTGGAACGTCAGCTTGATGATATTTTGCCGCTTTACGAAAGCTGGGGCGTCAAAGGAGTCAAGTACGGTTTTGTACAGGTCGGCTCGCAGAAATGGACCACATGGCTTCACGAAGCGGTCCGCAAGGCCGCTAAATATCATCTGATGGTTGATATTCACGATGAATACCGTCCTACGGGATACAGCCGAACATATCCAAACCTGATGACACAGGAAGGTATTCGGGGCGATGAAACAAGACCTTCGAACAGCCTGACTCTGACCATTTTATTTACCCGTATGCTGGCCGGTGCGGGAGATAATACGATTTGCTACTATGACCGGCGTGTCGATGAAAACGCAAGTCACGCATATCAATTGGCCAAAAGCGTTTGTATCTATAGTCCCTGGCAATTTCTTTACTGGTACGACCGGCCGGACAGCTCGCCGCGGAAGGCCGGCGGCGCCGGAGGCAGCCATAACGTCATCGGCGATGAGCCGGAACTGGAGTTTTTCGATTATGTCCCCACGGTATGGGATGATACGAAAGTGTTACACGGCAAAATCGGAGAATATGCCGTTCTCGCGCGACGTTCAGGCGAAAGCTGGTTCATCGGATGCATGAACGCAGATGACCGGCAAAACTTCGACATTCCGCTTAACTTTTTGGACAAGGAGCGCCGGTACATTGCTCACATCTACAGCGATGACCCTGCCGTATTGACAAGGACACATGTGAAAATCAGTCGCTATATTGTAAATTCTTCATCCATTATAAACGCTGAATTACCATTAAGGGGCGGCCAGGCAATCAGAATCGTCCCGGCCACCGCTGAAGAAGTAAAGACATATTCCAAATACCCGCAAAAGGGTAAATAAAACATCATGTCTCAGAGCCGCCTGTTCGGGGCCCAACCCAAATCGGGCTGGACCAGGCAAGCTGGTCATTTGCCTGGGTTGCCCGCAGATAATACCAGTTCAGACCTTTGCCATCGTCGGTGTCAGAGACTTTGTAAGATGTCTTATAGTGGTCGCGGAAAACCAACCGGTGAACCATAGCCGACTCTTTTGGGAAATCGCCGGTGAACAGCATTTCATTACTTTGAGCCAACTGCTTAAACGTTTGTGATAAGGACACATTGGTCGGCTTACTCAGGGTGATTTTAACACGAGTATCGGGACCGCCGCGTATCTTCAAAACTACGGCCTTGGTGGAAATATCCTCGAACTGCTGACGAAGGGCGGTGAAAGACTGAAGGCGAAGATGCTTGTCGGAGCGCTGGAGTATTTTATCACGGCGGGTTTCATCGAGCGGGCCGGACTGAAAGCAGGTCTGAACGTTTTCCAATAAGCCGCCTTCCAAAGTGATATTAATATCCCAGTCACAGAC
>CAZZAX010000148.1:0-14116 GCA_964653075.1 uncultured Pirellulales bacterium
GGAAAACTCAACAAAAACAGACCGCATAGCCGCCAGAAAATATAGTCGCACACCTTCTGTCTAACAGGTGGGTATTATAACATATTTTCGTAAAAAATCAACTTAAAAAATCGAAAATCTACTTGACTGGCAACTGTGTACTTGATGCTTATAAGTCCATATGTGAGAGAGAGTTAAAATTTTTTTAGAAAATTTGAAATTTGTCTCATATTACTATCATTTTTTGTCGAAAATTGCCCGATTTGGATTCGCATTGCGTGATGCATATTGCGTATAGATGAGTGGAAGCTTGTTGTTAGTGGTTCGTGCTTAGCTCCCCGGCAGAAAAGCAAGTAGGCACACACCGGGGACAAGCTAAAGACAGGCCAGCATGAGGCTTGTTTAGTGTTACGCAGTCCTGTAAATCCCGTAAGGGATGCCACCATGAGGTGTCTACAAGCAGACTTATGGCAGGACGCAGTAAATAAAAACAGACTGAACCGCAGGCAGCACAAAGCAGGTGGAGTGATTAATATTAGAGCGAACCGCAGGTAGAAATGCGGTTAGCAATAATGATGGGTCAAAACCACATTTGAGTTTTGCATTCCTTAAAAGGAACCTCATTTTTCCTGCAAAGTACTGACAAGTGCAACAGGATCTATTATTGGTCCAAAAGAATGTCTTTGTCCTTTATGTTCAAGCTCAATAGTCCGGCCAGTCTTCATCGCCAACGACCAGAATCTCTCGGGAGTAATGTCAAGCTCTACTTGTGCGGCGAGAGCATAAACACCAGCGATGTATGGTACAGACCAGCTCCACCCCCCTTGACGATAAAAAACGTATTTATCGCTGCCAGTAGGGCAGGCTGTTGTTCGTGAGTCCATCGGGATTAAAAGACGTCCATAGTCATGGAAACGTACATTTTTATAAAATTTTTTTGCCCACCAAAGGCCGGACTCATATGATTCGAATACATCGGGATCAGCCAAAGGATGGCGGCCCAGCCCATGAAATTTAAAACCATAAACTTCTTCAAGACTGCAAGAGACAACGAAAATACCGGCGGCTTTAGCCTCTTCGCATACAGCCATCATTTCATCATAACCATCGTCCGTTGGTGACCAACCTTTCGATATAGAAATAACTTTAATTCTTTTTTGCATGGGTAGTTGTTCATTCACCTGCAAGATGCGTCGAATACATCGCGGCAAGTAACTGAAATCTCCATGGGTCGTTGCGATATAGTACAGGTATGCTTCGGGAGCTACCCCAACTGTTTTTCCAACAGCGATTGAAGCTACCGCAGGTCCGTGCATCTGTGATCTCAGCCATTCGCCGGTAATGTCATCCATTTCTTCATAAAGACGCAACTGATTTCTGTACTCCTGCTGATCAACCAACAATGTCTGGTCAATAATAGCAATGCCCACGCCTTTGCCGGTGATTCCCTGTGAGTGTAAATCTCGGATGCCCAGGCCGGGATTCTTACCTAATTCCATAATTCGTTGCGGATTAAAACCCTGAGGCATTCGATTATCCGAGGGCCAGGTCGTCTTGTCATCGAAGTCTGCATAAAATAAACTCTCCAGCGAGCTGCGCAGATCAAGCGCAGAAAGATCGTAAGCCCGCAAGTCCACTTGCCAGGCATCTTTAGAATTTACATCGTAGGTCGGTAAAACTGTCATCTTTCCCCTATGATAGTCTTCTACAGGAGGTCGACGATCAATTTTGAGAAACATAATTGGTCCTGGTGACTGTTCGCTTAACATTTTCACTTTGTTACTATCTGGTGTATCAATATCACCATGGTCCCCTGTTGATGGCATGTGTGTTTGACTGACCTGGAAATGCGTGTGCATAACCCATAGGTTATCCTCATAGCTAATAACTTTAGCCGTTGCTATGATGTTTAATATCCATATTCCTCTCTCTTCGTTCTCAACCTCAATTTCACACGGAACATAAATACATAATTCGCCACTATCACGTGTCTCAGGCTGACCAACAGAAATGACTCGTATGAGTCTGGCTTCGAATTCCTTTTCAATAAATTTCTCAATAACATCTCCCGGGTAACCTTCCATCAACCTGCTTACTTTATCATAATCCTTTGCAATTGTGGCTTCGAGGGTCTCACGAACCACCGTGGCCGCAATTTCTTCGTTAGTCAAATTGCCTTGTTCCAGGCCCACAAGCTGGTTAATAACTTTCTGGTTAATAACTTTAACATTATCGGGAATTCCATTTAACTCAAATATGGATGGATCAATCGGCTGGTTATAAGCAAGAAATTCAATTCGCATACCAGGTTCATCTCCGTGCTCTCTGAGACGAAACTCTGAATACTTCTTAATAAGTTTTGTCTTTCGATCAACAACCAACTCCAATCCTTTTTTATAACCAGAGTGAGCGGCTTTGACATAGATGTAATCACTATCTTCTGCAGGCCCATCAATTTTAAGCTCAATTGCTTCTTCTTCCTTTGCCAAGTCATATAGTCGCTGTAAAACAAGTTTGGGATCAAATTCCTCAGCAAAATTTTCCCACCTTTCGTCCGTATTATTTAAATTGTTAACAATTACAACATTATTCTCAGGTATCCAGGTCTTTGAGATCCCCTTGTTCCAAACAATTAATCTAATCCCATCCTTATCGTTTTCATTACAGCGGAAGTTTGAAAGCTTGCCCGTGTCGTCATACTTTAACCAGTAATATGTAGGTTCATTGTTCTTGACGCTCTGGCCGCCCTTAAACATTCGCAGGTGGACGGTCTTTATAGTATGATTAGCTTCGATTGTCTGTTCAAGTGCATAAGCCGGTGAAGCGGCATTGTCAAAAAAAGTAATCAAAAATACAGCAGTTATTATTATCACCGCCGCAACGGCCAGTTTTGTAACCGGACTTTTCATAATTATTCCCCATGCATTTTGTTTAACAATTACCGGTCGTCTGTTTAAAGTCCTCCTGTATGCTGACAGAGCATCTTCAACAACCTGCTTGTTTTTTTCTGAGTCGCTCTTCAAAGAGGCTTGCTCCGACATATAGAATTTCTTCAAAAACTTTTCTAAATTCTCCGGAAATTTCATTTTTCTACCTCACTATTCAAAAGTGACCTTAGTTTCCTCAGTCCATAAAGATACCGACTTTGGACTGTTCCAACAGAAACACCCTGTGCCTTAGCTATTTCTTTAAATTTCAATTCGCTCTGAAGATGCATTATAACTACTTCTTGTTGCTCATACGGCAGACGGGCCATTGCATTATTAATTTGTTGTGAGACTTCTTCTGCCATAACGACATTATCAGGGCGAACAGACTGAGAAGATTTATTTTCTATTGCTTCTTCCGGAATTGTCCGGTGTGGTTTTACTCTCCGGCGATTTCTCAAATGATTAGCTACACACGCCAGCAAATAACTTCTAAGGTTGGATTTAAGCTCAATTCTTTCAATAGATTCGGCAAACGAAACAAACACATCGTGAACCACATCCTCGGCAACATTCTTATTATTCGAAAGAGCAATAGCCAGGCCTAACATATCTTTGTGGTACTTCTCATAGATACGCCGCAAAGCTTCCTCGCTTCCGTGCTTAAATTTCCAAACAAGTTGAAAATCTTGTCGCATTTCAGGCCTGCCTATTTATTACAAATTGACGATCGCCGCTAATATGACACAGTAAGCACTTATTTTAATTTAAAAAAATTAATTGTAAGAAGAATTATTCCACGGTTTATCAAAAACCACGCAGCCTGGGAGCATTTCGAACCTGCGACCAGCTCTCAAAGTCTCTGTAAAAAATTTATGTGATCCTTCTCGACCAAGACCCAATATCAGAGAAATTTCAATTTACGCAAGAGCCCTGAATCCTTAAAAGCCGGTCCCCGCTTTATGACGGATTCTTGTTTTCATCAGTTTGTGCTTAGCTCCCCTGTTGCGAGTCAGGTGAGTATTTCCCGGGGACAAGCTAAAGGCGGGTCAGCATCGAATAATCAATCTGTGCTTTGGGTCTTGCTATTTCGCTGCTGTTGTGCTTTATTAAGCAGCTATGGAAAGCGAACTATTTGACTTAGCAGGTAAAACGGCGCTGGTAACGGGGGGTAATAGAGGAATCGGCCTTGCGGTGGCAAAAGGGCTGGCCGAACATGGAACCGATGTTGCAATTATCGCCCGAACAAAAGAGCAGCTTGAAACCACCGCCCGCCAAATTCACAGCGATACCGGTAAGAAGGTATCGACTTATCCCTTCGATATGGGAAATATAAAAGGGATAGAAGCACTTTTCGATAATATCGCCGCCGAAACAAAGGGCATCGATATTCTCGTAAATTGTGCCGGAACGACTATTCGCGGGCCCAGCGAAGATGTTGACCTGGAGACATGGAACCACGTTATCGAAGTAAACCTTACCGCGACATTCGTAATCTCGCAGGCCTTCTGCCGCCACCGAAGAAAGGCCGGAAAAGCCGGCAGGATAATCAATATCGGCTCGCTTACATGCCACGGCGGCAGGCCCACGACGGCGGCGTATGCCAGCAGCAAGGGCGGGCTGCTTTCACTGACAAGAACATTGGCCGTGGAGTGGGCAAAATACAATATCAACGTAAACGCCATCGGGCCCGGCTATATAGCGACAGAACTCACCGAGCCGCTCTGGACTAACGACGAATTCAATAAGTGGGTCCTTGCAAAGACCCCCCTTGGCCGATGGGGAAGACCTGAAGACCTCGCGGGTACGGCCGTTATGCTGGCATCAAAAGCGGGTGATTTTATCACCGGGCAAATCATATATGTCGATGGCGGCTGGCTGGCTTTGCTTTAGAGCACCTAACAAAATGACTCTGCATTCAAACGGCTTATTTCGTGTCTGGACGACGTCAGGCTGCATCGACCATCACCGGATGGCCTGCTTCGCCTTCCTTGCCAGACGCGAAAATGCTCGCTTTCGGTGCTACGATTCATTTTGTTAGGCACTCTTAGATCTGTATGCTCTTTTTAAAAAATAAAAATAGAGTTATACAAAATAGAAGGCTTAAAAATAAAAATTTTAAGGAGAAAAAGAATGAGTAGAAACCGTCAACAAAACGCCGCATTAGTCTTTCTACGGCTTGTAATCTGTGCAGTTATTATTGCAAATATCTGCGGGTGCAGCTCAATCATCAAATCGGATCAGCCCGAGCGAACGGTGTGGCTGTCATCACTGAATCTGGAAAAGATGACTTCCGGCTGGGGCGCACCCCAAAAAGATAAATCGATCCAAAACAAGCCGCTACGTATCGGCGGCCTACAATTCGAAAACGGCGTTGGCACACACGCAAACAGTGTAATGCACATGGACCTGAAAGGTTCCTGCCGGAGATTCTCGGCCTATGTCGGCGTCGATGACGAAGTTGGTGGCAAAACAGGCAGCGTCCGCTTTAGAATCTATGCAGACGGAAAACGCTTATACGATAGCGGCGTTATCAAGGCCGGTGAAAAAGCAAAATATGTCGATGTGAACCTTACCGGCTGCAAAATAATGAAGCTGGTAGTCGATGCAGCCGGAGATAACACTAACAGCGACCACGCCGACTGGGCACAGGCGGCCTTCATCGTTGCAGGGGAAGACCCCGAAGCGATTGATGCGCCGGTCATTAAAGAGAAAAAGGTGATTCTTACACCCAAGCCCGGCCCGAAGCCCAGGATAAACGGGGCGAAGGTCTATGGCTGCCGGCCCGGCAGGCCGTTTATTTATCGCATTCCCTGCACCGGAGAAAGGCCAATGACTTTCAGCGCAGAGAATCTGCCCGAAACTTTATCTTTAGACGCAGATACCGGCATTATCAGAGGCGCAGCTCCTGAGCAGCGTGGTGAATACGACGTCACCCTCAAAGCTACTAATAACCAAGGCTCGATGCAGCGGGATTTTAGAATCGTCGTCGGGGACACCTTAGCTCTTACACCGCCGATGGGCTGGAATAGCTGGTATATCCATTACAGCCGGGTAACAGACGGGCACATGCGCCGGGCGGCCGATGCGATGATAGAAACAGGGATGGCGGACTTCGGCTATCAATATGTCAATATCGACGACTGCTGGATGGTTGAGCCGAACGATGAAGATCCGATGAGAGCCGGCGAAATTCGTGACGCCGACGGTGCGATTAATTCCAACGCATACTTTCTCGATATGAAGGCGCTGGCGGACTATATCCACTATAAAGGGCTCAAGGCAGGGCTATATACATCCCCGGGCCCGCAAACCTGCCAGAGATACACGGGCACGTATCAGCACGAGCAGATTGACGCGGAAAAGTTTGCCGAGTGGGAATTCGACTTTTTGAAATACGACTGGTGCTCTTACGGACGAGTCGCAGACGGCGAAGGTCTCGAACGGATGCAGAAGCCGTATCGCAAGATGGGGGATATCCTCGTAAATCTCGACCGTGACATCGTCTTTAATCTCTGCCAGTACGGTATGGGCGACGTATGGGAATGGGCCGGTTCGGTCGGCGGAAACTGCTGGCGGACAACAGGTGATTTGGGCCTTGCAGGCGGTTCCGAGCTGCCGGGATTTTATCACATCGGCCTTAATAACGCACGGCACTGGGAATACGCCAAACCGGGCGAATGGAATGACCCGGATTATATCCTTATCGGCTGGGTTGGCAACGCCCGCAAGCAGGCCGAAGGGACACCCACCACCCTTACGCCCAACGAGCAGTATTCTTATATGTCGATGTGGTGCCTGATGGCGGCACCTTTGATATTCTCCGGCGATATGGAAAAGCTCGACGAGTTTACGCTTAATATACTTTGCAACGCCGAGGTGATAGAGATTAACCAGGACCCGCTGGGTATTCAGGCACCTATAATCGAGAGAGGCGAGGACTATTTTATTATGGCCAAGGACATGGAGGACGGCTCAAAGGCACTTGGCCTGTTTAATACCGCTGAAATCGAAATTGAAATATCAGTCACATGGTTAGATCTTCGCATAGAGGGGCCGCACCGGGTTCGTGACTTGTGGCGTCAAAAAGATTTAGGCATTTATAAGAATCAGTTCAAGGCTAAAGTACCAAGGCACGGTGTCGTCTTTGTACGTTTGTTTCCAAAATAAACCATAAAAAAATTATCCGACAAACTTAAAGCTGGAAACTAAAAGAAGCGAGGCTGAAAAAAAGAGATATAATAGATGGATAAAGTCGGTGTGGATAGAAATAAGGAGCCCTGGCTTGCGGCGAGCCTTTCCTGGTTACTTCCTGGTATAGGGCACCTCTATTCAGGAGCTTATTGCCTAGGAACTCTCTTACTTGTTCTTGGTAGTCTTATTTATATATCCTGGATCATGTTTCTTATTTCCACATGGACAATAATAATTCCAACCATAATTCTAAAACTATCTGACTTTATAGTACTGCCTATATATGCATCCTGGAATGCATTTAGATTAACAAGAGGGCATAACACAGAAGATTTCGAGAGAGAACGAACTGTTACAAAAGATCCCTGGTTGGCGGTTTTTCTAAGTGTATTACTGCCAGGTTTGGGACACCTCTATTTTCGTAAGTGGATTATCGGTATCTTGCTTTTTTTAGGTCTCTTTATTGTTGTTTATATATTTCATTTGATAAATACAGATTTTATGATAGCTGTCTTAATATACCGAGCATTTGTTTCTGTTCATGCCTGCGTCACATGTCAGCTTTACAAAATCAAAACAAAAAAGCCTTTTGTTTTGTTCATTATTGTGTATATTTCTATATGTTTTCTACGTGGCTTTCTGTTGCCTGAATTAGAAAATAGGTTTGTGCACATTTCAGGTTCTATGTCTGGAACAAGTATGAATCCGACGTTAGTAAAAGGGGACCGTTTCATTGTGAATAGTATTATTTATAGTTTCAATTATCCTAAGCCCGGTGATGTCGTCGGGTTTCAACCTCCTAAGAAAATCTCTGACATGAAATACACTCCAATTAAACGTATCGTTGCTATCGGCGGTGAAACTATAGAAATACGTGGTGGTAGCGTTTATGTGGATGGTAAAGAGAGAAATTTCAGCTTTCAGACAGGTCGCGTTGCATATCCAGACTCAGGTCCGTCTTTAGACTCTTTTGGCAAGAGTGACAATCCATATCTTACTTATTGCGTTGATGAGCCATATCATGTTCCTGAAGATCATTTTTTTGTTTTAGGCGATAACCGTCGGTATAGTGTTGATAGCCGATGCTTTGGAGCTATATCAAGAGAAAATATTATTGGCAAAGTCGTCAAAATCTACTGGCCGCCCCGGCGTATGGGAGTAGTACGGTAACGATTGTTCAAGTGCGGTTAATAAGCTTGTATTCAGGTCAATTCTGTGATAGCATATCGCAAAATACTTAGTAATAAATTCAGGCATTTTCAGGTAGGAGCGTGACGCTATCTGTTATAAAGATTTGCTACTGAAGTTGAAGGAGGCGTTTATTATGAAGAGGCGTCGATTCAGGACATTAACTAATGTTTTCATACTATTGGCAGGCATCCTTTTATGCCCATATACCTTAATGCGGGCCGAGGGTGCGGACGGTTCCGGAAAGAAGCTGGTACTTGATACTCGCAGCCGTGAGAAATTAACCGATGGGACAGGTAGATTCAGAGTCGTGCAGAAGAAGCTGGAATGGGACCCTGAGCAGACAGCTATTATTATCTGCGATATGTGGGACCAGCACTGGTGCAAGGGGGCAACCAGCAGGGTCGGGGAGCTTGCGCCGCGGATGAATAGGATAGTCCGCAGAGCACGTAATCAAGGTGTGCTGATAATTCACGCGCCCAGCGGCACTGTTAAATTTTACGAGAACCATCCTGCCCGCAGGCGCGCACAGAATGCGCCAAAGGCGGCGAACCTGCCGGGCGATATCAGTAAATGGTGCAGATGGATTGACAAAAACGAAGAGACGTTAGGATACCCCATCGATCATTCGGACGGTGGTTGTGATTGTCAGCCGCAGTGCGAACAAGGCTCGCCATGGCGAAAGCAGGCAGGAGCAATCGAGATTCGCAATGAAGACGCTATAAGCGACTCGGGCGTGGAAATCTGGAACCTGTTAGAGCAGCGAGATATCGAGAACGTTATTATAATGGGTGTGCATACCAATATGTGCGTACTCGGTCGGCCGTTCGGGCTGCGGAATATGGCAAGGTACGGCAAGAACGTTGTGCTGATGCGGGATATGACCGATACGATGTACAACTCGCGGATGAGGCCATTTGTCAATCACTTTACCGGCACGGACCTGGTGGTTGAACATATAGAAAAGTACGTTTGCCCGACGGTCACCTCAACGGTAATTACGGGCCGGCCGCAGTTTTGTTTTAAGAACGACAGTCGTCCGCGTGTGGTTTTTATTTCGGCTGAAAGCGAATATGGCTCAGTTGAGACGCTGCCCGAATTTGCACACGAGCTTAAGACAAAATACGGGCTATACTGCGAGGTGCTGCAGGGCAGCCCGGAAAGACGCAGCAAGGACCGCCACGAACTGGCGGGTATGGAGGCGCTGAGTAATGCGGATCTGGCGGTGCTGTTCGCGCGGCGCAGGGCACTGCGTCCTGAGCAGATGAAGTATTTTCGTCGATATATGAACAGCGGCAGGCCTTTAATAGGACTGCGGACAGCCAGCCATGCGTTCGATACCCGTGGAAATGCTCCGGCCGGGTATGCCGAATGGACAAAGCTCGACCCAGAGGTCTTGGGCGGTAACTATCACGGCCATCACGGCAGCGGACCAAAATGCGCCGTTACACTGGCCGGCAATGCCAAGAATCATCCGATACTTGCAGGGGTGCAACTTCCGTTTACAAGCAACGGTTCGCTGTACGAGGTTCGGCCTCTGGGAAGGTCAACAACACGGCTGCTGATTGGCACAATTCCCGATAAGGAGGCTGAGCCGGTGGCATGGACCAACAGGTTCAAGCGGTCACGGATTTTTTACACATCATTAGGGCATCCAGACGACTTTAAGAATCCACAGTTTCGCAAGATGCTTATCAATGCTGTTTTCTGGGCGATGGACAAGCCGGCGCCGACACAGAAATAGATAAAAAAGTCAGAGCCGGTTAAGTATATATTTATAAGCTAAATCGATTTGCGAGGGAGTAAATGCAGGCAGATTGGCCTGTAACAATGCATGCGGAGAATCCCTGCGGGCACACACCCTCAATAAACTCATATTTTACGTAAAAATTACTTCATTATTTGTCAACCGATGGGCTACGATAGCCGTTTATACAGATAGCTGGAGTAATATGGCCTCAATGGAAAGCACCGATAAAAGTTTAATAGAAGCCCATTGTAAGGGCGACCCGAAGGCGTTCGGTGAGCTTGTACGCCGATACGGGGACGGTATATTGGGATATTTAACGCGAATGAGCCGGAAACGCCATGAAGCCGAGGACCTTTTTCAGGAGACTTTCAAGCGTGTTCACGAAAAAGCCCATACATTTCGAGGCAGTCAATTCAAGAGCTGGCTTTATACGATTGCGACAAATGCGGCTATCGATGGTATGCGGAGGGGTAAAAGGATGCGGATGGTATCGCTGAATCAGAAACTCGATTGCACCGAGCCGGACGGCGAAGAGCTGGGCGGCGTTGCGCTGGCGGACGATTCGCATGAGCCATCGCAGGAGGCGGCAAAAGCCGAGCAGGTTCAGCAGGTCAGAGAAGCCATTATGTCACTGCCTTCGAGGCAGCGGGCAACGCTTGTGCTGGCCTATTATCAGCAGCTTAGTTACCCGGAAGTAGCGAAGGTCCTGGGCTGCTCTCTCGGGACGGTGAAAACACAGATGTTCAGGGCACTTAAGAGTCTGGGGCAAAAATTACCTGATGTTCAGAGATAGTCCCTTGGGGATAAATAAAATGAAACATCTAACAGAAAAAGAGCTTATCGAATACCAGTTCAAACTGGCCTCGGATACCGGGATGAAGGAGGCAGCCGAACATATAGAAGGGTGCGGCCAATGCCGGGAAAATCTGGAGAAGCTGCAGCGAAAATACTCGGCGTTGGATTTACTGGGCGAGGAGGCAAAGATTTCCGAGGAATTGATTTGGCGTGTTATTGAGCAAGCCAAGCAGCCGGTACTGAAAAGAATTGCGTGGTTTAAGAAACCGGTGTGGCTTAGTTCGGCAGCGGCGGTTCTGGTAGTGGGATTGGTGCTGGTTGCTACTCAATTAAGTAACGATGATATAAAGCAACGAGAAATTGCTCAAGAGCCGATGCCAATGGCAGAGAAAATGGGAGAGCGAAGCAGACAGTCAATCGCACCGATAACGGAGATGGAAGCTGCAAGCAAGCCGGGGATTACACCAACCGAGGCTTTGCATAAAGATGTGACAAGGAAGGCAACGCTTGCAATGGCACCCAAAAAAGGTGCGGCGGATATGTATGCTGCGATGGATAAATTTGCAGATGAAGAAATATCCGAGCAGCCGCCTTTTGCGCCGGCAAGCGCGATTGAGCTGGTAACGCTGCCGAGGCGGGACAAGGTGCAGCTTACGATTTACAATTCGGCTGATTTGACGCTGGTGCGGGAGAGGCGGAATTTGACGATGAAGAAGGGCTGGAACTGGCTGCAATTTATGTGGGCCAATACTTTGATTGACCCGACGTCGCTGTCACTTGAGCCGTTGGAGCAAAAAGATAAGATTGATATTCAACAGTTAGTGTTTCCAGCGAGGCTGCGGGAGCTTGGCCGTTGGCTCATTCACTCAGAGGTCAGCGGCCAGGTACCGTTCGAGATAACGTATTTCACGAGCGGGCTTTCCTGGCGTGCGTTTTACATGGGAACACTCGCTGAAAATGAAAAGACGATGCAATTGCAGGGCTATGTGAGAGTAGCCAACAACAGCGGGGAGGATTATGAAGAAGCCGAGACCCGGCTAATTGTCGGCAACGTGCATATGCTCAATGAGATAGCCGAACTGGCAAAACGCCAGTATCCTTACGGCAGACCCATCAGCTTAGGCGAGAAGGGCGGCTATGGCGGTGGTGGTTGGGAAATTATAAAAGGCCAAGTACTGGATTCAGTAGATCACTATTTTGTCAATGATGACGAGGGCGGTCGCCTCGGCGGCGCTTTCGATGAACTGAGACGCAAGGAAATCGTTAAAGAAGGACTCAGCGAGTATTTTCTTTATACGATTGAAGGGACCGAAACCATACCGAACCAGTGGGGCAAGAGGCTGCTTTCGTTCGAAGCCACCGATATCGAAGTCGAGAGCATGTATAAATACGACGAGCAGCGATGGGGCAACCAGACAATAAGGTTCGTTAAGTTTGCAAACGATGAGGAACATAACCTGGGCCAGACGCCGATTCCAAACGGGGATGTCAAAATTTACGGCAAAGCCGATAGCGAAGGCTATTTGTCGTACGTGGGCGGGACGAATATCAAATATATTCCAGTGGATGAAGAGGTAGAGCTAAATCTCGGCCCGGCCAGATTGGTCAAGGTTGAGCCGAAGCTGATGGATTTCAAGACCGATAATTATATGTTCGATAGGAGGGGCAACGTAGCCGGATGGGACGAGATACGAACCTGGAAAATCGAAATTACCAATACTCGTGAGCTGCCGATAGAAATTGAGATAACCCGCGGCCTTGGCACAGCGTACTGGACCATACAGTCCGATGTTCCTTACGAAAAGTATGACGCTATGCATGCTCGTTTTAAGTCAAACCTTCAGCCGAAAAGCAAGCTGACAATTGAATACACGGTTACGACGTATCACGGTGTGCGGGAGGGGGCATTAGCTGAAAAAAACGAAAATTAAAAATAATCACAACAAAAGCAAAATTTTAGGAGATTGAATTATGAACGGTAAAAGAAACAAGCTAATGGTAATTGTGTTGCTGCTTATGGTAAGTGCGGTCTCACAAGGGCGGATTAAATTAGTTGCGCTTCCTGAGCGGGCGGCGACGGTGATTCGCCTGGACAATCCGAGGGCAACATTGATAGAAGAAGAGCGTGTCCTGACGTTGCAACAAGGGCTTAACAAGGTGGACTTTTCCTGGAAGGCGGTCTCTATCGACGCCGACTCAATCCGGCTTCGGGCCATCGAACACCCAGGGAACGTAACGCTTTTGAATGTAAGCTATCCGCCAAATGAGGCGGCCCTGGTGTGGGAAATCAGCAGCGACGGCAACTATGCCGAGAAGGTTCGAATAAGCTATCTGCTGAGCAATATCGACAGGCTGATAACTTATAAAGCAGTAGCCGATAAGGTCGAGACGGCAGTTGATTTGAAAAGCTACTTAGTGCTTCGAAATTTCTCCGGCGAGGATTTCGACAAGGCACGGGTGCTTCTGGATTACGGCGAGTCCTTCGAGCAGGGCATCGACCATGAGGAGACCAAGCAAATGCTGTTTCTAAAAGCGGCGAAGGTGCCTATCCAGAAGATATGGACGTTCGATGCGGCCAAACTGCCGTGGAACCCGGAACAACTGGAAAACCAGAACGTCGGTATCCCGGTAAGCTATCGAATTTTTAATAACTCCCAAAGCGGTTTAGGCGAATTCGCGCTCTGGGGAGGCAAGGCACGAATCTTCCAGGATGACGGGCACGAGAGCACCATTCTTCTTGGTGAAGATGTAACGACAATGGTGCCGGTCGGCGAGAAGACGGAACTCTATATCGGGGACAGCAGGGACATAGTGGTTACCCAGCGTAAAATGGAGGACACCCAGATAAACAAGCGATACAACAGCGACAGAAGTCCGAGGCTGGTCCTTTACGACACCAATGAAATCATCACGGCAAAGATCGAGAATTTCAAGGACAGCCCCGCGGTACTTACGATGATACAGCACATACCGGGGCAGTGGGACATGAGAAAGTGCACCATGCCATACAAGAAAAAGAACGCCACTACGCTTGAATTTGAGATTACCCTGCCCGCCCGCACGGGGAACGGTCCGGCCACGAAGGAATTGACGATGCACTACAATCGGCGTAATCTTCGGCCGGGGGTAAATGTACGGCTGGAGACACCTATAAGAAGATAATAAAAAACATGAACCGTTCCAAAATAAAGGGGCAATAAAATGAAACACATAATATTCACACTACTTATAATCGTTTTAATGGCCGGGGCTGGTCAGGCCAAGGTCGATTTAGTTACACTGC
>CAZZAX010000149.1:0-14096 GCA_964653075.1 uncultured Pirellulales bacterium
CCATCCAGTTAGGTATCATCTGAGTCCATTGACTGTTTCTGCCGCCGGCACGCGGGAACTCTTCTTCGTAATCATTGCTGTAGATGAGCATTGCCTTGCCGATGCCGGACAGGTTCGTCCCGCAGATCATTCGGTAGGCTATCTGCCTTACCTTGGCCAAAGCCGGCATCAGGATACCCATCAGCAGCGCGATGATCGCTATGACGACCAGCAACTCAACTAATGTAAAACCTTTTTTCCTCATTTTTGTTCTCCTTTACCATTTCGAGATTTGCAAAATTAGACCGTTTTTAAGTACGCTTCGGTTTACTTGTTAATTTATAAATGCTTACTGCCACATAAATGCCGGACACTAAACACTATATTTCTTTCGCAAATCTCCTCGATTAAATGTTTTTACTTAAAAGCGGTCAGTCCAACCTTGTTAAACCATATTAAACAGGGTTTATACGCTAAAATTCAAATATTTTCAGCATAGATGTCGATTCGAGGTAGCCAGCCAAACCGTAAAATGCCTCTTCAATATGCCTCATCCTGACAGGTTGGTTTTTGATATGAACTACAGAGCAAAATATAATGACGGTTTTTATTATAATAACAGTACTTTAAAAACCTACCTGTTTATATTATAATCTTAGCACAGGGGTGTTCTCCTGTCAAATAAATTTCGGCGAATTTCCGGGGTTTCTTGAAAAAATTCAAATATTGCTTATTATCCTTGTTTTTGGCCTTTAATTGTGGATATGTATACTCGAAAAACTTACGAAAACATAAAAAAAATGCTTGAAAAGCACCACCAGAGCCATCTTTTGGCATTCTGGGACCGGTTGAATACAGCTCAAAGACAGCATTTGATTTCGCAAATCGACCAGCTTGACCTTGCGAAAATTGACTATTGGGTGACTGATTATGTCAAAAAAACTGCTTCTGACGAAATCAGTGGCGATTTGGCTCCTGCTCCGTTTTACAGCTATGAACCATTTGACCAGAAGCAGCAGCGCAAATATGCTAAAGCTGTCAAATTGGGTAAAGATCTGATACGGCAGGGAAAAGTAGCTGCATTTGTCGTCGCAGACGGCCAGGGAACAAGGCTCGGATTCGACGGCCCGAAGGGAGATTTTCCCATCAGTCCCATCAAAAACAAAACCCTGTTTCAAATCTTTGCCGAATATATCGCAGCGGCCTTACAAAAATACAAAACCGTCTGCCTGGTATATTATGACCAGCCCTTTGAACCGCGCTAGGACAGAGGAGATTTTTCGCTCCAATCAATATTACGGCCGCGAACAGGAGAACGTCTTTATATTTCAGCAGAGAACAATGCCAAACTTCAACTCTGACCAGGATACTTCTGGCCGATAAAGCTGACCTGAGCTGCTCACCAGACGGCCACGGGGGAAGCCTTAAGGCACTTTACCAAAGCCGGGCAATAGAAGATATGAAAAGACGAGGAGTGGAATTTATCAGCTACTTCCAGGTCGATAATCCTCTAATAAATATTTTCGATCCGCTCTTTATCGGACTGTACGCCCTTGATAAAGCTGAGATGTCTTCAAGGGCGGTTATTAAAACCGGCCCGTTTGAAAAGGTCGGCAATTTCTGTTTGGTTGACGGCAGGCTGACCGTCATCGAATACAGCGATTTGCCCGACGAGCTGGCCGAAAGACGAAATCCGGACGGCTCCCTGGCCTTTAAACTCGGTAGTATCGCCATCCACATCATCAACCGAACCTTCGTAGAAAAATTAAATGCCCATGGTTTTTCTTTACCCCTGCACCGGGCACTTAAAAAGATTCCGCACATAGATGACTCCGGAGAACCTGTAGAGCCTGCTGGGCCGAATGGTGTAAAGCTGGAGACCTTTGTTTTTGACGCTGTGCCGCTGGCCTCGAAGTCGATAATTTTAGAGACACTCCGCACCGAAGAATTTGCACCGACCAAAAATGCTACCGGTGTTGACAGCGCTCAAACCACAAGAAAGATGATGGTTGCCCGTGCCGCAGCCTGGCTCGAATCTGCGGGCGTAGCCGTCCCTAAAAAGCCGGATGGCTCGATTGATTGTGTAATTGAAATCGACCCGGGCTTCGCGCTGTATAAAGATGATGTCAAAGAAAAGATGAAACAGATACCCCCAATCAGGCCGGGTGACAAAATCTATCTGGCCTGAGAGACAGACGTTTCTCCCCGCTGTCACCAATAAATAGCTTCATACTTACCGGGTAGAGAATTTATGTACGGTTTCAGACGTGTACTTTTGACCCGGGAGCAGAACGACAGTCGGGAAATTGGATTTATTGGGTGAATCCGGGAAGTGCTGCGTTTCCAGACAAAACGCGTAATGCTTTTTGTACACCTTGCTGGCTTTACCTGTTAAGGTACCGTCCAGAAAGTTTCCGGTATAGAGCTGAACGCCCGGCTCGGTCGTATGGATTGTCATCACTCGTCCGCTGGTTGGCTCATACACCTCTGCACACAAAGCGAGCGTGCCTCCACCGTCGTTGAGTACGTAATTGTGGTCATAGCCGCCCTCGACCTGATTAATTCGAGAACCGATAGACATCGATGATGTAAAGTCCATAGGGGAATCTTTAACACTTCTGATTTCACCCGTCGGTATCAAACCTTCATCGACCGGCGTGTACTTGTCGGCGTTAAGCGTTAACTCATGGCCGAGAATGTCCCCTGTTCCCTGGCCGGCAAGGTTGAAGTAGGTGTGATTCGTCAGATTGACTATGGTCTTTTTGTCCGCCTCGGCCTCATAGCTTATCTTCAGCTCATTGTCTTCGGTGAGAGTGTAGGTAACAGTGCATGCCATATTGCCGGGATATCCTTCTTCGCCATCCTCGCTGATATAGCTCATTTTTACCCATGTTTTTTGGCTCTCGGCCTTGCACTCCACGGGTTTCCATACTACCTTGTCAAATCCCTTGTCACCACCGTGCAAATGGTTCTCCGGGGGATTGTTGGTGGCTAACTTATATACGACACCGTCGAGAGCGAACCTGGCCTTGCCGATGCGATTGGCGTACCGCCCGACAGTCGCTCCGAAATAAGGGTGATAGGGTGGGCCTTTAAGATATCCGTCAAGCGAATCGAAGCCCAGCGTTATATCAGCTAACTTTCCCTTCCTGTCCGGAACTTCTAATGAAACCAGAATGGCGCCGTAGTTGGTAATCCTGGCTCTCAGACCGTTGGGATTAGTCAATGTGTACAAAACAACTTGCCTGCCGTCGGGTGTTTGGCCGAAAGGTTCTTCATTAGCACTCATTGGTCTTGCCTCCTTAACTTCGGGCTTAACTTCCGGTTCTTTCGGAGTTCTCTTTTTGCAGCCGGGCATATAAATAGTCGTTAATGCCAGAACATATATAAGCCAAAATTTCTTCTTCATCTTTTGTACTCCCTGCCTGAAATTATATAAGTTTTTATGAATTGTAAACCTTTTTGAAATATAACTCCCGTAAAATAAATTGTCAAAAAATTAATCTTATCACCTCATAAAAAAATATGACGGCTGTAAAATTTTTTACAAGGTACAATTTATCGTTGATTAGCAAACTGTCTTGCCATAAGTCGTCAATGAAGTATTATAAGCGTAGAGCCCGAAAGACGCCTTTGAAGCAGTTGCATTTTTTCAATAGATGGTTTATCGTTATAATATACAGACTCAACGGCATTACGCAAAGGAGATTAAAAAGAATTGCCGGATTATACCCCTACGAATGCTAATCTGCCTGGTGCCGGCCGGTTCGCGACAACGCACTGGAGTGTGGTTCTGGCGGCGGGCAGGCCGAAGTCTGCCAGTTACCGGCAGGCCTTGGAGACCCTGTGCCGAACATACTGGTTTCCGCTTTATGCATATCTGCGGCGCCATGGATGTGACAGCCACCAGGCCCAGGATTATACCCAGGCCTTTTTCACCGCCCTGTTGACAAAAGGCGGCTTAAACCTGGCCGATCCGAAGCGCGGTAAATTCCGTTCGTTTCTTCTTGCCTCGCTGAAACACTTTCTCTCCAATGAGCGTGCCCGTGCCCGTGCAAAAAAACGCGGTGGAGGCCGAAAAACACTTTCCTTTGATTTCGAGAACGCTGAAAGCCAGTATGCCCTTGAACCGCGTGATGAATTATCACCCGAAAAGCTCTTTGAACGCTCCTGGGCCCTTACCGTCCTGGACCGAACGATGGCACGCCTGCAGGCCGAAGCAGTCAGTACGAACAAACAGAAGTTGTTTGAATGCTTGAAATCTTACCTCACCGCAGACGAAGGTTCAGCCCCTTACAGCGATGTGGCTGACGATTTAGATATGACCGAAGGTGCGGTAAGGATTGCTGTGCACCGCCTCCGCAGACGCTATAGAGAGCTGTTGCGGGATGAAATTGCCCAGACCGTTACTTCTGATGACCAGATTGATGAGGAAATCCGCGACCTTTTTACCGCCTTGGGAAGCTGAACTTTGTTGAGTTTACCGTAAAAAATATCTGATACCGTGTAACCTTTCTGACGGTTTGCTTAAGTAATAGGTGGAAGCATCCGGTATTTTAAAAGGAGATGTTATTATGGCAGAAGAAAATCGTTGTCCTGAATGTGGAGCCGAGCTGCCGGCTGATGTACCCCAGGGGCAGTGTCCGCAATGCCTGATGAAGCTCGGACTGCCAACCGGCGCCGAAGTTGACAAGGCAGACGCCTCTGAACCAGCCAGTGATGTTCCTACCAGCGCTACACCGCCGGTTGGTTTCGCACCGCCAAAACCGGCGGAGTTGGCTAAGCAGTTTCCACAGCTTGAAATCATCGAACTTTTGGGTCAGGGTGGTATGGGCGCGGTGTACAAAGCCCGCCAAAAGCAGCTCGACCGCCTTGTTGCCCTGAAAATCCTGCCGCCCGAGGTTGGCCAGACCGAGGCATTTGCCGAGCGGTTTACCCGTGAGGCTCGCTCACTGGCGAAGCTCAGTCATCCGCGAATCGTCTCGGTTTACGATTTCGGGCATACGGAAGAAGGACTGTACTACTTCATCATGGAATTTATAGATGGAACTGATTTGCGCCGTGTGATTCAGTCCGGCGCCCTTTCGGCGGCCGAAGCTCTGGCAATTGTCCCTCAAATCTGCGAGGCCCTGCAGTTCGCTCATGAAGAAGGTATCGTACACAGAGACGTAAAGCCGGAAAATATCCTGTTGGATAAAAAAGGCCGTGTGAAAATTGCCGACTTCGGCCTTGCCAAGCTCCTGGATAGACCCGCGGCAGTATATACCCTCACACAGGCCGGGCAGAGAATGGGCACACCTCATTATATGGCCCCGGAACAAATCGAACATCCCGGCCAGGTTGACCACCGCGCCGATATCTACTCTTTGGGTGTTGTCTTCTACGAGATGTTGACAGGTGAGCTGCCTCTTGGTAGATTTGCCCCCCCGTCTCAAAAAGTGCAGGTGGACGTTCGCCTGGACAAAGTAGTCCTGCATTCTCTGGAGAAAGAGCCTGAACGACGTTACCAGCATGCAAGCGAAGTTAAATCCGACGTTGAGATAATCTCCGCCGAACCCAAAGCCTCAAAACAATATCATCCCCAAAGATCTGCCCCTGTTAAGAGGCGATTTTCGAGGGCGGCTATCGTCGGGGCATGCTGGGCGCCATTGTTTTTTCTTATGCTCTTTCCGGTAGCACTATTCTTTGTGCCTGTACAAAAGGTTTCCAGCACGGGTCCTGTTCCTGGGCCTGGTGTTTCTGTTGAAGCGCCTGGTGTTTCTGTTGAAGTGCCTGGTGTTTCTGCGTCTGGTGTTTCTATTGAAGAGCCTGATGTTTCTGTTGAAGTGCCTGGTGTTTCTATTGAAGCGCCTGGTGTTTCTGTTTCTGAATCTGGTGTTTCTGCGTCTGGTGTTTCTATTGAAGAGCCTGATGTTTCTGTTGAAGTGCCTGCTGTTTCTGCGCCGCGTGTTTCTCTGATAGGATTAATGCTTATAGTGCCCTTTTTACTGTTAGCTGTTTCCTCTGTTTTCGGAACCACTATCCTTGGCTTCGTAGCGATTTCTCATATCCGCCATTCAGCCGGGCGTTTGTATGGGATGGGACTTGCACTGTTCGATGCATTGATTTTCACGCTTTTGGCACTCGATGCGGCAATTATTGCTTGTAGCTGGCTTGTGTTTAGAATTCCCGTCGTGCTTCCGCTTCCGGGGGTGTTCAGATTGGGATTTGCGCTTCTTGTGGCGGGTGTTATCTGCATTGTGATTGACTTCTTCATTGTCCGATGGGCATGGCGAAAAGCTAACAAAGGGCTTGTACCGGTTCAAACTGGCAGCGCATTTACCTCAGCAGGCCAAGTCCCCACAGCGGCACAGAGTCAGCAGCAGTATCCTTACACGAAAACTGGAGTGAATACTGGTCCCGCACCGGCTTGGCCGGGTGGAGGATCCGCTCAGTCCGGATCTGATGTCGGTGACTTTGCTCAAGTCAATCCGATGGAAAAGCATATTACACTTGTGGCTGTGCTCAACATCGTCTTTGGGACGCTGGGGATATTGATAGGTATTATAACGCTTGCCGCAATCAGCGGCGGCGGTTTAATATCAAAAGATCCGACCGCAATGAAAATCACCGGAATTGTAGGACCTGCCGTTGGATTTTTCTTTTTCCTGACGTCCGTACCGGAAGTGATTGGAGGTATAGGCCTCTTAAAACGAAGAGGATGGGCAAGAATTTTAGTGATGATAATCGCAATTCTTGATTTGCTGGAAATACCTATCGGGACCGCAATCGGCATATATACTCTCTGGGTTTTGCTGAATGACAAGACCGCCCGGTTATTTGCACGGGCTTCCACCGAAAGAATGAAAAAACAAACAATTCAGGAAAAGAAAGAGTGAAATAACTTTGTAATTACATCTGTCAGGTACTGATTTTTGTCTTAGGATCGTTAATGCGTTAGCTCTTCACCTTTTCTGCCGTAGTCGTCCTCATGGCGATACTGGTCTTCTGCCTGCCACTTGCCGAAGGATACCACGAGCATGCGAAATGGTTTGTCCTCAGCCCAGAACCTGTGCCTGACGCCCGGGCCAATAAGAAACTCATCGTGTGTATCTGGATGATGGATTTGCCCGTCCAGCTCCAGATGGGCGCCGTCATCGAGAAAATGAAAAAGCTCATACCTGATTTGGTGCGAATGCAGACTGGCTCGCTCACCGGGTCGGACAAATGTCAAATCCACCGAGCACTCCTGGTTGCGGACCACCATATAAACGTCACCCCATGGACGCTCAGACTTGATTGTTTGTTTTCCCTGCCGGGGGTCGGCGTCGGAAGTTTTCATAATATTATTCCACTTGGTAGTAATTTGAAGCCGATTGCCTGGCTATATTCAATAACACGCCCACCGCGGCCGCTGATAGAAGCATGCTTGTCCCGCCCGCACTTACGAACGGCAGTGGCAGACCTTTTGTCGGTAGAACAACCGTCACCACCCCGATATTAAGCGCCGCCTGAATCGAGATTGTCAGAACTATCCCGCCGGCCAGCATTTGCCCGAAGCGGTCTTTGCACCGCGCGACCACTAAAATCCCCAGCCAGACAAACACGATGAACAATCCGATGACCGCTGCATTTCCCATAAAGCCAAGCTCTTCACCGATAATTGCGAAGATAAAATCGGTCGTATCTTCGGGCAGATGTCCGTATTTGCATATCCCTTTGCCTAAGCCTTTTCCCCACAATCCCCCGGAACCAAGGGCAATCAGCGACTGTCTCGGCTGATAATTAATCCCATCAACCCACTTATCAGGTTTCAAAAAAGCTGTAATCCGCTCCATTCGCCCGGGTGAGTATTTGATTGCTATATAAAAGCCAATAGCAGTCGGCGGAAGAGGTGGAAGGATGTGTCGCAGTTTTACCCCGGCGATGATGAGCATCAAAAAAGCCAGAAGCGATATAAGCGCCGCCGTGCCGAAGTCCTCGACAATGATAAGGATAACTACCAGCCCCACGACCGAGCAGATGGGAACAAACCTTTGCCGGAACAATCTGATGTTATCGCCGAATTTATCACACACCGCGGCCAAAAAGAAAACAACCGCCCACTTCGCCATCTCGGAAGGCTGAAAACTCATCGATATCGGCCCAAGTGGGATTTCTAGCCAGCGATAGTGCCAATTTTTCTCAGGAACTAATCGTGGGAAAAACCCGAAAAATTTCTGTGATAAAACGATTATCAGCAGCACAATGCTGAGAACTAAAAAATAACAGGTCGGCGACTTAAACCAGCCGTCGGTAAGACTGAATCTGCGATAATTAAAGGAAGAGACGGTGAACATAATCAAACACGCCAGGGGGAAAAACAGCAGTTGGCGAAGACCCGGGTAGTCGTAGAATCTCTGCAAGTCAAACTCCTGGCCAATATTGGCGCTGGCCGAGAAGACAAAGACCGTACCGATGGCCATCAAAATAACGACAACCATTGTGATGCAGTCGGCGACCGGATTATCACTTGAGGCGGTAATCATTGAATTTTGCTGTGCTAAGAAAAAAAAACGGTTTTTCCCTTACAGTTCGAATTTAGCCTGTTTAAGTGTATATTCGGCTTTCTTTGGCTGATAACAATAGATTTTTTGTAATTAAAGAGGATAAGTTTGGAACAAAATTCTGACTGCCGGTGGTGTGCGCCGTTTGGCTGCCCGGGAGGAAATTTCCACCGGGCTTGACGGATATTTGTTATTTACTATTTACGATTTATTATTTACTATTATTGTCCTTATGGCCGACCGCCGGTTTTTTATAAACGACGTATGTCTTGTTCAACCGGGGCATAAAAATAGTCAATATCGTACGCCCGCCTGTGGCGGAATAAATATTCGAAGGGAGCAATTATGGACAAAAGAACCAGAAGAGAATTTCTTAAAATGACAGGCTTTGCGGCCGCATCGCTTGGAGCAGCTTCACTGTTGCCGAGCTGCGCTGGTGAAAGCCGGATGACCGGTAGGAAAACAAAACGGCCGAACATTATTTTTATCCTTGCCGACGACCTGGGCTATGGGGACCTTGGCTGCTTTGGACAGAAGACAATCCAAACGCCGAATATAGACCGGCTGGCCGACGAAGGCATGCGCTTTACCGATCACTATGCCGGAAGCACCGTCTGTGCGCCGTCACGTTGCTGTTTAATGACGGGACTGCACTCCGGACACGCGCTGGTTCGCGGCAATGCGAGAGTGCCGCTGCGGCCTTCCGATGTTACCGTTGCAGACCTGCTCAGGCAGGCCGGATATACCACCGGTATCGTAGGCAAGTGGGGCCTTGGCGAAGCTGAGAGTACAGGCATACCCAACAAACAGGGCTTCGATTACTGGTTCGGGTATCTCAACCAGAGACATGCGCATAACTACTACCCGAGGTACCTCTGGCGCAACGAACAAAAAGTCGAGCTTGAAAACGAGGTCAACCACATTATCGGCGGTCGTGACCGGACTCCGGGCGGGGTTGCGACCAAACGCGTTGAGTATTCACACGATTTGTTTGCCGAAGAGGCCTTGCACTTTGTCCAAAAGAACAAGGACAATCCTTTCTTCCTATATCTGGCCCTTACAATTCCCCATGCTAACAACGAGGCCGGAAATAAAGGCATGGAAGTACCCTCGTATGGGCCGTACACGGACAGAGATTGGCCCGAGCCCCAGAAAGGCCACGCCGCGATGATAACGAGAATGGACGGCGATATCGGCAGGCTGATGGCCAAAATTAAGACGCTTGGGCTGGATGAAAATACATTCGTGTTCTTTTCGAGCGACAACGGCCCGCATAAAGAAGGCGGGGCAGACCCGGCTTTCTTTAAGAGTTCCGGCCCCCTGCGAGGATACAAACGCGCACTGTACGAGGGCGGAATTCGTGTACCCACGATTGCACGCTGGCCCGGCAAAATAAAGGCCGGCTCCGTTACAGATCATATCTCGGCGTTCTGGGATTTCCTGCCGACCTGTTGCGACCTGGCTGGCATAAACAGCCCGGAAGGTATCGACGGAATCTCTATGCTCCCAACGCTACTCGGTCAAAGCTCAAGACAGAAAAAGCATGAGTTTCTTTACTGGGAATTTCACGAGCAGGGCAAAAGGCAGGCTGTACGCATGGGCGACTGGAAGGGCATTCGCCAGAACGTGGCAAAGAATCCGAACGGCCCGATAGAGCTTTATTATCTGAAAACCGATATCGCCGAACAGCACAACGTGGCCAACCGCCATCCGCAAATCGTCGCAAAGATTGAAGATTTAATGAAGTCTGCACGGACGCCTTCGGAGAACTGGCCCCTGCCCGGACAATAGAAAAACAACCCGCAGATAAAAAAGAGAAGTAAGGATTATTATGAAACGTCGTGATTTTCTAAAGGCGATTAGTTTTGGTGCGGCCTCACTGATGATTCCCCAAAGTGCTGTAAATGCAAGGCCAAAGAAAAAACCAAATTTTGTCTTTATCTTTATCGACGACATGGGATGGAAAGATGTAGGCTTTACGGGCAAAATTCCCGGTTCCGGCCGGCCCAGTCGATATTACGAGACGCCGAACATTGACAAGCTGGCCGAAGAGGGCGTCATCTTCACAAACGCCTACTCAAACGCCCCCAATTGTGCACCTACCCGGGCCTGTCTCATATCTGGACAATATACACCGAGGCACGGAATCTATACGGTTGGTACCTCCGAAAGAGGCCGGGCTGATTTGCGAAAGCTTGTTCCCACACCGAACAAAACCGAACTCGATTCCAAAGCCGTTACAATAGCCGAAGCGCTCAAGCCCGGTGACTATACTTCAGCGTGCATAGGCAAATGGCATTGTGGCAGTAAAGCGCCCTACCGGCCGCAGGATCGCGGCTTTGACGTTGATATCCAGAGAAACCACGGGGGGCATTTCAGTAAAGACGGACGCTACCTGACAGACCACCTGACCAATGAAGCTCTAAAGTTTATCGAGACCAGTAAAAATGGCCCCTTCTTCCTTTATCTGTCTCATCACGCTGTGCATACCCCAATCCAGGCCAAGAAAGAATTAATCGAAAAGTACGAAAAGAAAAAGCCTGACCGCGACCACAATAATCCGACCTATGCAGCTATGATTGAGAGCGTTGACCAAAGCGTCGCTGCGGTGTTGGAAAAGCTCGATGATTTAGGACTGACAGACAACACAGTGGTATTTTTCTTCTCGGATAACGGAGGACATGCTAATGCAACCTCGATGGCGCCTTTGCGGGGTTCGAAGGGAATGCTCTACGAAGGTGGCATACGAGTGCCTTTGGCTGTCCGCTGGCCTAAAAAAGCAAAAGCTGGCGCCCTTTGCGATATGCCGGTAATAGGTATTGATTTCTATCCGACAATGTTGGAGATGGCGGGCCTGTCAAAGCCGCCGGGACACATTCTCGACGGCCAAAGCATAGTCGGCTTGCTGACCGGCCAAAAATCAAAATTCAAAAAGCGCGCCGTCTTCTGGCACTTCCCCGCCTATCTTGAGTCTTATAATGATGAGCAATGGCCCTGGCGCACAACGCCGGCCGGCGCAGTGCGATATGGAGATTGGAAACTCATAGAGTTCTTCGAGGACGGCAAACTCGAGCTGTACAATATAAAAAACGACATCCGCGAACAGAACGACCTTGCCCGCTCGATGCCGGATAAAGTTAAACAGCTCCATCGAATTCTCGTCGAATGGCGAAAGAGTGTTGACGCTCCGGTTCCCGCCGAAAAGAATCCTCTCTACGACCCTAAAGCAAGGGCCGCAGGCAGAAAAAAAGCAAGGAAAAGAAAAAAGAAAAATTAACGCCAACGCCTGAAAAATCTGTGTTCGAGAAAATATAATACCAACAACCAAATTCATAGCGGCTAAAAGCACACGGATTTCAAAAGCACGCTTCAGTGAGAAGTCGGCTCTACGGCTCGCACCAGCCGGATGCCCTGGTTATAGCTGAACCTGTTGCCCGGATTGTTCCTCATGTTGTTTGCAGACCGCAGCCACCATGGGGGATTGATAAATGAGCCGCCGCGCATTATCGGCTCGAAAGTGTTCGCCTCCGTCCACGCGCTGCCGTCCGTTGGCGCACCCTCGTAATTCTGGTGCCACATGTCCATGCACCATTCCCAAACATTGCCGTGCATATCGTACAGGCCCCAGGCGTTCGGCTTTTTTTGCGCAACCTTATGGGTTCGATGTCCGGAGTTGAAACGGTACCATCCCATCTGCTCGATATCTCCCGCGAAGCCGCCGGTAGTACCGGCCCGGCACGCATACTCCCACTCCGATGCGCTTGGAAGCCGGATTTGCATCCCCGTTTTGCCGGAAAGCCACTTGCAGAACTCTATCGCATCGTACCAGCTTATGCAGGTTGCCGGCTCATCTTCGGATTGTATAAACGGAAGGTTCCACCAGCAGATAAGCTGCTCAGGGTACCAGTCACGCCGGCCGGTTCGAGCCCACGCCCATCGTTCCTTCTCGGTGTCCGTTTGATAGCCCGTTGCTTCGGTGAAGAGCCGGAACTGCCGGACTGTAACCTCTGTTTTGCCAATATCAAAGCTGTAGCTGATCCTGACTCTATGAATAGGTTTTTCCGGGTCGTCTTCCTCCGAGCCCATTAAGAATTCACCCCCTTCGATTCGAACAAACTCGAAGTCCACGCCATCGACTTTGATTACCGTCTTGTCTTTAGTAACACTTTGCCTGTTTTGGTTTTTGTAAGTAGGTTTGCTGATTTGAGGTTCTTCATTTATTATAGCTTCGGAGCTCGCGATCCTAAATCCGCTGCCGTCGCTCCTGAAATCTTGAGTACCTCGATATCGATAAGTAGCACTCAGCTCAAAATCAAGCCTGCACCATGCGCCGCCGCGAAGCACTCGCCGAATTGCTATCTGAGGCAGATAATCTTCCCTCAACCAGGGACTCCCATCGGTTGGGGCGCCCTTGTAATTGCTATGCCATACGTCCAGACACCATTCCCATGCGTTGCCGTGCATATCGTACAGTCCCCAGGCATTCGGTTTTTTCTGGCCTGCCGCATGTGTCTTGCCTCCCGAGTTGTCGCGATACCAGCCTGTATCATTCGGATTTTCCGCATAACCAAAATCCTTTCCTCCCCGGCAGGCGTATTCCCACTCCGCTTCACTCGGCAGTCGAAAATGTCTGCCTGTTTCCTTTGAAAGCCACCTGCAGAAAGCGACTGCATCGTTCCAGCTTATACATACCACCGGATTATCCTCGGATTGGGGAAACTTAGGCTTGTGCCAGTTTAAGCCCCAGCTTGGCACAATAGGAAATCCCCAGGCGTAATTGTAGCCCCAATTGCCCCTTTCGGCCTGGGTCTTATATCCTGTTGCCTGCGTGAACGCACGAAATTGACGCACTGTCACCTCGGTCCTGCCTATATAAAAACTTTCTTTGATGCGAACCCGGTGTACCGGCCTTTCGTCACTGTCACCCGTCTGGGAACCCATCTGAAACTGCCCGGCCGGGATTTGTACGAGCTCGAAGTCAGCACCTCGAATGTTAAACTTTAACAATTTGGAATCCGCAGCCGAAACAGTTGACTGGGTGGCCGCTAATACCACCACTGCTATTAAGACCTGATATACACAAACATCGAATTGATTACGTCTTGTCATTATGGTTACCTCCTTATTTACGGGCCGTTAAGTTGCTGGCGGCAGTAAACATAGAATTTCTATACTTGTTGTATCCGTTAGTATAATATAAACTCTGTTGTCGGTAAATATGTAAAGTCGAGGATTATACTGTAATTAAGGACACCTCAAAATGGACCGCAGGCAATTTCTCAAATCAACGGCATTTGGAGCAGCAACATTAATACTGCCCGGATGTTCGCCCGGCTCATCGGAAATCTCAAAGGCCTGGAAAGGTGCTAATCGGCAGCCGAATTTCCTCTTTATACTTGCAGATGATTATGGCTGGTCTCAATTGGGCTGTTATGGCAGTCGATACTATGAGACTCCCAACATTGACAAACTGGCCGCAGAGGGTATGAAATTTACCGATGCCTATGCCGCCTGCCCGGTTTGCTCGCCGACACGCGCCAGCATTATGACCGGAAAGTATCCCGCCCGCCTGCACCTGACTGATTTTATTGC
>CAZZAX010000150.1:0-14037 GCA_964653075.1 uncultured Pirellulales bacterium
TTCAAAGAGGAGGCGTTGAAAGACAAATTAGGCGAAGTGCTGCCTTACTGGGGGATACTCGTTTCGTTTAATGTCGTGTTTTTTGCCGCGGCGTTTGCGGGATTCATGAGATACGACGTACGATAATCAAAAAAGTGGAAGATTTGTATTCTGATTTAAATTCTACCATTGCAGAATAAATGGTGTGCGATGCACACTCTACCTGAGGCCAGCATGAGCATCGTACAGTCACGCAGGCACAAAGCCCCCGAAAGAAAAGCAAGTGAGCTAAATCGAGGGTAAACTCAGGAGTGATAAAAACCGGTGTGAACCGCAGGTAGAAATGCAATTCAATTTATGATTTATGATTGTTAATTTAATCCTTCGTCTGCGCTTCTATAGGGCAAGCATTCCAAATGATTATTGATGATTGATTATTTGGGATTGAGATTGACATAAGAAAATCTTTGGCCTATGATAGATATGTTAACAGGAGCTTATAAGGACGGTGTAAGTTATGGCAAATAAGGGATTTACGCATCTTCATCTGCACAGCCAATATTCATTGCTCGATGGGTCTATCGCTTTCGATAAACTTCTGAAGCGGTGTAAGAAGCTCGATATGGAGTCTGTAGCGGTGACGGACCACGGCAATATGTTCGGGGTCATAGAGTTCTATACGAAGGCAATCTCAGCACATATAAAGCCAATCGTGGGGATAGAAGCGTATATAGCACCGGGGAGCAGGTTCGAGAGAACAAAGACCAGTATAACCGATGCGGCATATCATTTGATTCTTTTAGGCGAGAACAATACCGGCTATGAAAATCTGCTCAAGCTGTCCAGTACCGGTTATCTCGAAGGATTTTATTACCGACCAAGGATTGATAAGGAAATTCTGTACGAGCTAAACGAAGGCCTTATATGCACATCGGCATGTCTGAAAGGTGAAGTAACAGCGGAAATTGCCAGAGGAAACGAAAAGGCGGCGCGCACAGCTGTGGAAAGCTATTTGAAGATTTTCGGGCCGGAGAGGTTTTTTATAGAGATACAAAGCCACGAAGGAGACAACCCGAATGTCACTGAAGGGTTGATAGACCTTGCGAAGAAGATGGGGGTCGGGACAGTGGCGACAAATGATGTGCACTTTCTCGAAGAAGACGACCACGAGGCCCATAATTGCCTTTGCGCCATAAGCACCGGCAAAAGGGCCAATGACCCAAGCAGAATGATTTACCCATCCGATGTCTATCTCAAGAGTCCGAAGGAAATGCGTCAGCTTTTTGCCGAAAGTCCCGAGGCCTGCGATAATACGACGGCAATTGCCGAGCGCTGTAATGTTGAGATTGACTTAAAAACGCGTCACGCGCCTCATTTCGAACCGCCGGACGACTCGAGTCCAGAAGAATTTTTAACCGAGCGATGCTATGAAGGGGCGAAAAAGCTTTACGGGGAAATTACCGACGAAATCAAGGCCAGACTCGACCATGAGCTGGAAGTAATCGAATCGAAAGGTTTCGCCAGCTATTTTCTTATCGTCTGGGACTTCTGCAAATATGCGCACGAAAACAATATCCCCATCGGCGCCAGGGGCAGCGGGGTCGGGACACTGGTGGGGTACTGCCTCGGATTGTGCGATGTTGACCCTATCGGTTACGATTTACTCTTCGAGCGGTTTATGGACCCTCACCGTAACGAAATGCCCGATATCGATATCGATATCTGTCAGGCGCACCGGGCTCAAATCATCGATTATGTCCGCGAAAAATACGGCCATGTCGCCCAGATAATAACCTTCGGGACAATGAAGGCCCGTGCGGTCATACGTGATATCTGCCGGGTACTCGGCGTACCTTTGGGAGAGGCCGACAGATTGGCCAAGCTTGTGCCGTTCTCGCTGGATATGACACTCGATAAAGCTCTGAAAACAGAGCCGGAATTAAAACAAGCCTATGAGCAAAACGAACTGACGAGAAAAGTGATAGACATCAGCAAAAAACTCGAAGGCCTTGCCCGCCACGCATCGGTTCATGCAGCCGGGGTTGTTATCGCCGATGAGCCGTTGACCAGTTTCGTGCCGTTGTATAAGTCGCCCAGTTCGGATGACATTATAACCCAGTTCGAAGGGCCGATGGTGGAGAAGGTGGGCCTTTTAAAGATGGACTTTTTGGGCCTGAAGACCCTCAGCGTATTGGAGCGTGCGTGCCAGTTGGTGCAGGAAATTCATGGAGTAGATATCGACCTGGAAAAAATCGACATTACCGATGCGAAGGTTTTTGAGCTGTTCGCGGCCGGGAGAACGAAAGGTGTTTTCCAGTTCGAGTCCGGGGGTATGCAGAACCTGCTGATGAAGATGAAGCCGGACCGTATAGAAGACCTGATAGCCGCCAATGCTCTGTATCGGCCGGGGCCTATGATACTTATTCCTGATTACATCGAACGAAAGCACGGGGCCAAATGGAGCCTGCCGCACCCGATTATGACAGAGGTGCTCGAAGAGACTTACGGGATTATGACTTATCAGGAACAGGTTATGCGGATTTGCAACCGGCTCGGTGATATACCGCTGCGGGAGGCTTATACTCTCATTAAGGCGATAAGCAAAAAGAAGGCCAAAACCATAGCCAAGGAACGGGAAAGATTCATAGGCGGCTGTGTCGATAAAGGACTGACGAAACAGCAGGCCGAGCAGATTTTCGAGATCATCGAGCGGTTCGCGGGATACGGTTTTAACAAGAGCCATTCGACCCGCTATGCCTTTATCGCATATCAGACGGCTTATTTAAAGTCCCACTGGCCGATTGAGTTTATGGCCGCCCTTTTGACTTACGAAATGGACAACACCGACAAGATTGTCGATTATATCGCCGAGTGTGGCCAGATGGGTATCGAAGTTTTAGCGCCGGATATCAACGAAAGCGGAGTCGATTTTACGCCGCTGTATGAGCATCACGAGGACAGGCAAAAGAAAAAAGGCGTCGTACGCTTTGGTTTGGCTGCCGTTAAAGGAGTTGGTGGAAAGGCCGTCGAGCAAATTATTGCTGCGCGAGAAGAAGTCGGCAGATTCCAGAGTCTGTTCCATTTCTGTGAAAACGTAGATTTAAGGGCCGCCAATAAACAGGTGCTCGAATCTCTCATAAAGGCCGGCGCCTTTGACAGACTCGGCGGAACCCGGCCACAAATGATGGCCGGCCTTGAGATGGCAATGGAAAACGGGGCAAGCTTACAGGCCGACAAACAAAAGGGGCAAATGAGCTTTTTCCAACAGTCAGGCCAGTCCGATTATTCAAAAGACCATCAGCGCCTGCCGGATGTCGCGCCCTGGCCCGAGCCGCAGATGTTAACTTATGAAAAACAGGTCCTCGGCTTCTATGTAACCAGCAATCCGCTAAGCCATCACGCCGAGACGATAAATATTTATTCAACGCACAACAGCTCACAATTAGCCGAGACACCGCAGGACAGGCAAATTGTAATCGGCGGAATGATAGCAAAGATACGATACAACCTGACGAAAACGGGGCGAAACGCGGGGTCAAAAATGGCCGTATTCGTACTCGAAGATTTGCAGGGACAGGTCGATGTGGTGATGTTCCCGGATGTGCTTAACAGCTTCAGCGACATATTAGTCGCTGATACCATTGTATTCGTCAAAGGAAAGCTCGATTACAGAAGGGAAAGACCGAACATCCTGGCATCCGAGCTTATAACCCTTGACGAGGTCAGAGAAAAGCTGGCCGCCCGTGTCCAAATAAAACTGGACGCAAAAGACGTTACCAAAGAGAAGGTGGCTATGATAAAGAGCATCTGCCTGCACCATAAAGGCAGAAGCCCTGTTTATGTTGCTATAAGGACCGACAAGGGGAGAGTCAGTGCAGCCGCAGATAAGGGATTAAGCGTCAATCCCGACCTTGACTTCTGCAGAAAAATGAGGCAATTAGTCGGCGAAGATAATTTTCAGTTGGCGAGATGACAGAAAAGATGAGTGATAAAAAATCTACAAGACAAATTTTCAGGCAGGTTTATTATTGATAGTGTTATTAAAGCATGTGATACTATTGAGTTTAGGCATATAGAGTATAACTAAATTATTGACAAGAATTTCCGTGTTTGATTATGTTTACCGAACAGCAAAAACAGTCGCTAAAAGAGCAACTGATAAACTTACTCAGGACTGAAAAGGAAGTGTGCCGGATAGTAATTTTCGGCTCATTTTTAAGTTCAAATGATCCACATGACATAGATGTTGCTATATTTCAAGACAGCGACGAAAAATATCTTCCACTGGCGATGAGATATCGAAAGAAAACTCGCGCCATAGCCCGGATGATATCTTTGGACATTCTTCCCTTGAAGGCGGGGGCACAGGAAGGAATCTTCATGGACGAAATCAAGCAGGGAGAGGTTATCTATGAAAGACGAAACTAAAAAGTGGCTTGAGTACGCCGGCGAGAACCTCCGCTCGGCCAAAGTGCTTCTTGACAGCAAGCTTTTCAATCCCTGTTTGCAAAACGTTCAGCAAGCTGTTGAAAAGATGCTCAAAGCGGTTTTAGTGGAATCGGCGACAAAAGTGAAAAAGACCCATAGTATAAATGAACTGGTAACAATTCTTTCTGAAAAAGATATAAATGTCGATATAACAGAAGATGAGTGTGATTTGCTCGATTCGATATACCTGCCGTCAAAGTATCCTCTCGGCGGCATTCTGCCTGATTTTGAACCGGACCTGCAAACCTGCAAAAAATGTGTAGCGTTAGCTGAGCGTGTATGGGAATCTGTTACAAACCTTTTGTCATGAGAGCGAGTGAGAATTTGGACAACATTTATATTATAATGCGTATTCAAACCCGGAGGCAATTTTAACAGGCAAATTTTCATGCAGGTTTATAGTACCTGACGGTCTGGACGGCAATGGATTGAGGATATTAGGATGAATATGATACCAGCGGATACTACTATCGAAGCAGCGAGAAAGCAGTTTGAAATCCTGCGACAGATGGGGCCGGAAGCACGCCTGAAAATGGCATTCGAGCTAAGTGATAATCTACGCAGTATAGTTGAAGCGGGCGTAAGAGGACGTAATCCCAGTTATAATGAACAACAAATAAAGCAGGAAGTTCTGCGCCTTATGATTGGTGATTCTTTATTCAAACAAATCTACCCTGATATTGAGAAGTAAATATGACAGGTCCGGAAAGCTCCTTACAAATCCTGATTGAGAAATTAAACCAACATGGTATCGAATATATGCTTTCCGGCTCTTACTCAAGCAGCTTACACGGCAGGCCGAGAGCGACAAACGATGCCGATATCATTATAGCACCTTCCGAAGAACAGCTTATTGCTTTTGTAAAATCTCTCGGCGATGATTACTATGTCAATCCGGATGCCGCACGTGATGCCTTTAAGAACAGTTCGATGTTCAATGTAATTGATATTCGTAACAGCTTCAAAGCCGATTTTATTATCCGTAAGGACCGTCCTTTCAGCAGAGAAGAATTTCAAAGAAGACGAAAATCTAATATAATGGATTTAGACGTTTGGGTAGTTTCGCCGGAAGATGTGATTTTAAGTAAACTGGAGTGGGCCAGAAAGAGTGAATCCAGCCAGCAATTTCAGGATGCACTTGGGGTTGCGGTGGTCCAATATGACTGTCTCGACAGGGATTATCTGTATAAGTGGGCCAAAGAGCTGCAGGTGGAAAGCTCTCTCTGACAACTTCTAAAACAAGCTAAAGAACAATCGAACTCAGGGTGGAAAAAAGTGTGAATAAAAATATTCAAGGCAAATTTTCAGGCAGGTTTATAGTTCTTGACGGGCCGGACGGCTGCGGGAAAAGTACTCAGGCAGGACTTCTGGCCGAGTGGCTGCAAAAACAAGATGTCCCAACGGTAAGTTTTCGTGACCCCGGCGATACGAACATCGGAGAGAAGATTCGACAAATCCTGTTAAGCCCGGAACATAACGCAATGGATACACGTACTGAGCTGCTGTTATATATGGCGGCAAGGGCGCAGCTTTGGGCGGAAAAAATAGCACCGGCGCTGGGAAAAAAACAATGTGTCGTGCTCGACAGATGGCTTTCGAGCACGTGCGCTTATCAGGGCTGTGCAGGCGGTTTCGGAATGGAGAAAGTAATAAAAATTGCGACAGATTGCTTAGAGAGAGTCTGGCCGGATTTGACTATTATTCTCGACGTCGATTTGAAGACTGCTTCGCAACGCCTGGATCGCCGGCTCGACAGGATGGAGCAAAAGGGTGACATTTACCACCAAAGGGTCCGCGAGGGATTTTTACAATTGGCCAAACAGAATGAAAACTTTTTAGTAGTCGATGCCGCCGCTGATATCGAAACAGTTAATCAAAAGATATTGAAGCATATCTCAGAAGTGAGTTTTTTATAAATGTCAATCAAAGAAATTTTTTGTCAGGACAAAGCAGTAGATATTTTGCAAAGGGCCTATATCTGCGGCAAATGGTCACATGCGTATATATTTGCCGGCCCTGAAGGTGTCGGCAAATTCAAAACCGCACGAGAATGGGCAAAATTGCTTCTTTGCCAAAGTCCTGTTACAGAAAATGATTTCTCAGATAGCTGCGGTTCGTGCCGGTCGTGCCAATTATTCGAAGCCGGCTCACATCCGGACTTCAATCACATCTATAAGGAATTGCTCGAATTCACCGAAAACGGCAAGCATAAGGCCCCCCCTGTCGATTTGCCGATAGACGTCATTCGAGAGTTCCTTGTTGAGAAGGTATCGAACAGGCCTACATTTTCACAAAGAAAGGTTTTTGTTATAAGCGAAGCCGAAAGGCTCAACAACTCCTCACAAAATTGTTTGTTGAAAGTCCTGGAAGAGCCGCCGGAATATTGCTCTATTATTCTTCTATGCAGCCGACTCGAGAAACTTTTAGCCACAACAAAATCAAGGTCTCAGATACTCCGCTTCGGCATCGTTGACAAAGAGCGGATTATTGAAAAATTGCAGCAGACAGGCCTCGAAGGTAAGCAGTCGCAATACTTCGCACGCCTGGCTCAGGGCAGTTTAGGCTCAGCGTGCCAGTGGGCACAGCTCGAACTGGCTCAAGCAAACCTTTACGAAACCAAAAAGGAGCTGATAAGCTTTTTGGCCGACTACAAAATCGCCAATGCCCTGAGCGTGGCTGAGAAATCCCTGAACAAAAGCAAAAAAATCGCCGCGGTATGGACCGAACTTGAGAAGGCCATCAGTAAAAAAGATGTCAATCGAAGAGCTATGAAGACCATCGTCCAAATAATCATATCCGCCCTGTATGACGTGATGAATCTAACTGTTATGCCTACAAAAGAAGCTATCAATTTCGACCAAAAAGAGAAGATACAGAAGCTGGCAGGGCGCTTCGATGCCGAGCTTGCCTCAGAAAAAATCTCCGACTGCTACAAGGTGCTGCATTGGATAGAGTCCAGTGTCAATGAAAAGCTTATTTTCGAACATCTATTGTTAAATCTGGCCGAGTCTGATAGAATAGGTGTTTAGCATTAGTACAGCTTAAAGATATTATCAATCGGGGTAACCTGAATGTCAAAAACCATAGATGCAAAGCCCAGACAGGCAAGAAATAAAAAATATATGCTTGTTAGCTACGGTCGAATGAGCACACTCGGCTTCTTCGAGCACCATGAAATGAAAATATCCAAAATCAAGCCCCGTGTCGTGATAAAAACCGACAGAGGCCTGGAGTTAGGCTATCTCGTAGGCCAGCTTACGGCCTATAAGGGCGGTCAATTTAAATTAAGTGACGGGCAAATACATGATTATTTCGATAAAAGCGGAATAGATTTTGCTCCCGACCGCGTCGGCAAATTCATTCGTTATGCAAGCTCCGCTGATGTAAGCGAAGAACGGCACCTGCGAAAAATCGCAAAAGAAGAGATGGAATGCTGCAGAAATTTCGCCAAAGAGATGGGGCTGCCGATGAAAATAGTCGATGTAGAGCACGTATTCGGCGGGGAACGCATTATCTTTTACTTTATGTCCGATGGAAGGGTGGATTTTCGTGAATTAGTTAAAAAAGTCGCCCAGGAATACCAGACGAGAATCGAAATGCGTCAAATCGGCTCCCGCGATGAAGCGAAACTACTCGGCGATGTGGAAAGCTGCGGGCAACAATGCTGCTGCCAAAGATTTCTTAAACTCTTAAAACCTGTCAATATGCGAATGGCCAAAATGCAAAAGGCAACTCTCGACCCGGCTAAAATTTCCGGCTACTGCGGCAGATTGAAATGCTGTCTGCGATACGAAGACGAAACATACACCGAGCAGAAAAAACGATTGCCAAAAAAGAATTCCAAAGTAAAGACCAAACAGGGCCGGGGCAAAGTCATAGATACCCAGATATTGACACAGCTTGTTGTAGTCGAATACGAAAGCGGAGAAAAGGAAGCTGTTCCGGTCGAAGAGATTGAGGTAATTTCCGCCTCTGAAACAACAAAGAAAAAACAGGATAATCCCCCTCAAAACAACAGGAAAAACAACCAGGAAAGTAAAAAGAAATAATCTTCAAGGAAGAAATATGCCTCGCAAAATCGTCGTAACATCCGCCCTGCCTTATGCAAACGGCCCGATACATATAGGGCACCTGATAGAATATTTACAGACCGATATCTGGGTGCGCTTCCAGAAGATGTGCGGCAACGAGTGTTTCTACTTTTGTGCCGATGACACTCACGGCACGCCTATTATGATAAGCGCCCGAGCCGCCGGTATAAGGCCTGAACAGCTAATCGAACAAATGCACAAAGAGCACAAAGCGGATTTTGACGGTTTTTACATCGAATTCGATAATTATTACTCAACCCACTCACCTGAAAATAAATATTTCAGTGAGCTTATCTTTAGCCGTCTAAACAAGGCCGGCTCAATCGTTACCCGGGAAGTGGAGCAGACCTATTGTGAAAACTGCAAGATGTCACTGCCTGACAGATTTGTCCGCGGCACCTGCCCTAAATGCAAAGCCGAGAACCAATATGGTGATTCCTGTGAAGTTTGCAGCACGACATATCAACCGGCGGACATGATAAATCCCCATTGTTCAACCTGCGGAGCAACACCCGTCCTGAAAAAATCCGGTCACTATTTTTTCAAACTCGGCGATTACGAGCATCGACTCAAAGACCTTATCGCTTCAGGACATATACAGAAATCAGTTGCAAACAAACTTGATGAATGGTTCAAAGCCGGCCTGAAGGACTGGGACATATCCCGCGACGGCCCATATTTCGGATTCAAAATACCGGGAGAAGAAAACAAATTCTTCTATGTCTGGCTGGATGCGCCTATCGGATATATGGCTTCAGCCAAAAACTACTGCGATAAAAATAACATTGATTTTGACAAAGTCTGGCCGGTTACCGGCTCTCCGGGAGCAGGCATCAATGAATACGAGCTTTACCATTTCATCGGTAAAGATATTATGTATTTTCATTCGCTGTTTTTCCCGGCCATGCTGATGGGGTCCGGATTTCGAACCGCCAACAAACTTTTCGTCCACGGTTTTTTAACCGTGAACGGCGAAAAAATGAGCAAATCCCGCGGAACATTTATTCAGGCAAGCACTTACGTAAAGCACCTTAGCCCGGAATATCTGAGATACTATTACGCAAGCAAACTGACGGACAGTATAGATGATATAGATTTGAAAATCGAAGATTTCATAAATAAAATAAATTCCGACCTGGTGGGCAAATTTGCAAACCTGGCCTCCCGTTCAGGCCCGATGCTGACAAAAAAGATGTCCGGCCGGCTCGGCCAATTAGATGAACAAGGCACCGAGCTAATCAACAAGCTCACCGCAGCAAAAGAGCAGATTATTGAAAACTATGAGAGCCTTAAATATGCCGCCGCTGTCAGAACAATTACGGCTTTGGCCGATGAGGCCAACCGATATGTAGAGCAGAACCAGCCATGGGCAACAATAAAAACTGATTTGGAAAAAACGCGAACGACCTTAACCGCCGTAATAAATACCGTCCATATCCTGACAATTTACCTCAAGCCCATCCTGCCAAAATACGCAGAGAAGGTAGAAAAATTTCTTAATGTAGATAAATTGAGTTTCGAAGACGTCGAGAGGGTGCTGGAGAATCATACGATAAACAAATTTAAACGATTGGTCGAAAGAATCGATGAAAAACAGGTGAATGCAATGATAGAAGAAAGCAAGGAAGGACCCCGACCTGCGGGAGCCCAAACTCAAAGTCCACAACCAACAGCGGCAGAATCTACAGAGCCGTTTAAGCCGGAATGCACAATAGAAGATTTTGCAAAGATTGACCTGCGAATCGCACAAGTAATAAAGGCAGAGTCGGTCGAAGGCGCCGACAAATTACTGCGACTGGAACTGGATGTAGGCGGGCCGGAAAAAACCGTCTTCGCCGGCATAGCTACCGCCTATAAGCCGGAGGAACTGACCGGCAAAATCGTAGTTTATCTGGCCAATCTTAAACCCAGACAGATGAGATTCGGGTTGTCCGAAGGTATGATTCTTGCGGCCGGCACCGGCGGAAAAGATATCTTTATGCTATCAGTTGACACCGGAGCAAAACCCGGACAAGAAATACACTAATATCATTTATGCCGGTGTGCGAAATTTTAGAAATATTCCGGGTCGAGGGTGTGCGGTAATTTTTCCAGCGGACAGCCGGGACATCTGGCTTTTGGCCTGCAGAATTCCTTGCCCACTCTTACCAGTAATGCGTGATACTCATTGAAAAGCCGTGTATCGGCCGGCAGGGACGACTCAAACAATTCCCGTAACTGTTCGTAGTCGGCTTCGGGTGCGATCAGCTCGTGCCGGAAAACAACTCGAGCAGTATAGGCATCCACAACGAAAACAGGTCTGTCGAAGGCATAAAGTAAAATAGAATCGGCGGTTTCACGGCCAACGCCCTTTATCGCTAAAAGCTCGGCTCTGAGCCGGTCGGTATCAATACTTTCAAGGTCTGTCAAATTACCATTGTAATTTTCAAATAGCCAGTTTATGAAGTTTTTCAGGCGTTTTGTCTTTATATTGAAATAGCCGGCCGGCCGGATAAGATTAGCAAGCTGTTCAGTGTCAATATGGTGGAGTTTTTCAGGAGTCAGACATTCTGCGGATTTTAGATTTTTTATTGCTTTTTCAACATTGGCCCAGCTCGTATTCTGTGTAAGGACAGCACCTGTGATTATCTCGAATCTGGTTTCACCGGGCCACCAGTGCTGGGGACCAAACTCATCGTAAAGCAATCGATAAATCTCAGTTAATTTTTCACGGCTCATTATGCTACAATTACACCTTCCTTTGCATCTTTATTATTCACCGCGCTTAATTATTGTATTTTCGGCTTATTTTAATTAGACTCTGCAATAATTCGGCAATGGAAATCGAAACACGACCACAGAGAGCAGAATAAAAGTCAACAATTTATCCGGCAAAAGTAGAAAATGGCTAATAAAACGAAAGGCAAAAAGTACAGCACGAAACAGTTGTTTGACTTTACAAAAGATTCCTACCTTGAAAGGACATCCCGGCCGATTTATGCCATAATCTTTCTGCTGCCATTCATTATTTTCTACGAGGTGGGGACGTTCAGCATTAATACGGATATTTTGAACCAATCGAAAATTCGTGTTGCAGCGTTTGTCTGGCTGCAAAACCTGCTTGAATCGATGGGCTTCGGTGTTAAGTTTGCATGGGTAGCGCCACCTCTGGCGGTCGTAGTGATTTTGATAGCGCTGCAAATCACCTCACGCAAACAGTGGCATTTCTGGGCTCGTGATATATTGCCGATGTCATTGGAGTGTATTTTGCTCGCCGTGCCTTTGATAGTTCTGACATTGTTTATGGGAAGCTCGGCCGGTCCGGAGAGCAATATCAGCCGGTTCGACCCTTATGAGAGGCAAACACAAATCGTATCGCTGCCAGCCTGCTCTTCGGTCACAGGCGGTAATCTGTCGTCGCTGAGTGCAGAGGCCGACGAGACTGTTCATGGTCAGTCTCTACTGGCAAATATCGTTACTGGAATAGGGGCCGGGATTTATGAAGAACTTGTTTTTCGGTTGATTTTGATATGCCTTTTGATGCTGATATTTCAGGATATTCTAAGGCTTACTCATAAGAATTCCATCGTACTTTCGGTCCTTATTTCGGCAGCTTTATTCAGCGCGCATCACCATATAGATTTACTCAGCGGACAGCCAAATGCCAATGATCCGTTTAATTCGATAAGGTTCGCTTTTCGAACAATAGCAGGAATATATTTTGCCGTTCTGTTTGCAATTCGCGGCTTCGGCATTACCGCCGGAACTCACGCCTTTTACGACATTATTGCTACTATTATTAATGCGGTTTTCTTCAGCAGTCAAATATAGGACATTGCTGAATTTTTTTTTGATTTTTTTAAAAAAACTTTACCGCTGTTAGTCTTTTAGAATGGGGAGTTTGCAGAATAATCGTCCTATAAGAGCCAATATCAGCCTTATCAGTACTAATATCAGCCTTGAATTATGGAAGGAATTTTTGTATAATATGGGAAATTGAAATTCGGAAGAAGTTGTATTTGTGTCAGGATTTGCTTGATGGATTTACCACAAATCAATGTAGCTGTTGAAGAATTGATGTTCAGCCTTTTCCAAAGACCTTTGCACCCTGAACTTTTCAAGATTTATGCCAACAGGCAATTAAATACCGAAAAGTACGAGGCAATCATCTGGGTGACAGGATGCACTCACGTTGTCAGTGTCTTTGCCGACGATATCTGCCTTGCCGAGGTCGTGAGCGCCCCCGGCCAGATGCTGCCCTCACGAGGTTTGATTGAGCGTTTTCAGTTCCGCGGCCCCCGTACCCACAAATGCACTTTAAGCCGAGGCGTAAATTATATGACTGATTTTCAGGTCGAGAAGATGAGCCCGAGTTTATATCGCCAGAGCCACAGCGACCTTGAGCGTTTCGCGCGAAATCGAGGGGTATTTGTCAACTTCCCCGAACTGGAAATCGGCAAGCTCCAGCCGTTTTGCTATGTTGACTTCGAGGCCAGACAAACCGAATTGCATCTTCACACGTTTGCTGCTTATCCCGACCAGGTAACAATGATTAAGACACAGTCATTGTTCGACTTTTCAACGACGTGAGAACCAGACTTGTTTAGCCGCTTTGCACCTGGACGTTTTGTTCCAGGACATTCAGCTTTCCGCGAATTTCCTCAGACATTCTGCTATTCGGAAATTCTTTGATAATCTGCTGGCCGATGTTGAGTGCGCCGGTCCACTGCTTTTCAGTAACGGCGATTGAGAATTGCACACCGAGGTTATGCAGCTTCGTCCGGAAGATGTCCCTGGCTGCTTCCTGCAGGGCCAATCCTTCGTTGGGAGTCAGATAAAGGTCAAGCTCTTTAAGAATCTCCAGACTGCGGTCGGTTTCCTGCTGTCTTACCGCATCATCCCAGGCAGCAAGCAGTATTTTTTTGCGCTCCTGTTTTTTATCAAGCAGAATCTGCCGCATTAACTTTGCCTTTTCGTAATCCGGGTAGGCCTTAATCAATCCTTCAATCTGGGCACTGGCCCGAGCCCAGCGACAATTATCGAGCAGCCTTTCAATATGAGCTACGGCCTGGTTGATTCGTTCCTTGTCAGTCGCAGCATGGTATTTTTCAACCTGTTCCTTTAGCTGCCCAGCAAGATCCGAATATTCGGGGCGCCTGGCAATTTCATTAATTATTTGCTGTGCGGCATCGAATTCCTGCTGCTGGAGCTTGTCAAAAACGGCCTCCCGCAAAGATTGCTTGTCTGCATCGCGGAATGCAATCGCCTTTGCTGTTTCGCTGACACGGGTGCTGTGATTGATTTGCGTCAGCCCTGCGTGGATCTTTTCCAGAGATCCTGTAACTTCTTCAAGCTTTGTGGAGTTGTCTCGAAGCATTTCAAGTATGTTAAATAATTTCGAGAGCATTGCCAGAAAGGCGCTGAGGAGCACCAGGCCACCAAGCATCAATACGAGCTGGCGCAGCAGGTTTGTCTCTTCTGCCTGGAAGATGTCAGTGAA
>CAZZAX010000151.1:0-13972 GCA_964653075.1 uncultured Pirellulales bacterium
GGAAAACTCAACAAAAACAGACCGCATAGCCGCCAGAAAATATAGTCGCACACGTACCGGTTTTTGAAGCATTTTCATTACCTGATGGGCCTTTCTGGGCACAGATATTGTCTATTTGGGCCTGTTAAGCCAAATAAATGGAAGGAATGGGGAATACTGATTGAAGACAAGAACAGCGGCAATAAAAAAGTGACGCGGCTGTCAGCAATTTGATGTTACATTGAATTTGAAAAAATTAGAGTGCTTCAAGAAGGATTTTTACAATGCGCTGAGCTGCTTTTCCATCCCATAGCGGGGGAATCTGGGGCTCTCTGAAATTTCCACTTGTCGCATTACGATATGCAGCGAGAATCTTCTGCGGGTCTGTTCCAACAACCTGGTTCGAGCCGATCTCTGCAGTAACCGGCCGCTCGGTATTCTCACGCAGCGTGATACATGGAACCTTGAGTACTGTCGTCTCTTCCTGGATACCGCCCGAGTCGGTCAAAACAACCTTAGCGCAGGAATTCAGCTTCAGAAAGTCCAGGTATCCGATTGGATCCATAAGATGAATATTTCGCAGTGAATCCATACGGTCCTGCAAAGCTAATACGGCCAGGTTTTTCCGTGTTCTCGGATGAATAGGAAATAGAATTGGCAGCTCTTTTTGAATGACCTCTAAGGCATCAAGAATTCGCGAGAAGGTCTCTGGATCATCCACATTTGAAGGCCTATGCATGGTGAGCATGGCAAAAGCATCACCATCAATACAGCCCTGCCTTCGCAATTGGTCAATAATTGTTGATTTTTCTGCCTTCTCAAGATTGTTTAGAAGGGTATCAATCATAACATGGCCAACAAGGTGTATCTTTTCTTTTGCAATACCTTCCTTGATAAGATTGTCCATACCGCTTTGCTCGGTACAGAAAAGAAAGTCGCTTATAGAATCGGTCAGGACACGATTGATCTCCTCAGGCATAGATCTATCACCACTGCGCAGACCCGCCTCGATATGTACCAACCTGGCTCCTGATTTTACGGCCACAAGGCCGCAGGCGATAGTACTATTCACATCACCGACCACCACAACCACATCCGGTTTATGGTCGATGAGAACCGGCTCAAACCTCTTCATAATCTCGGCGGTCTGTACGGCATGACTGCCGGAGCCCACCTCCAGATTGATATCGGGCTCAGGGATCCCCAATTCACAGAAGAAGAGGTTGCTCATTATCTCATCGTAGTGCTGACCCGTGTGGACGAGAAATGAATGAATATTCTCGTACCGGCCGTACTCCGCCATCAAAGGCGCTATCTTCATAAAATTCGGCCTGGCACCAACTACATTTAGTATCTTCATAAACTTCCTTGTTAAGAAAAAAATATCAATAAAAAACCAGAGATTAATATATCATTAATCTCTGGTTTTGTAAACTAAACTATATGATTACCCAATATGGGGCTCTCATGCAAATTTGCGTAATTTTATACCTGCAACACCCATCCCAAGTAGGCCAATTATCACGGAAGTTGGAATCGGAGTCGTCACAAAAGACTCACTTCCTCCTCCATCAAATCCCTGTACATGGAGCCCAATTCTTAAAACATCATCATAATCCCATAACTCAGTGATGGGGTCATAATACAAATCTGGTCTATTGCCGATATTAATTGCATTAATTACATCGGCAACAGTTTTACCCGTTTCAAGAGTATAATATATGTTTAAATACTCCGCCGTAGTGTTCACTCCATTTGAATATACACCACCACCAGAACTATCAGCGTCAAACGACCAATTGGATGTCACATCAAATTTCGGTACTATACCATTACCTCCAGATAAGTCTGGTGGAGCCGCAGGTTGAGAAAAAGACACACCAGAAGAGCCCACAAAGCTTGACACACCTAATAATGTTCCATCATCAAAATAAACATCTGTAATAGAAGAAGCTTCTCCCACATCATTTTTTAAAGTAAAAAGTACCTTTCCATCTCCTGGATCTGAGACTTCAACAGAAAGCTGGGCTTCCCCAGCTGCTGCATCCGCAGCAGTATTGTTCGTAATGCTCTTAAAATAAAACATTTCAGCTTGAGCTCTTGTGGATAGCATCACCCAACAAACAAAAATCATACTTACTACTATAATTTCCCGTTTCATGGTTACTCTCCTCTTCAAAAAATGCATATCTAAGGTGTTTACAACATTTCCTTACCCACACCTCTGTTCCCTTGTTTACATATTAAGCTGCCACTCTACCTACAGCTCTCTATTTTACCTATATTAACAGTCAGGTCCAATAATGTCAAGGCTTTTTTTCAAAAAAAAAACGACGAATCTTTGTTGCTAACCTATCAATTGCCTTGTTAAGGTCTTTGTACAGAGATACTTACGAACTAGAGAGGTTTGCCTAAAAAGCTCGATTTGTAAAAAATTATTGAAAATACCCTATTTTTTCAATAGGCATTATAGAAGTTTCTAAAGTTTACGAATCCCCCAGCTATAAATGGATGCTAATCCCATTGATCCGGCCTGAATCCTGCTTGAAGTGGCATTAATTATTAACAGTTTGTGCCTCAATTCTCTGGAGCCTTGCTATCTCCGAGAGTTCTTCAGGTGTGAATACGTTGATTTTTTGGTCAATCTCTAATGCTTCCTTCAGATGCTGTTTTGCTTGATCGGGATCATTGAGTCTTACACAAACTCGACCTAGCTGCAAAAGCGCCTTTGCCCGTTGGGGAGTATCAGGGGCAGATAATTCGACAAGTCTTTCAAAGTCGTCCTTTGCATTAGTAACACGACCTGGTATATTTGACAGAATAGTACCCCTCGTATCAAGAACATACAAATCTTTGGGTGCAATACGTAAGGCTCTATCCGCCAGCTCCAAGGCAGCATCGTAGCGCTGATATTTCTCTTGGAGAATCCATGCAAGATCGTTAAGAATTTTTATATCATTCGGATACTGCTTGAGCAATTCCTGGTAGATCTTCTCTGCACGTTCGTAATCTCCTGTCTGATAGAGGGAGGTAGCTAAACCCAAACGTGCATCTCTCAATGTACGCGATGATGTAGGCAATAGGGTAACAGCATGCTCAAATAGTTTTATTCCCTCTTTGTTAAGTGTCATCGAATCCAATGTGACTAAGGCCGATGCTGCCCTTATAAGTGTTGTTGGATTCTGCTCTTTTGCCGCAAGATATACAGAACTGATTCCAGCAAGTTCCTCGAATCGGTTTTGAGCTACCAGCCATAAAAATCGGCCATGGATAACAGTCAGACTATTCGGGGCTATCTGCTCTGCCTGCTCAATCCATTGCTTTGCCTGTTCCATGTCACCGGCGAGGCGATACAGATCGGCAAGTGTCACAATTGCGTCAATACTGCTGCTTCCTTCCTTTGTTTGGCAATAGGCCTTCAGTTCAGGAATTGCATCCTGAGGGAGTTCCATGGAAGTCAAAACACGAGCCCGCGAAATCAACAGCTTTTCATCCATAGGATTGCTGCCGAGCGCAGACTCGATTAGTGTCCGGGCCTTCTCAAGAAGGCTGCGATCTTTGCTACTCAGCGAAACTGTCACAAACGCGTCTCGGACTTCAACACTGTTTGGATCTTCCTCAACCATCAGTCGAGCTAATTCAATCACATCCCCAAGAAGACTGTCATTCTCGCCTTCTAGCGCAAAATTCAAAAGTATACCCAAAGCCCCAGTATTGGTCGAGTCTCTCTGAAGAACCAAGTGAGCCAACTCGACCGCCATTTGTATATTCCCAAGTACAAACTCAGCCCTGCTTCTGGCCAATAGCAATGGCAGGTTGTTCGGATTGGAGCCAATAGCCTTAATCGCATAATCGCGGGCTGTCTCGTAATCTCCCTCCTGCATCGCAATATTAATCAGCACAAGATGCGCATCAACAGCCGTCGGTTCCAGCTTGACGACATTTTCCAACTTCTCTCTGGCAATCTTACGTGACTGTGGTGTCGACTCCTCTAAAAGTTGCAAAGCTCGAAGCCTCATCAGTTCGGGATCCTGTGGTAATTGTTCTTCAAGTGTTGTAAGGATTTCAAACGCTCTCTGTAGATCTTGCGTAGGCCCCTGCAAAAACAATGTCTTCATCAGCCTTCGCTTTAATCTCAAATTTAATCTCAAATCATCACGATATTTCTGCAAACCCTCTTCAAGAACCTCTATAGCTTTATCGAGTTTTTTGTTCTTGGGATTGGCGTAGAAGTTGCTTAACAGTTCATAACCTATTGCGCCCTCTTCGGCGAAGGTTGTCAACTTAATGTAATCCTTCTCAGCACTATCAAGGTCACCTTCCTCGGTTCTGTACACAGCCCGCATCCAATAAGCTTCAAAGTTATCACGAGACGCCACATAATCGTCGAGGATTTGCCGGGCTTCTTCAGTCTTACCTTCTGCCCTTAGGATTGATGCTCTAACCGCTGTTATTGCACGGGAATCCGGGATTATGGCTTCGGCTTGCTTGAGGTAATCAAAAGCCCGAACGGCATCTCCATCCTGCCAGTAGATCAGTCTTGCCAGAAGGATTCGTGAGCTTGCATCCTGATCGTCACTGGATACCCTGGCCTCCAACTCCTGGATTGCTCTGTAAAAGTCTCCTTCTCTAACAGCCTCTCGGAATTTCCACCCACTGGCAAGCCGGAAATCTTTCTCAATCTGCAGGAAAACTTCTTCGGCGTCCGAAAAGCGGCCTTGTCTTTCAAGAAAAACTAACAATCTTTCCGCGATATCTGTGGCCGAAGGATTGCGAACCAATGCCTGGCGGTAGATATCTTCCACACGTTCGAAGTTTTCCAGCTTCTCATGCATTTCTCCGAGGAGCAGTACCGGTGATGACCATTCAGGATCGGAATTAATGCAATATTGAAGGTAGTTATCAATATCCTGCTGCTTTGAACGCCATTCTTTCGACGACAGCCACATGGTCGCCTGGTGCAGACGCCACTTAAGCCCACTTTCTCCCTCGGCAGCGCGTAATTCGCCGATCAGTTCTTGAACTTTCGCCTGGTCCTGCTGGACCGCACTAATACTTAATAATAGTGAGCGAGCATGAACTTCCCTTTTATCCTGCGATGCGACTTCAGTCAGGATCTTTATCCCTGAGTCCTCATTCCCATTCAGAAGCTCCCGTAAAGCAAGCTGTATCGATACTTTCCGTTTTTCCCATTTGCCGACTACTTTCTCCAGCCCCTGCCTGAGCCAACTTAGGGCTTCAGTATAGTCTTTATTAGCGACATAAATGCTTGACAAAGAAAGCCAGGGCTCGGCAACCTCGGAATGCCGCCCACAGGCAGTCTCGCAGACGTTGATCGCATCAGGTATCCGTCCTGTTCGGTAGTAGTGCATTGCAAGCCGCATCTCGGCCCTTAGAGACTCCTCACACTGTTCAATGGCCTCGTTCAGCTCACTTTCAGCCGTATTAGGATCTTTAAGGACATTGGCTATGTCCGCCTGCAATATGCGGATATCAACGTTATCAGGATGCTTCTCACGAAGTTTTTCTAATTCTTCCACTTCTTTTACTAATGCCTGACGTATCGCCGTGGTCACCTCCTCCTGCTGTTCAGCCACGATATTGATGCTCGCCTGAATGCGAAGCAGCTTGAGGATAATTTCCGTTGGGTTCATAGATTCTGCCAGCCGCGCCACCTGTAACGCCTTGCTCCAGTTCCGCAGTTTGAGGTATTCCTTTGTCAGTTGCTTTGTCATTTCAGCATCTCGAGGACGAATACGAAGATACTTGGATAAGGCACTGATTGCCCGCCGGGTTTGGTCTGTTCGGCTATAGGCCTCCGCCAGAAGCCGCCACAATGTGGGATTAGAGACATCACTCATGACGGCTGGTTGCAGGACATTAATGACAGCATATGAGTCGTCTTCAGCTTTCGCTACCAGCGCTTGCAGATAGGCAAGCTGCAGCTTGGACTCTTTTTGCCCCTCCTGGGTATACATGATGTCAATATACTCGTCCAGACATTTCCGCGCCTCCGTAATCTTGCCTGCGACAATATAAAGCCTGATAGCAGACGGAAGAACCTGGATCATATGTCTTCTTTCTGTTAGTAATTTCAGCACTTCATCTGCAAGAGAGGCACTTTCAGTTATATCCGCCCTCCGTATCGCCAGTTCCGTAGCTAAGCGAAATTTTGCAACAGCCCAGTCACTTAAGTCGAAAAAGTGTTCCTCCAGAGCTTCCTGGGGAAGACTCTCAGCAGCCCGCAGTTCGGCCTCAGCCAGGTCAAGCTCGCCAAGTAGCATCCATTCTACGCCTAAGGAATAGAGAAGTATGGGGTTTTCTGTGCCAAGATTATCGGCTTCCTCGAGATCTTTGCGGCGAGCGCCTCCCAGTCGTATTAGCCTGTCTTCCTCGTCTTCCTCGTCTTCCTCGCTAGCGCCGGGGATTTCAGCCATTTGGCGATAAAATTGAGCACGACAGATCAGTGCCTCAACAGAATCCGGGTCGTAGATTAAAGCTTCATTTAGTTTTTTCAGGGCAATTTTTTTGGCATTAAAAGCATCTTCCCGAAGGATGATCTGGCTCATCAACACACAAGCTCGCACGTATTCGGGATATCTCTCCGGAAGGTGCTTGAGAGCACCGAGAGCGTCTATGACTTTTTTAAGTTCTGTCTCAGCTTCTTGGTCTTTATTTAGTCGTATTAGTGCTTCAGCCAGATGCAGCGGGGCTTTTCGGTCATTCGGGACTTCCGTATTACGCTTTCGAGCAATATAGGCAAGTTCTTCATAATTGCCTGTGGTGGCATAGAGCATAGCGAGCTTTTCATAGGCAATATCGTCGCGAGGGACAATTTGCATGACACGACGATATGCAGCGATTGCTCCACCGACATAATTGAGCTCAAGTGGCCAGATGGACAGGCTTGCCTTGGCATACTTCTTGAGGATTTCGACATCATCGGGATTTCTGCCAAGGTACTGTCTGAAATTTTTATATGCAGCCAGCCAGTCCTCTTTTTTATAGGCAGCTTCCCCTGCTTTCAGGGCCATTTCCGAGAGAATGTTTCTTCTGATATGACGGGCGGTAAATAAGGATGCTACAATTGCTGCCGTGATAATTATCAGAATGATAAGTACCTTTACATTAATCTTCGCGCATTTGTTCCAACCATACATGGTATACCTCCTTTGGAATATCACTGAATTACCGTTTAGGGACATGTTATTGGTATTTAAATTTAATCGATTGAAATGATTTGAACAGGTTCTCAAAGGTATTGAATAACAGCTACAAAACAATATTTATCCGGCAGGTATGCTTCTCAAAGCATATTCGAGTCAGTTATGCGCGAAAATTACCCCCAAAGAAGCCTCGACTTAAGTCAAGGAACTCCACTACGAATATAGAAAACAACAGGAAGTCGTTAAACCATGTGTACACTTTACCCACACCTGTTGTTTGCTGTAATACCACCACTATATTAACCTTAAGACAGGTTAATTTTTGATTACTCCTCCACGAAGAAATACCCGCGACGAAGCCCCTTTAACAGGGGCTTCGCCTGCAAGTCTTATCACTTAATCAATATACACGATTACCTACTACTACAGGGCTCTCATGCATACTTACGCAATTTCAAGCCGGCTACACCCAAACCGAGCATGCCCAGCAAGGCGGCTGCCGGAACAGGAACACATACCAACTGGTCCTGGATTAGATGGTCTAAATTACCCGCAAAACCTTTGTCCCACAGATTCACAACCATAACAGGGTTTAATCCCACGTGGTTATCAGCCATCGCATCGGTCACGCTGCCGAATTTGTCTGTGAGCATAGCTGAGTACGCCGGGGTGAGTGAACCGCCTTCTCCTTCAAGATACCAAATTGCATTCTGGAGTTCCCCGGCACTGGTAACACGGCCAGCACCCCAGTCATATCCGAGATCTGGATCTTGACTCTGAAACATATGGTAGAGCCAGGCCGTGCCTAGTGAAATTGGATCACCCGATGGACCACCTCCACCCGCGATTGCGTTATTACTAAACGTTACGCTGTACTCCGTACCTGGGTTGAAGTTTTCACTGTGTTCTACACAGAATGTCTGGAAAGAAGGAGAATGGACGATGTTGCTTGTACTGGCATCGTAATAAGGCAAAGGATTCCAGTCCCAATTGATGAAGCTTAAAGCGAACTCGCCCCCGCTGCCATTAGAATAAGTCGTTTGGTACACTCTGGCTGTAGGTTCAGCTAACGCTGGTATAGCCAACAGAGCACAAATTGTTGTTATAAATATTAACTTTCTCATTGTTTTTAGCCTCCACCTGAAGTTGACACATAAACTTCAGGTTCTTTTTAAAGGTTTTCAATTGCAAATTTACGCAATTTCACTCCGTCTACGCTTCATTGGGCAGATTAGGAGGTCCGCGAGATGCAATAACGGCTGGTGTGAATTGTGATTTTCGCCAGAGGGATACGACCGTATTCCTCAAGCGATATTTTAAAAGAGAATCCTCCACCGCACAGACCGGCTGAACAAAACAACAAGCCGGTACCGGGCAGAGAGATTCCGGAGTTACAGCATAGCTATGGCCGATTTGGAAGGGGCCGCCGTTGTGGTACCATTCCGGGATAAAGCTAAAGGACAGCCTTTTCACGAAGTGAGTGGAACTGCACAAACCCAGGCCTATCAGAGCGGACAGACATAAACTGATGCTACCCGGCCCATCCGTCAATATTTGTGGCTGTTGCACTTCAGTGTTTTGGCTGACATCCGCATTTGCCTGTGGTAAAAACCCAACAGACAATGAACTCAGGTCGGCAATGCTGGGGAAATTATATGAGTCGGACAAGTTATTTTGATAGAGATTTACCTTATCGCAAACAGACGGTGATTGCCTACGTCCAGTATCCTGCTGAGATACCGGCACCATATCGGCATACACTACCGATGTAAGGACTAACGCCCCGATGACTGTTATGAATAATTCTCTCTTCATCATCAGCTTATCATACCCATCACTCTATAAATATATAACTTGGTTAAAAATACCATACTTCTCCCTCAAAGTCGAGAAAAAAATGAAAAAAACACAAATTTTTTACTGATTCCCAATCTTTGCCTCTTTCCTTTAACCTCTTTGTTTACAAGATGTTATATTCTATCATTCGACAAGCTCCCCGATTATACCTAAATATTACCCATTTTGGATGAAAAATTTTACAGCTTTCTTTCTCTCAACCATTAAGTGCAGCACTTTTGGTGTATTCATATGGTTCTGCTACAGCATTTCACCCGAGCTTGCCGACTATTTATTCCTATGCGTGTTGCCTTCTTTTCTTCACCTTTTTCTCTCCGGCCGGAGAGGTTGATTTGGTTTGCGCTGTTGCCTTTCCCTGCGGAATATCGGGCTCAGGCACCTTTAGTTTATCCATCAGCCATAGCTCGCCGAACATAAGTAAAACAGCAACCGGCATCATGACCAGACCGGCAAAATCATGAAAGAATTTCTCTGCCACCTCGGAGCTTGCAAGCAGAAATAGCACCGCCGTCACACATAGTCTAACAATATTGCACATCACCCCGACAGGAATACTTGATAAAAGCAGAACTGCTTTTTGCAGCTTTGAGCGCCTTATCATGTACGCCACGAATGCCGCAACAATAACGAAAGCCGTTAGCATTCTCAAACCGCTGCAGGCCTCCGCCACCGCCATAGGTATCTCACCATTGAGCATAACGACATTTCCCTCCCGGCTGACCCTGACGCCAAACGCCTCCAAAAGAAATACCGACCCCGTCGTTGACATTCTCTGCAACGGTCCGCTTATTAGGTTGTGAACACGTCCGGGCAAAGGGAACATAAGAAAGAGGAACAATAATATCCCAAAGATATTACGAAACACCTGCCAGCCGGCAACCATAAGAACCAGACCAGCCAGGGTCAGTGCCATTGAGTATCGCACTGCCGATTCGTACATGAACAGTAATCCGTAAAACCGCGCTGCCTGCGCCAGTATAAGCAGCACTATACCCCACCAGCACGGCCTCAGCATGCATCTTCTAAGCGTTTTCCTCTGGTGCCATACAAGGAAAAGTGCGATCAGCGGTACAAGCTGGCCCGCAGAGTAATCATCGTTTCTTTGCCATTCCCTGAAAATGTTCGCACTTATAGACCAATACGACCAGATAGTCACGGCCAGCATTGCCAATAAGACCGAAACAATTCCCAGGAGATTGTCCGGCAATTGGTGACTGCCGGAAATCTGTGCAGCATGTCCGCGGCGAATAAGCTTTTTAATCACTATTTGTTACTCCAGCCGGCGAAGCCGGCGCTTCGGCAGTTTGACAGTGTGACCGTATCACCGTACGACCGTATGACTGTCACACCGTATCACTGTCCTATCTTCTTACCTTCCTACCTTCCCACTTACCATCTTCTTACCTTCCCATCTTCCAATCTTCTTCTCTTCCTATCTTCCTACCTTCTTATCTTCTTACCTTCCCATATTCCCATCTTCTTACCTTCCTACCTTCCTATCTTCTTCTCTTCCCACTTTCCCTTCTTCATCGCTTTCGAACAATCCGGATATCGATGAAGCTGAATCGGCGGCAAATTCACAAACTAATCTCTCTGCTGAGTCGGCATTCAAATTCATTGTGGTGGAAGTAGCTATCTGTACTTGAGCCACATAACGAACTGCGCCGGAGCCCCGCCATGCCTTGGATCGTAAGACTGAAACATCCCGGTAATACTGACCATCAACGATATAGTAATTCAGAAGTACGGTTTTCTGAGTATTCAACGTTCCACGAGAAAACTGCAAAATCATGCATGGCAGTTCCATTCCATCACTCAAGGGCAGCTCCTCAGAACGCTTATCAATGAGCGTCCAGCCGGCCCCGGTATAGCAGACTTCCGGGCGGTGCGGCGCCAAATCACGTGCTCTTACACCATAGGCGATATATAACGAGATATATTCCGAAGAATTGCCTCGTAAATATCTACGGTTGATGTGCGCTTCGGTATCCGTGGCACGAACTATGGCCTCATCCAGCGGCACATCCTGGCCCTTCCAACTTTCAATTTGCAGGGGTAATCGTTCCAATTTGGCAGAAGACAGTGAGGTTGTATTCACGGGAGCCTCCAGTCGAGCAGCCAGAACGCGATACGCAGCACTGGAAATGAACATCAGGAGACCTGCTACTACCGCAGTTATAATAACCGATTTACTAGTGGGATTGTTATTTTTTATCATTTGTTCAGCCTTACTTTACACTTTCAGATTTCTGATTTCTTGTACTGCTTCATATGGGAAATCCGGATTAAATTTACCTATATTGATCCTGCTCACCAGGCATGTGTTACCTTTACTTGTGCAGCGACCAACAAGTGTTGTGCATGCCTGTTTTTGATGATAGCCCCGGCTGACCCAACCGTAAATTGGGTTCTCACTGCCATTGAATGATTCGACATGAAGACATGGATCCAATTCGATTTCAATTGTTCCCGATTCAACATAGACGAGATAACGATTCTTACCTGCTGGATTAACTACACAATGCTCAGCCAGATGAAGATAAACCTCTATTTTGTGCCTCTTACGGGCAATAATGTCATCGCGTATCACAAGCTCACGGCCGTCCAGATCAAGCATACGTTTATGGGTAACAGGATCATCAAGATGCATATAGCCATCATGTTGTCCAATTACTTTACCGCCAACATCCGAGGGTTGCCAACTAAGACACTCAGCCTTTGCTCTCTTGCCCCAAAGAAAAAGACCCAGCATTTCAGATTGGTTTTGGCCATCAATAACGACCGTGTTATGTGCTCTTGTACTGCGGAAATACTCTCTCCATTTCGGATAGCTAAAGTAATCGTAAGTCCCCGGGTCAACCAGGACATCCCTTCCAAACGCCCGGAGAGTAAAACTCAAGGTGTCCGCATGCCCGTGCCCCGCAAGGGGTTCCATCCCTAACGGGCCGCAATCAAATACCACGCTTATACGGTCCGGCGAATCAAGCTCGCCATTTTGCAGCAGATAGTAGCCGCTGTCATTAAAAGCCTGAGAAGTAATTGTCTTGTTTTGCAGCTTTGGGATCGCCTTGAAACTTTCGAGCCCCTGTCTGCCAAGCAACCAATCCACCGGCTCGGCATACCCCACTGCCCAAGCTTTGAAATCACTTCTTTTGAACAGTGCTGCTCCTACAGACAGCCACTGCCGGATATCATGTGGATTTTCTCCTAGGTCCAGGACATAGCCATCATCACAATCGCCAAACAAAGGCAGGCTGTCCCCGCCCTCACTTAGGGTACCAAGAAATTCAAACATCTTTTCCAGTCTTGACCAATAGGATTCGGGAAAATCTTGACCTGCCGCACGCGCTGTAACACCAGCAATGACGAAGAACTGCAGAACAAAAAAATGATACCCAATAGCCTGCTCCAACATGCCCCCATCGGTAAATGTCTGATTGATTATTTCCCTATTGAGAATAGCCTGGCTCTTTGCCTGCCAGAAGGGGGCATTCCTCAAATTCCCGAAATAACTCGTTGCTATAAACACCCCTGCAGCCTCACCAATCAGATGATTGTTTACGGAAGAGCCGCGTGAATACTTCCTGTCGATTTCCCAGACATGACGCGATACGCAGTCCAATATTCTATTTATTAGCTGGTCGTCGACAGCTCCCGACTCCTCTATGAGATCCAAAGCCCATACCCAGTTGATGAGTCTTATCCCAAGTTCCAGCCCGCTGCGCCAGTTAATTCCGACACCATAGGGGTTCTGCTCGAGCCAGCTTTCAAGTTGTTCCGCCACGGCATTGGCAAATCGAACATCACCGCTAAGACTCCAGGCCCGGCCAAGTACTACGAGCTGGTGATGGCGATTGGGTTCCCAGACAAACTTGCAGTCCCCTACCTTCTCAACATCCCGGTAATCGAGAGATGGGCAATACAACATAGGCGTGTCCTGGCCGCGTTTGTGGTCGCGATTCCAAGCAATCGGATCGCCAAGGTGTTTATCTTTAAGGTCGAAAAAATCGAACCGATGCTCTGCGATTCGCTCCGCCCGAGTCAGCAGAGAATCGTACCTGTCACCTTCCTCTCTTCCTATCTTGTCACCTTCTTCTCTTCCTACCTTCTCACCTTCCCCTCTTCCCCGCCCAACGGCTATATCACATACCCGAAAACCCGGCCCTTCGGTCTTGCCGTCTCCATTTAAGAATGCGGAAGGTTTTCTTATTCGCTGTCGATGGCCGACGAGAATCCGGTCGGCACGATCACGAAACAAGGAGCACATGCGCCAAGCAATCTCCCCAGATGACATAACTTTAAGACTTCGATAATACGAATCAAGTGTTTGCATTTGTTTGCTCTTTTAGGATGTCAGCCATTTCGAACTGTACTCCGTCAAAGCATGGAATGCCCATGCCTGGGACCACCGCATATAAGGGATGCGGTTCGTCAAGAGCCTACCCTTCCTGAAGTAGAAGAACCCTCTCTCGCTTTACATATTTCGCAGCATCCAATATAAAATTTCAGTCAAGTCGAGTAGATTAGATATTACGGCTTCAAATTAAGGATTTCCCCATATCGGCCTGTCTTAATATTGTCATGAACAACACGTGCAGGATTACCGGCCACCACTCTGCCCGAAGGCACATCCTTTGTTACAACTGCTCCGCAACCAACAACAACAGAGTCTCCGATGGTAACTCCTGGGAGTACAATCACATTAGCTCCAATGAAACAGCGTTTTCCGATATAAGTATCAGTGCGAATTCCACGGCAGAAATCGTGAGTTAAAACCATACTGCCTGAAGCAATGTAAGATTCTTCACCTATGTGAATGCCTTTAGGATAGGTCTTGTCAAGATAGACTCTCCATGAAATTCGAGAAGAGGAGGATATGTCCATTCCATAGAGATATACCAGTACGATTCTTCTTAAATATAAAATAAAAAATCTAACCATATTTCTGAGGTTTACTATCATCAAATATC
>CAZZAX010000152.1:0-13857 GCA_964653075.1 uncultured Pirellulales bacterium
AACTCCTACTCCATCACTTCTGCCTCAGGCCAACATAAGGACCTGAACGGCCACAGAATATATTGATCGAAAACGGTTATGATCCTGAGCCAGACTTAACCGTCAGATCAACCTGGCACGAATTCATTCAAAGTCATTGGGATGTATTAGCCTCCTGTGACTTCTTTACCATTGAGCTTCTTGTGAGCCACAAACTAGTCCGCTGTACGGTGTTCTTTGTTATGGAGCTTGATACCCGGAAGGTCTTTTTTGCTCCTATCAAGCTTCAACCGGATGGGGCCTATATGAAACAAGTAGCAAAGATTCTTACGGATTTGGAGGATGGTTTTCTCCATGAGAAACGATATTTAATCCATGATCGAGATCCGCTGTATACCACAGAAGGATTCCATGAGATACTGAAGAGTTCTGGAATAGAACCGGTGAAGCTTCCTGCCCGAAGCCCAGATTTGAATTGCTACGTCGAACGCTATGTCAAATCCGTAAAATCCGAGCGTTTGGATTATTTGATTCTGTCGTCCGTGACGCAACTCGAATATGTTCTTGAGCAATATTGTGAGTATTACCATCACGAACGCATTCACCAATCGCTGGGCAGGATCATTGAGCCCAAACACACTATTGAAGAAACGGCGAAGATTGTCTGCATCGAACGACTGGGTGGTCTGCTGAAATCTTATCACCGATTAGCCGCTTGATGATCAGAACAATGTTATGTCATAGCCGATAGAGTGTGTTCTTTTATCGAATTCCCAAGTCCAGGCTCATTCTCTTCAAGGAAGAACCAATGCCAGAATGTCATTGAGACATCAAACTACTGCCGATATTTCAAGTCTTTACTTTTGAAAGAATAGTGACTTAGTCGCGGATGAATATTTGCACCCCACGACCGGCTAACGTGGTGAAGTTTTACCTTGGTCATAGCGACATGAATACCACGAACAAATTCTATAGTATCGTTGACGAATCGCACTTGAATTTGACTCGAAATGTTATGGATGAAGTGCTCGAAAGCGGTAAAACTCAAAATGATTTAGACACTGGTTGGACACTGGCGCAAAAAAAGAATCTGTTGAAACTGACTCATCTGTAAATCCCTCTCACAAAAACACTTCCGAAAATCCCCGCATAATGGAGCCAATGGGATTCGAACCCACGACCTCTTGCATGCCATGCAAGCGCTCTCCCAACTGAGCTATGGCCCCAGATGATTTATTATTTGTTATTTTCTATTTGCTTTTTTTATCTTTTATGAACATTCTAAATAATTATCTATTAGTAATCAATAAAGAATATTAAGAAAAAAAGATTGTGGTCAAAAGGCAAAAAATATTCATAACAGGTCGTGTGCAGGGGGTAGGTTTTCGCCCGGCCGTGTACAGATTAGCACAAAAGCTGGATTTGTCCGGCTTTGTATATAACGACACAAGGGGTGTTACTATCGAATTGCAGGGCAAAGAAGACAAATTAGAAGAATTTTTGACCAGATTGCAGTCGGATTCCGACAAACCGCCCTTAGCAAAAATAAAAACCTGCAACGTGACTGAGATACCTGTAATTGAAGCAGAAGGCAAATTCACCATCCAAACCAGCGATTCAACGGGAACACCGCTATCGCAGGTAACTGTTGATATTGCCACATGCCGGGATTGCCTTACAGAGATGGCGGAAAAAGAAGATTTTCGGTACGGCTATCCGTTTATAAACTGCACTAACTGCGGCCCGAGATATTCAATAGTCAAAAACATTCCTTACGACAGACCTAATACCACGATGTCTGTCTTTAAAATGTGTGAAAAATGCGCTGCTCAATATACAGAGATAACCGACCGGCGCTTTCATGCTCAGCCCGTCGCATGCTGCGAATGCGGGCCGGCAATCCGGCTGACGGACACAAAAGGAAAGACAATAGAAACGCAAACCGACAAAGTAATCGCCGAAACCGCGGGTTTATTGTCGGCCGGAAAAATCGTGGCAATAAAAGGTGTCGGCGGGTTTCATTTGGCTGTTGATGCGCTGAATAACAAGGCGGTTGAAAAATTGCGGTACCGCAAGAAGCGAGACCATAAGCCGTTTGCTATGATGACCGATTCAATTGAAAAGATAAAAAAATATGCACTTGTGAGCGAATCGGCAGAGCATCTCTTAAAGAGTCCGCAAAGCCCGATTGTTTTATTGCTTCAAAAAAGAAACTGCTCCCTGGCTCCATCGGTAGCCGAGGGTGTTAATACTTACGGCTTTATGCTTTGCTATGCGCCGCTTCATTACCTTTTGTTCGAGCAGCTAAACGGCCGCCGAACAGATGTGCTGGTAATGACCAGCGGCAATATTTCCGACGAACCGTTGATTTGCAAAAATGAATTAGCATTGGAACGACTCGGCGGTATCGCTGATGCCTTCTTGATGCACGACAGGGAAATTTTCAGGCAGGTTGACGACTCGATTGTGCACCTTGTGGACGAACAGGCGGTCCTTTTAAGAAGGGCCAGAGGATACGTGCCGGGCCCTATCTTTGCAGAACAAAACTGCCGGCAGGAAATATTCGCTGCGGGAGCGGATTTAAAAAATACTTTCTGTTTCACAAAACAAAATCAGTTTATCTGCAGCGAACATATAGGCGACCTCGAAGATGCAGAGGTCTATCATCACTACATCGATTCAATCGAGCATCTGCGAAAATTATTCGAAGTCAGGCCCGAAGTTGTGGCCTGTGACCTTCATCCCGGCTATCTTTCCACGCAACATACTATGTCGCAGGCCGGTCTGAAAGTACTCAGCATTCAGCACCACTGGGCACACATCGCATCGGTCCTGGCTGAACACGGCCTTAGCGGGCCGGTCATCGGGCTTGCTGCGGATGGTACCGGCTACGGGACAGATGGAGCTGTCTGGGGCTGCGAGTGCTTGATAGCATCTCTTGAAAAATTTGAGCGGTTCGGCCATTTGGCTTATTACCAGTTGGCCGGCGCTGATAGAGCAAGTAAAGAAGCCCTCAGACCTGCCCTCGGACTGTTAAAGAAAACTTACGGAGATGACTTTAACATTGATAAATTCGGGTGGCTGCTCGAACGAATCGAGCCAGATGCGAACAAGCAACGAATTATTTTGGAGCAAATCGAAAAACAGATTAACACCGTTGAAACTTCAAGCTTAGGCCGTATTTTTGATGCAGTTGCCGCTATGGTCGGGCTGGGTGGTTATAACTATTTTGAAGCGCAATTGCCGATGGCACTGGAGGCAGCGATTGAGGATGAGATTGAAGAGTTATATGACTTTGAACTAATAAACAGGACCGGCGAACCACTTCAACTTGACTTGGGCGGTATGATAAAGCAGCTAATCGCTGATATCAGAGAAAAGAAGGCTGTTGGAATTATCTCAGCAAAATTTCACAATTGCCTTGCAGCAGGCCTGCTCGAAATGGCCAAATCAGCAAGAGAAAGCACAAAATTAAATACGGTTGCACTAAGCGGCGGAGTGTTTTGCAATCGATATTTGATTATTCGTTGCATTAAACTCTTGAAGAAAGCTGGTTTTTCAGTATTATTTAACCGGGACGTCCCGTCGAACGATGGCGGAATATCGCTGGGACAGGCGGCAATTGCAGCTAAGCTAATGAAGCGTAAAGCATTATTGGTAGATCACTTGGATTAAAATGGTCAATTTGAGAAGGCCAAATTGGGGAGATTTAAGAAAGCTATTCGAGACGAATTTGAATATCAAATTTGACGACGTTCCATGCTTCAACAACGTTAATCGGGTCAGGTTACTAAATAACTGCTTCAAGCACTCAAACGGTACAATAAATGAGGATTTTGCGAAAAATTCAGGTGGCACAGAAGGCGATGACATTGAGTATGAATCGGAAGATTGGGAGAAGTTAATTTCGGGTTGTAAAACTTTCCTTCTTCAACTCGCTAACAAAATCAAGAATCGTAGGGCATGAAAATCGTATTGGACGACAGACTACATAACTTCTCTAACCTCTTATCCTGAGCCTGTGTTCTTCAATAATCCATAAGTGCTGGTCTATCGGTTCTTGGGAAAATAAACGTATTACGCGTCCAAAAACCTCAAGAATATGAGGTTTATCCTGTCGATTCAATCGCATCACGATAATTCCGGGAAAATTACTGGGAGGATATGTTCTGATATCAGTAAAGTCAGTGTCCAATGTTATGATGATATGTTTTTCTTTCTGGCAGACGACAGCAAGGTTAGTATCAGAAATGCCGATGAGATTTTGCTCTGATAAGGTTATAGCATCGTGCCCGGCCTGCTTAAGTAACTCCGCCACTTCTACCGGCATATTTTCGTCGATTTTGAAATTCATAACCTGTTCTACACCGGTATGGAAATAATACGTTCACGTGCAAGGTCAGCTGCATAGGAAATAGCCGCCAGAATTGATTCTTGCTTAAGCGAAGGATAGCTACGTAAAATATCTTCTACAGACAAATCCGCAGCTAAATTGTCAAGCACAACTGACACCATTACACGTGTGCCCTTAATGCAAGCATTACCATGACAAACATTTGGATCAACAGTAATATAGTCTTGCCAATTCATAATTGATCTCCATCAATCTATTCTGTAATGCCGATAATTATCGATTATGAAGGATAAATTTCGTGTACCTGGTTGTCAAACATATTTTACAGTATCTTGCTGTGGTATTATCTCTCATAACGGTTTAACCTCGGCAAGCACATGGTCGCGAATATAAGGATTTAGAGCTTTCTCCGTAACAACCTCGACACGGCGCCCCAGCATTTTTTCAAGGTCCAATATGAGACCGGCGGGAAACCAGGAGCTTGTAGTCGGGCCTGCGTCAACGAGAAAATCAATATCGCTGTCCGGGCCGGCTTCGCCACGTACAACAGAGCCAAAAATACGAATGTTGAACGCACCATGCTTTGCAGCAATGGTACAGATATCATCGCGTTTTTCGTGGAGAAATTGCTCTATGTTCATAGATAATTCCCATATACACGGATTACTCATTCACATCTTAAAGAAGAATAGACTTTGTATATTTTCTTGTCAAACACTTTTTATGAGACCTCTTAAGAAACAAATGGCCAAAATTACAGTCTTCAGAGAAGGATTTAACCTTTCTACAAACCAAAGATTGACCCAAAGGACATCATACAATAAAATGAGGACGAGAAAACAATATTAGCCATTGAGCTATAACAAAATTAAATGTGAATTACGAGAGACGATTATGTGTCTGGCAATACCGGCAAGAATAATTGAACTGGATGGGGACAGGGCTGTTGTAGATGCTATGGGCAATCGCTGGAAGGCCAAAACTACACTCCTGCCGGAAGCTAAATTAGGGGATTTGGTGTTGATACACGCCGGTTTTGCCATCTCACTCGTCGATGAAGAAGAAGCAAAAAAGACCTGGCAGCTTATTGCAGAAATTAACGAATTTCAGGACACACCGGATAAGATTTCCGGATAAGCGTTATTACGAACAGTGACCGAACCTGTGTTCGTACAGAAATGACAGCGCTAAATTATGCTCGATAGAATTCAAAAAGCACAGAATCTTTGTAACACCGCCTGTAAGCAGTTAGCTCGGCAAATCAATATAATGGAGGTTTGCGGTACTCACACGGTCTCTATTTTTCGAAACGGCATAAGGTCAACTTTGCCGAAGGAGCTGAAACTTCTGTCCGGGCCGGGCTGTCCCGTCTGCGTTACAGACCAAGGTTATATCGATATCGTTCTGCAATTAGCGGACCGCGAAGATTGTTTAATCGCCACGTACGGTGACATGATTCGGGTTCCCGGCAAAAACAGCTCGCTCGAAAGAAAGCAGGCAAAAGCCAACGTCAAAGTTGTTCTCAGCAGTGAAGATGCACTGCAACTGGCCAAAGACAATCCCGAAAAAACAGTTGTGTTCGTCGCGGTAGGCTTTGAGACCACTGCTCCGGCCACCGCTGTGGTGGTAAAAGAAGCGGCTGAACAGGCAGTCGATAATTTTTTTATATTGAGTGGGCACAAGCTGGTTACCCCTGCGATGCGGGCACTTTTGAGTGCAAAAAATGATAAAATAGATGCCTTTCTTTGTCCCGGGCATGTCAGTGTAATAATCGGGTACGGGGCTTTTGCCGAGATTGTGGAAGATTTCGGTCGGCCGTGCGTTGTGGTCGGCTTTGAACCATTGCAAATAATCGAAGGACTCGGTGAAATTTGTAGGCAGCTCGCAGCCGGCGAGCCAGAGCTAAAATCAATGTACGATGCGGTGGTAACCAGGGAAGGCAATATCGCTGCACAAAAAATCATCGCTGAGTGCTTCGAAGCGGTTGATGGCCACTGGCGGGGACTTGGAAAGATAGAAAAAAGCACGCTCAAATTAAAAGAAAAATACAGTCGATTCGATGCCTTTACACGATTCAAAATAAGCGAAACACCGGGTGAAGATAAAACAGGATGCCGATGTGGTGAAGTATTGTGTGGATTGATAGAACCAACGGAATGCGGATTATTCGGAAACAATTGTACACCTCAAGAACCTATTGGGCCTTGTATGGTCAGCTCCGAAGGGGCGTGTGCCGCGTGGTTTAAGTACGGCCGGGAAAGAGCACATTAACTGATGACTGAAGCAAAAAAAAACGACAGAATCCTGCTTGCACACGGAGGCGGCGGACAACTTACAGATGAGCTGATCCGCCGGCATATTCTGCCAAGCCTCGACAATGAAACTCTCTCGGAGCTGGGTGACTCGGCAAATCTGAACGTCGCTTCGAAATCGCTGTGCTTTACCACCGACAGCTACGTTGTAAAACCATTGTTCTTCAACGGCGGAGATATCGGAAAATTAGCTGTTTGCGGAACAGTAAATGATTTAGCTGTCGCCGGTTCGAGACCGGTTGCTTTAGCGTTGTCATTGATAATCGAAGACGGCTTTGAATTTAAGTTACTCGATAAGATTTTAGCCGGTATAAGCGAAGCCGCCCGCCAAAATAATGTCAATATTGTTACCGGCGATACCAAAACGGTTGAAGCCGGTGCTGCCGACAGGATTTTCATAAATACAGCGGGAATCGGAGTAAAACTTGACTGTGCGGATCTGGGATATGACAAAATTTCCGTCGGGGACAAAATAATTATCAACGGTACCATAGGCGACCACGGGATGACTATTATCTCACAGCGAGAGGACATCAAATTTCAATCTAATTTGCAAAGCGACTGTGCAGCTCTGGCGGGCTTGACCTGTGAGCTGCTGGAAAATACGACCGGCATAAAATTTATGCGGGACCCGACGCGCGGAGGGTTGGCCGCGAGCCTTAATGAAATATCAAGAAGCAGCGGATTGAGCTTCGAAATTCACGAAGCTGATATACCGATCAAGCCGGTGGTGCAGGCGGCCGCCGATATGCTTGGTTTCGATGTGCTGACAATAGCAAACGAAGGCAAATTTATTGCGATTGTCTCGCCGGAATCGGCCGATGACTGTCTGAGGATTTGTAAAAATCATCCGTTGGGTAAAGAAGCAAAAGTAATCGGTGAAGTTTGCCAAAGCTGTGATGTGCCTTTGGTGGAAATGAAAACGCAAATTGGCGGAAAAAGAATTGTGCAGATGCCATACGGGCGAGAGCTGCCGAGGATATGCTGATGCACGAAATGACCGTGGCCGAGAGCCTGATAACGATAATATCAGATGAAGCAGTAAAACATAACGCCAGGCCCATAGGCGCAAAAATCAGTTGCGGGACGCTTAACCCTATCAATGACGAAGCACTTTGCTTTGCTTTTGAGGCAATCACAAAAGATACATCGTGTGAAGGCATGACATTGAAAATAGAACATAAACCATTACAGGGGCTCTGCAAGAATTGTAATCGAAAATTCGATGTTGAGTTTTCGTCTCCAGGATGCCCTAAGTGCGGCAGTGAAGATTTTGAGCTGATGGCTGATGCACCTTTGATACTTGAAGAAATAGAATTCCAAACGGACTAATACTATGAAAAAGATTGACGTTGGCAGGAAAATCCTCATTGAAAATGAAAAGTATGCTTTTGAAAACATTCTGTTTCTGACCGAGCGGAAGAAATTATGCCTTAATATGATATCATCTCCCGGCTCCGGTAAAACTACAATTCTTACCAGAACAATAAACGACTTAAAAGGTAAAATTAAAGTCGGCGTCATTGAAGGCGATATACAGACCGATATAGACGCCGAGAGAATCAGAGCAACCGAAGCTCCGGCTATTCAGATAAATACCGAAGGCGCCTGTCATTTATCCGCACTCCAGATTAGCCAGGCACTCAAACAATTACCAGTCGAAGATCTGGATTTGATTTTTATTGAGAACGTAGGCAATCTGGTTTGCCCTTCGGCGTTTGAGCTTGGAGAGGCCGGCAAGATAGTCGTGCTGTCCGTGGCGGAAGGAGATGACAAGCCCGTAAAGTATCCCGCTATTTTCGCAAAGTCAAAGGTGCTGTTAATAAACAAAATTGATTTGTTGGCTGGCGGGCATGTGGATTTCAACATCGAGAAAGTGAAAGCCGACGCCTGCAAACTAAATAAAGACATTAAGATTTTCCCGATATCGGCCAAAACCGGTGAAGGTATGGCAGAATGGTATAATTGGCTGCAAAAGTCGGTCGAAACAAACAGCATACACCAATAATATACGTGCTATTGGCCGTCCGCTGTTGACTTTGGCCGGTAAAGACCGTGTTTTCGGATATATTCGGCAACTGAGGGCTGGAGCATGTCGGCTACATCCCGGCCGGCAGCTAATCTATCCCGTATTTCCGTACTGCTTATATCAATCAAAGGTGTTCGGATGATATTTTGCCGGAGTTTTTCGATGCGTTGAGGGCCCCATTGAGGCTCAAACTTGGTAAAATCGGGCGGTGCACATCCGGCTCTGTACATAGTGGTAAGAATACAGGTATCAATCAGTTCGACAATCCGGTACCAATACGTCAAATCATTGATGCTGTCGGCGCCGATGAGCCAATGGATTAAAGTATCGCCGCCGTACTCGGCCTGGTACTGTCTTACCGTCTCCAAGGTATAGCTCGGAGCAGGTTTTTTCAATTCGCAATCACTGACCTCGAAATTCTTTTGTTCAGCAATTGCAAGTGCTATCATCTTAAGCCGATGTTTGTCACTCGCTTTTGGCAGAAAGCCTTTGAGCGGAGAGCGCTTTGCAGGAATAAAAATGATTTTCTCTGCGCCAATGCGCCTTGCTGCTTCTTCGGCAACAGTAGTATGACCGAGATGAACCGGATCAAATGTGCCGCCAAACAAAACTATTTTTCTTTTTGACATAAATAATTAACAACCAAAATGTGTGTTGTTGAATAAATATTACAAAAGAAATTAAAAAACTTTAACAAGAAAAAATGTCAACAAACAATAAAACATTTAAATTGAGAAGTCGTTTTTATTTTCTTCCTGCATTCCATCAACCTGCGAAAACATATTACTGAGTGACATAATAAAAACCTTCTTTAATAATCAAAAACGCTGAAATCTGTCTATAAGTTAAATAAATCGACTCTTACAAGGCTAATTCACACAAAGCAACTTTTTCAGTTTTAATAAGAACATAAGATATAATAAAACAATTTTCATCATTTCATTAATGCCTATGGTAAACAAAATATGAAGTTGTGTAAAATACTGAAGACAAAATTTCTATCAAGTATTGTTAAACTTTTTGTCGATAAAAAAATATGAAAAATAATTTACTTTTTTGTATATTTTTTTTACAAAGTTTCTTATTGTAAATCATTATCGTAATGTTAAGTAAAATGTAAAAGGATTTTTAGTCAGCCAAAAGGAGGTGACACAATAATGGCGAAGAAAAAAGCAAAGAAGAAAGCCAAGAAGAAAGTAGCCAAGAAGAAAGCAACGAAGAAGAAAGCCAAGAAGAAAAAGAAAAAATAGTGTAGCAATTTAGCCCGCTATGGCTTTTGGCGGGCTGCCGGTTAAAGCCGGTTGTTCGGGCCGCAATAAACTGCGGCAAGTTATGCGAAAATGGAAGGTTTTGTCACGAATACAAAGCCTTCCATTTTTTTTTATTTACGGAACCGCAGATACCGCCGACTCACAACAGTTCCTAAGGATACAATCACCCCCACATCTCAGGAGTAAGCACCTTCTTGCAATCGGCGAACAATTCTTTATACTATCGGCATATATCGACATAGATTTTTTTGCAATTTATGAGGTTTATTTGCAAAGAGAACAAAAATATGGATTATTTTGAGTACAAAGAAGGCAATCTGTTCGCAGAAAACGTAAGTATCGAGAGAATCGCCGAAGAGGTCGGTACTCCGGTTTATATCTACAGCAAGGCCACCTTTAAGGGGCATCTGCAAAAGATTCAAAAGGCATACGCCCGGCTCGATACAACAATTTGCTATTCCGTTAAGGCGTGCGGTAATATAAACATTCTCAAATTTATGGCCGAAGCCGGCAGCGGATTTGATATCGTCAGCGGCGGGGAGCTGTATCGTGCTCTACAGGCCGGCGGTGAACCTTCACAAATCGTCTATGCCGGGGTCGGTAAAACCGACACCGAAATCATCGAAGCATTAGACTCGGGCATCGGTTATTTCAATATCGAATCAGAGGCAGAGCTTGAAAACCTGATTCGATTAGCCCGGCAACAGGGGAAAAAAACCAGGGCAGCTTTGCGTATCAATCCTGATGTTGAATATAAAACTCATGCTTTTCTGAAAACGGGCAGGAAAGAAACAAAATTCGGCGTTGACATCGAGCGGGCACTGAAGGTCTTTTCCGATTATGGTGACAATCCAGCCGTAAAGCTCTGCGCAATTCATGTCCACCTGGGAACAGGCGGCAAAAAGATTGACCCTTATGTTGAAGCTGTGGAAAAAATCCTACCTCTTATTGATCAGCTCCGCAGTAAAGGCCACACGATAGAAGCTATCGACCTGGGCGGGGGATACGGTGCCGACTACGAATCCAACACCGCCCCTTCAGCAACAGAATACGCATCGGGAATCGTACCGCTGCTGAAAGACAAAAACATCAAGCTTATCCTGGAGCCGGGCAAAAGTATTTGCGCCAATGCAGGAATAATGTTAACTCGCGTGCTTTATATTAAACACGGCGGCAGGAAAAAATTTGTTATTGTCGATGCGGGAATGAACGACTTGATTCGTCCATCGCTATATGATGCTTTCCATTTCATCTGGCCCGCAAAGGTAGATGAAAAGTTTGTTCCGCCGCAGCGGGAAAAGGATTTGAAGCTTGATGGCACTGAAGTTGTCGATGTTGTTGGGCCGATATGCGAAGGTGCGGATTTCTTTGCGAAAGACAGGGCCCTGCCGGTAACCAAACGCGGCGATCTAGTGTCTGTCTTTACCACCGGAGCCTATGGCTTTAGCATGAGCAGCAATTACAATGCACGCGGACGGGCTGCAGAAGTGCTTGTTGACGGCGACAAATTCTCTCTCATCAGAAAACGCGAAACCTACGAGGATTTAATTATGATGGAAAAGTAACTCGTCGCTTATATTTCATTGTTTGCTGCTCGATTGACGACTTACTGATGATTAACAAAATGCTGAAAATGCAATCACCTTCCGGTACTTCTTAATACGAATAAAACACCTAACAGCCCAAGCAGGAGCACTGCGGCTCTCAATATTCGCATGAGTTGTGTTCTGGGCTCCACGAAACGCCAAACAAATGCCCAAAGCGCAACAATAAGCGAAATGCGTAAAATAAAAGATATAAAGCTCGTAAACATAGGCACATTATATCCCATTTTAACAGGCCAAGTCAAGGGCAAATTCCCCATTTTAACGCCTGTTTATTAAAAAATCGGGGCGCTCCGCAAGCTTTTTTAAGCATTTCTTCGAGAGAAAAATGTACAAATCTTAGAGATTGAATAAGCTTTATAAAAATATACATTCAATTGAATAGGCAACATTCAACTTTATAATAAAACTGCTCGCATAAAAGATTAATTCTTAAACTGTATTAACGCAGATTTTTCAAATAGTGTGTGACAAATGGAATTGAACTTGATAGAATAGAGCCTATGGAGATTATTCAAACCAGTCTTGAATAGCAGATGCGGTAGAACTCAATGGGTGAAACGCGCAAGGACGCTCTTAGACTCAATTTTAATAATAAATTGAAGCTTGCTGGAGTATTTTAATGAAGTATATATCGGAAATACCCACTTGATCAAACTCTTTGGACGGGAGTCAAATCGCTACCAGTCATTGGTTATGCATAAGGAGGATGAAGAATGAAAGAAATAATAAAATTAGCTTCGTTGATATTGGCGGTGTTTTTCTGGATACCCACGCTTCTTGCTTCAGGTCCCACATGGGAATATATCTACGAGGCAGATATACTGCCTGATGATACCTCACTGGGCGATAACGCGTGGCAGCTTATGGGCGACAACAAATTCGCCGAAATCACTGACCAGGGCGAACTTCATATTGATGATGTTGGTGCAAATCACTGCTTTTTCCTGTATAACGTAGCGGATGCTGCCCTGATGCAACAGGCAACAATCGAGGCACGCGTCAAGGTGCTTTCCCAGTCCGGGTCGGCGAATTTTGAGGTGCTGGTTGGGATGCAGGACGGGAGCAATTCCCAATGGCTGGATCTTTTCCCTGACCATATTTTGCTGAATGACACCAGCAGCACGTATGATGTTGATATGACAGAGTATCATATTCTAAGAATGGTAAGAGATACAGAAGATATCCATATCTATGTGGATGATGTGGAGGTGATAAGCGAACCGCACGTGGGGGCAGGCGAAAGCTGGATTGGTTTCATTTTCGGTGCCGGCTGCACCGCATGTACAAGCGAACAATACTGGGATTATTTGGTGTTTACGACCGAAGGCGCTTTCTCACCGGATGAGCTTCCCAGTTATGCATCTATTCGTAAACCGGAAGTAGCTGCGTTTCCCAACCCGGCCGACGGTGCACTCCACTCGGATACATGGGTTAACATTAGCTGGCGGGCCGGTGATTTTGCCGTCTCGCACGATGTGTATATAGGCGACAACTTTGATGATGTAAACGAAGGGGCCGAAGGTACATTCGTGGGCAACCAGGCCGGGACGTTTATCGTTGTTGGATTTCCAGGATTTCCCTATCCCGACGGTCTCGTGCCGGGAACAACTTACTACTGGCGGATAGATGAAGTTAATGATACCGAGCCCAATAGTCCGTGGAAAGGCGATGTCTGGAGATTTAGTATTCCTCCCAAGACTGCATACTTTCCCGACCCGGCTGACAGCACCGAGTCTGTAGCTCTGGACGCAGGGCTTAGCTGGACACCGGGTTTCGGCGCGAAACTCCACACCGTATATTTCGGTGACGATTTTGAAGAAGTAAACAATGCAACAGGCGGTCAAGCTCAGGGAGCTGCGACCTATACTCCCGGCCCGCTTGAACTGGCCAAGACTTACTACTGGCGGGTCGATGAGTTTGATGTTGTCGAAACGCATAAAGGCGATGTCTGGAGCTTTACTACTGTGGGCGCCGTTGGTAGCCCGAGCCCGGCTAATGGCGCCGTGGATGTAACGCAGTCACCAATTCTTACATGGGTACACGGAGTCTTTGCCGATACACACCAGGTCTATTTCGGCACTGATAAAGATGCCGTTAAAAACGCCGATACGAGTTCACCCGAATATAAGGGCAATGGAAACCTTGGCTCCGAAAACTACGACGCCGGACAGATTGAATGGAATACTACTTACTATTGGCGTATCGATGAGGCTAATAACGCCAATGCTAATAGCCCGTGGACAGGTCCCCTCTGGAGCTTTACTACGGCCAACTTCCTTATCATAGACGATTTTGAGGCTTACAA
>CAZZAX010000153.1:0-13795 GCA_964653075.1 uncultured Pirellulales bacterium
AAGGCCAGAGATATATTCGCGCTGCTTGCTGCTGAAGCAAGAATGCAGGCCGACAAGGGCGATTACAAAAAAGCCCTGGGTTGCTGCATAAGTATATGCAGGATGGCACGACATCTCAATGAGCGTCCAATCATAAGCTACCTTGTCGGTATCGCTATAAATGCCGCAAATAATCAATGTATCACCCTGTTTCTATCGGAGATGCCGCTAAACACAGAGATTCTGACATGGTTGAGAGGTGAGCTCACAGAACTCGACAAACAGCCATTCTCTATAGAACCTGTGCTTGACTGGAAACGGCAAGCAGGAATAATATCCATGTCCCTGGAAAAAATCAGCGATGCAGTACAGTCCGGCCTTGACGATGGCCCCACCAAAAAGAAAATCCTTGAAAGGATTAGCACGGCCAACCAGCAATTCTTTGCTAAAAACATCACTTATTGGAACAACTATATGGACAGCCTGGAAGCCGCCTTCGAACTGCCGTATCCACAAGGATATGCAAAGCTTAAGAAGTTAGATGAAGAACTGTCGAAAGAATTCAAAACAAATACCGATGCGACCTTGACTATTGTTTTTGGACCCGCATGGCAGAGAATTTACACCTTATCAGTAAGATTGAATACTCACTCTAACGCTCTTAAGGTAGCTATTGAAATTTACTTAATAAAGGCCAAGACCGACAAACTGCCAGATACCTTGCCTGCCGGTCTGCCGGGAGATTTATTCAGCGGCAAGGATTTTAACTATGAGAAAACGACAGATGGTTTTGTTCTTCACTGCCGTGGGAAAGATTTGGATAAAGATGAAATCTATGAGTATGAATTCAAGGTCAAAAAATAACTCGACACTATAGCTGGGCAAGGGTATAGAAAATTATATGGGAAATCACAAATTTACCACAATTGAATACCCCGGCAATCAAATTCTACACTAACTTAACTGCGGGGTGAGTTAGTATTTTTTATTTAAAAAAGGGCCTTGCTTGCACACATCCATTTACATCTCATGGGTGCACGCTTCACCGAACTCAAGCAAGGCCTTTTTTATGCGCTTTTTTTGTAAAATTTCGGGGAAATTAGACTAAAATGGGCGGGTTATTCGTTATACCGGTAAGAAATGGCCGTTTCTTTGATTGGACAAGTGGATTTGATGGTCGAAGACAACATACTTGTTTGGAAATTTAATCGCGGAAGCAAAGATGCTCTGCGGCGGATCTATGAAAAGTACAAAGATGACCTGCTGGGACTGGCTATAACACTGTTAAGAGACAGAAGCCTTGCCGAAGACGTTGTGCACGACGTATTTGTTTCATTTGCCGGAGCTGTAGGCTCATTCCATCTCAGCGGGACCCTGAAAGGCTATCTTTCAACCTGCGTTGCCAACAGTGCCCGTGACAGGAACCGCTTAAGGTCGCCACGGAATGCAGAACCAGGTATTATTCAAGCAGCCGGTTCCGACTCGGATGGGCCTATTGAAAATGCAATCGGCATCGAGGAATCCGGCAAGCTGCAGGATTTACTTGCCCGGCTTCCATACGAGCAGCGTGAGATTATCGTGCTGCACCTGCATCACGAGATGCGGTTTCGGGAAATAGCCAAAGCCCTTGGTATTTCGATCAATACAGTCCAGAGCCGATACCGATACGGTTTGGACAAGCTTCGTTCAATCGTCAATAGTGTGGTGACAAAATGAGACCGAAAGAAAATACAGAAGAATTCGTAAAAGTCAGAAAGCCTGACGTAAAAACCAGCCGCGAAATGGACAAACGCACCCTGGATGACTCGCTGGCAGCTATGGAGCAGACTATGCGGGCTAAATCGGCGGACCAAAAGCCGAGCACGGCCCGGATAATTACCTTACGCAGAATGATTAAACTTACAGCCGCAGCGGCTGTGATAATAGTATCAATCAGCTTCTATGTTGCTCACCAGGGCCCGGGTGAGCAAAATGATATTATTATTGCAGAAGCTCTCGATTCCCCGGCTAAAATAATGACGATGAAGTCGCTTAAAATCGCTTTTCGCCGGGGCGGCATAGAAGGAATTGAAAATCAGTGTGAAAAGGCCCTTAAGATTCTGGGGCCGGAGCCGGCCAGTCTTTCTCTGGCAGATTTATATAACGGTTCCCAAAGCTAAACACAGAAAGGACAAAACAATGAAAACGATTACCAACAAAATAAAAACAACTAAGTGTGTTATCCTTATGCTGCTTATCCTAAGCTCTCCGGCGTTTGCTTATCCGCCGGACCCTGATAACGCGGCTTTACTTTACTACCAAGCATACATTGCCTATGAAAAAACAGATGATACCATGCAGGCTATGGTGTCCGATTTATCCAAAGGAAAAATTGAACCGAACGAAAGAATCAGAAAATACATCGAAAACTGCCGAGAGGCGATTGATAATGCCGTAGCCGCCTCCGAGATTCCGAATTGCAACTGGGGTCTTAGATATTCCAAAGCATTCGATATGTCGCTGTCTCACCTTGCCCAGACGAGAAAGCTGGTTTTTATTATCGGCTCTGAAATCAGGATTCTCGCAGCCGACGGCGATTATCAGAAGGCCCTCAACCGCTGCCTTACCTTGCACAAGATGAGCAAGCATATGGGCGATGAGACAATAATTTCTTTTTTGGTAGCTATGGCAATCGGAAAGATGGCTGATAACCAGATCCAATTCCTTCTGGGCGAAATGCCGCAGGATCCGAAGACATTGACGTGGTTAAAAAGTCAGCTTGCCATTATAGACAGCAAGCCACTGTCATCCAGAGGTACAACTGAATACGAAAGGGAGCTGTCTCTCGAACATATGCAGCTCGATAAACTAAAACAACTGATAGAAATAGTTAACGGCGAACCCATTAAGCCGGACAGCAAAGAAGCCGAGCAACTTCGCAACGTCGATCAGGCCACCATTGATAAAAACAGGGCTTACTACATTAAGCATATGGACACACTACAAACGATTCTAAGTTCCCCGATGAACTATGAGAAGGTCTATACCGGGCTTAAAAAGCTGAACGAACAGCCAAAAAAGGATGTTGCCGAAAACAACACCGACGCTTATATAACGTCGATAGTGTCGCCGGCATTTGAAAGAATTGTAAGTGTCGAGACAAGGGACAAAACGTTTAACAACGCCGTAAGGGCGGCTGTTGAGATATATATACAAAAAGCCAAAACCGGTCAATTGCCCGAGACTCTTCCGGAAGGTCTGCCGAAAGATTTATTCAGCGGAAAGGATTTTAGGTACGAGAAAACGGCGAACGGTTTTACTCTTCGCTGCAGGAGTAAAGACCTAGACAAGAATGAAACTTATAAGTACGAATTCAAAGTCAAATAGTGCTTTATATATCATCAGAGACAAAAGGCCGGACTATAAAGTCCGGCTTTTTTTATTCACCTAAATAACAAAAAACTAAAAAATTATTCATAAAAGAGGTTGCGCCCGGAGCCCTTTTAGCGTCTATAATAACGAAGTCTTGAAGGATTAACACCAGGAGGTTTTTTGGCAGACCGACAGAAAGAACTTTTAGAGCTGTTGGACAAGTCCGGAGCGAATCTGTATGCGCTTTTGACCAGGCTGACACTGCGCGAAGATATTGCTGAGGAACTAATGCAGGAATTATTTATAAAACTCAATAATAAAAACCGTTTCGATAAGGTCAGGAACCGGTATGCTTATGCCCGCAAAACGGCTATTAATCTGGCTTTCGAGTGGCGACGAAACCAGAAGCTGCATCCTGTAAGATTAGACCAGATATCCGAACCGGCTTCCAGTGACAGTCCGCCATTGAATAAACTTATCCGAACGGAAGAGCTGGATGAAATATTAAATGCAATTGGTAAATTGAATAAAGTGCCGCGAGAGGCCTTTGTAATGCGATATATCCAGCAGGAACCTTACGATTATATCGCCGAACAACTGGGCAAGACCGTCCATCACATCCGGGCCTTGTGTTCGAGGGCCTCGAATCGTCTTCGGTATATTCTTGAACGAAATCATTCGCAATCTTTTATAAAGGAAACAGATAATGTCAAAAATCGACAACAATCAGATCCACAATCGGCTCAAAATCCTCTCACAGATTGAGCCGAGCTCCGAGGCCACCAACCGTGCAGTTCAGCGGACCCGGGACGCCCTGTTAAATAAAGAAAATGCACCTCAATACACGGACACGACAATATTGCGAAACATCTTCAAGAACCCAGTAATAAAGCTCGCCGCCGCTGCGGTATTAATGATTGGCTTCGGATACATAGGCGGCAGGCTTTCTGCCCGGCAGCCACTTGATGCCGAAGAACTCCGGATCGCTATTACAAAGGACCTGACTGAGGATATGAACGAGCGCTGGCAGTCGGCCTTTGCAGCAGGTTGCGCCCAACTCAAAGACGAGCTTCAGCAGCAGGTTCGACGCGACCTGACCGAATTCGCCGCACAGACTCTGGCCGCTTCCGGCACAATGACGAACCGACGTCTAATGGAACTCGCCCGGTTAATCGAGGCCGCACGAATAAAGGACCGCGAAAGGATAGAAAAGGCCTTTGAGCAAATAGAACTCTATCAGGCGCAGCTTGGAAAAAGTCTTGTGGCTATAGCTTCCCGAACGAACGAGCTTATAGACGCGAAGGAATTTTAGCCAAATCGCTGCCTTCAATGTATCCGACGGTTTGATTCCGAATGTATTTAAAAAAATAACAAGTTATTGAAAGGAACAGAAAATGAAATTCGTAAACCGAACATTTATTGTGCTTGTAATTTTTAATTTAGTAATAGGAAATTTTTCCTTGGCACAAAACGCACCCGGTGAACCGGAACGCACACCACGAAGGCGGGCACCGGAGCCAGAGCCACTGTCGGAACCAATACCTGAACCTATCCCCACTCCGATGCCTGCACCGCCGGGAACGTTCACTATTTCCGGTAGGACTGGCATCGGTGGCGTGATGATTGAGGGACTGCCGGGCTTTGTTGTTTCCGACCAAAACGGCTATTACAGCGCTACTGTTCTTCCCGGCTGGAGTGGCACAGTCAGCCCAAAGAAGGAAGGTTTTATCTTTGAGCCGCCTGAATTGCGATATAGTAGAATTAAGAATGACCAGGCTAATCAGAACTATACAGCAAAAATAAGAACCTTTACTATTTCCGGCAGAACCGGCTTAAGCAGTGTAGTTATGACAGGCCTGCCGGGCATTCCTGTTACAGACAGGAATGGTTATTATAGTGCTGAAGTTGAATACGGCTGGCGCGGCACGGTCAAGCCGAAGAAGGATGGTTTTATATTTGAACCACCTGAACTGCGATATAGTAGAGTTATGAGTGACCTGACTAATAACGACTATAGCCCAAAAAGGATTGGCCCTGCGCCTGTGTTCAGGCGTGCCGGCAGCCGGGAAGTTCTCGTTATTCCCGCAACAGATATTAAAGCTGAAGACCTCGCGGCTATGACAGAGGATTTGCAGGTTATGTGCCATATATTCGACGAAAGATTTATTGATTCGCAGGAGGCTAAAGAGGTATTCGTTGATTTCGGTGATTTCTTCGGGAGGGACAGTCGCTCCACGGAAGCTATTTATATACAGGAATTTGGAGTACTTTTTTTGATGGAAATAAACTTTGCTTTCTCGCCTGAACACAAAGCCCAGAAAAAAGAAGACGAAGAAACTGAAGATGTCGATCCAATCTGGCAGCGAGCACGACAGAAAATATTCTCTCCAAGAGATTTCGCCGGCAGCGATTTTGTAGCAGAAGAACAATACAGTGCAGATAAAATCGACCAGTTAAAAACAGAGCTTACCAGAACATTAAAACATACAGCAAACATTCGATCCATAGGACAGAATGAAGTGATAATCCTCACAGTCATTGGAAAGGCCCGGCAACCCGGCGGGATGTACGGATACAAATCCTTCAGAAACAGCACTCCAAGAACCCGAACCTCCAGATCAAGAGGACGATCCTCATCAAGCTCAAGAGTCGGCATGAGCCCCTATGGCGGCGGTATGATGGGCGGCTATGGCGGCGGCGGCATGGGTGGTAGTTACGGTGTTTCCGGTCGTACCGGTGGTGGTATGATGGCCGGTGGAGATATGGGCGCCATGTACGGCGAAGATTACAGCGGAGCAGGCTCTTCCTCAGCCACGGTTTTGACTATACGGGCAAAAAAGATGGATGTGGATGCCTTCGCCAGAGGTGAACTGGACTTTGAACAATTCCAGGAAAAGGTGGAGATTTTCACGTACTGATTGTCTCACGAAAGGAGCTTACTATGTCAACACGAAAAATGTTTTTCGGACTTGCCGTTTGTCTTTTGCTCGGAGTATTTACGCAGGAGTTATTGTCCCAGGGTATGAGACGGGGTGGAATGCCCCGTCCCGACTTTGAGCGTATGCGTGATATGAGCCCGGAAGAAAAGGTCAGGCATTTCCAAAAGTTAGCCGAGGAACAACGCAGGATAATCGAAGAACAGGAGGCCCTGGCAATGCAGCAAGCCCTCGGGGCGGATGAGCAACAGTGGAGAATTATTCGGCCAAAGCTGAAGAGAGTGCAGGCTTATCGAGACCAGGCATTCGTCGGCATCGGCTTGCCCTTTCAGAGCAGCTTTACAAGCAGCGTAGCGCCAGGACAAATGGGGGGCCGGGGGGGTTTCGGCGGTTTTGCCGGGGGCTTCCAGTTCCAGGCCGGCGGCAGTATGCAGGGTACGGGATTCCAAAGTTCCTCGCCCTTTCAGAATTCCGGCCAACCGACTACCGCAGGCGAAAGAATCTGTCAAGAGCTTCAAATGCTGCTGCAAAGCCCGGATGCCAGCCCGGCCGAGATAAATCAAAAACTTGCCGCGCTGCGTCAAGCCAGAGCAAAAGCCAAAAGGCAACTGGTTCAGGCACAGCAGGAACTCCGCAAGGTATTGAATTTTCACCAGCAAGCGAGGTTGGTATTAATGGGACTGCTCGACTGACATTGCAGAGAGGACTTAGCAAATATTCATAGACCATTGTACTTATAAGGACCTCAACACTCCACATATACCGGGCGAATCAAGGCCGGGCTTTTCGGGCCCGGCCTCTCTTATGCGCCCTTTCACGGGCTTTTTGCCATTATAAGGCAGGATTATACAAAAATCACACTTTCCGGAAAACATGTTGACCTGAGAGGACTCGGCAGTTACAATCTTCCGGCTATTTTGAACCCGTATTTACTTATTTAAGAGGTAAAAATAACAAATGTCTAATGCAAATGAAATATTGAAGGAAAAATTGACAACTGAAAACTACGACAGGCTAATGGCCGCAGATAATGCCAAAATACACGAATTTGTCGCTGATGCTATAGAATTGACGAATCCTGAGACAGTTTTTGTCTGCACAGATTCTGTTGAAGATATAGGCCATGTTCGTGAAATGGCTGTTAAAAGCAGGGAAGAACAGCCTTTGGAAACTCCCGGGCATACATGTCACTTCGATGGGATCAATGACCAGGCCCGAGACAGGACAGTTACAAAGTATCTGGTGCCGAAGACCGAGACACTGAGCAAGGCATTGAATCAGATAGAGCGGGAAGAAGGACTTACCGAGGTTCGTGGTCTTATGAAAGATTCGATGAAGGGCAGGACAATGATTCTGCGATTTTTATCGTTGGGGCCGAGAGATTCGGTATTTAGTATCCCGTGCGTTCAGATTACAGATTCGTCGTACGTCGCACACAGCGAGGATTTGCTTTACCGCACTGCTTATGAGCAGTTCTGCAAGATTGGCAGGGACGACAATGTTTTCTGTTTCCTGCACTCAGCAGGCAAGTTGACTGATGACATGATCAGCTCTGATGTGGAAAACAAGCGTGTCTATATGGATTACACTACAGATACGATTTACAGTGTCAATACGCAGTACGGCGGCAATACTATGGGGCTTAAGAAGCTGGCTTTGAGGCTCACGATTCGCAAGGCCGACCGGGAGGGCTGGCTCGCCGAGCATATGTTCATATCGGGTGTTTACGGTCCGGGAGGTCGAAAGACCTATCTGGCCGGGGCTTTTCCCAGCGCATGCGGTAAGACCTCGACAGCCATGCTGCCGGGTGAGACTATATTGGGCGATGACATTGCATATTTCAGGAACATCAACAGTGAGTTTAGAGCGGTAAACACCGAAGCGGGAATCTTCGGTATTATCCAAAACGTCAATGCCCAGGATGACCCTGTAATATGGGACATGCTGCACAGCCCCGGTGAGGTGATTATCACAAATACTCTGGTATCGGACAATAAGCCTTACTGGCTGGGAATGGGGCAAGATATACCGGACAAGGGTATTAATTTCTCAGGTAAATGGTTCAAAGGAAAGAAAGATGCAAAAGGAAAGGAGATACCGCCGGCGCATAAGAATGCAAGATATACGGTAACATTGAAGGCGCTGGCCAATTGCGACCCCGAGCTGGACAATCCTGATGGTGTCCCCCTCAGAGGTATAATGTACGGAGGACGGGACGGCAAGGCGTCCGTACCGGTTCAGCAGAGTTTTAACTGGGCGCATGGTATCGTTTTGTATGGTGCTTCACTCGAGACTGAAACCACTTTTGCGATTATTGGCGAAGAAGGCGTGATGGAAATAAACCTTATGAGTATTCAGGACTTTCTGGCGATTCCTCTCGGCAAGTATATTCAGAATAATATCGACTTCGCCAAAGATATTAAAAAACCGCCTTTGGTATTCGGTGTTAATTATTTTCTGAGGGACAAGGAAGGCAAGTTTGTAAACGGCGTTCGTGATAAGCACGTCTGGGTTAAATGGATGGAGCTTCGCGTACACGGCGATGCAGATGCGATTACCTGTCCGACAGGTCAGATACCCTGCTACGAGGACCTTGTAAAGCTGTTCAAGCAGGTCCTTGATAAAGAGTACACAAAAGAAGATTACATCAGTCAATTTACCATCAGAGTATCTGAAAACCTGGCCAAGATTAGCCGGGTTGAGAAGTACCATAAAGAGAACATTCTTAATAGCCCGCAGATTGTATATGAGACCCTGGAAGATACACGCAAACGTCTGAATGACCTGCGCGACAAACACGGAGATTACGTCTCGCCGTTTGATTTAACGACCGGGTAGCAGGAAGTTTTGCGAATCGCCGCTATCTCTATATATTTTGCTGAAACCTTAAAAGAAAAGGAGGAATGATACGAAAAATGCGCTTAAGTCGAGTCCGTCTCTTTTGGATTAAATTATTTCTTTTATTATTTTTGGCAGTTCTTGTCGCCGCATCAATAGCAGAGGCAAAATCCAATTCCTCCGATTACTTTGGCTTCGCCGGTCAAAACAAGCGCGGAATATCCAACAACAACCGCAAACACAGGCTGCTCGTCCTGACCGACATTGGCGGAGACCCTGATGACCAGCAGTCCATGGTACGGCTGCTGCTCTACGCCAACGAATTCGAACTGGAAGGTCTGATTGCCACCTCAACTCGTTCTCGAATCCATCCTGACGAGGTTCGTATGAGAATCGAAGCCTATCGAAAAGTCCGGCCGAACTTGGTTAAGCACGTAAAAGGTTACCCATCGGCTGACTACCTGCTGAGCCTGGTTAAAAGCGGTCTCAAGCAGAGGAATATGACAAGTGTCGGCAGTGGCAAAAGCACCGAAGGATCACGACACATAATATCCGTCGTGGATAAAAAAGATGACCGGCCGATATGGATAAATGTCTGGGGTGCACCGACCGACCTGGCACAGGCATTGTGGGATGTTTCCCATAACCGCAGCAAGGAGCAGACCGATGTGTTTGTCGCCAAAATGCGCGTTTATGATATCGCCGGTCAGGATGATTCCGGCGCCTGGATATGCCATAATTTCCCTGATATTTTCTGGCTTCGCAGTGTGGATATGTTTCAGGCGATTTCAGTACGGATTGCCCGGCCGTTCCCGCCGCATGTCACCGGACCGAACCTGGAAACCTTTACGACCGAATGGGTGGCAACAAATATCCGTAATCACGGGCCCCTCGGCAAACTTTACCCCGAGCGCAAGTGGAAATATGAAGGTGATACACCGGCGTTCTTATATCTTTTACCCATTGGCCTGAACGACCCGGAAGAAATGTCACAAGGCAGTTGGGGCGGCAGGTTTAATAGCGTAAAAACGAAGAACCCGGGATCATTTTCTAAAAAGTATAGAGAAGCACAAAAGAAATTCCGTGATTTTGAGATGTACACCGAGGCGGCTGATAGCTGGCAATATAAGTCAAAGACATATAACAGTACCTACGCCGGCTTGTATCGATGGCGCCGGGCGTTTCAAAATGATTTCGCCGCCCGTATGGACTGGTGCTTAAAGCCTTACGATCAGGCCAATCATCCACCAGTCGTAAAACTAGAGCATAAGTCGGATTTGAAAGTAAAGGCAGGCCAAACAGTACAATTAAGCGCTAAAGGAACGAAGGACCCCGATGGTGATAAGCTGACCTATAAGTGGTGGCAATATAAGGAGCCGGGCTCGTATCCGGGCTTAGTCAGAATAAGGAACACTGACAAACAACAGGCCTCCTTTGTCGTTCCCAATAATGTAAAACAAGGTCAGACGGTTCATATCATCTGTGAAGTCACTGACAACGGCAATCCGGCACTGACCAGATATCAGCGAGTGATTGTTGAGTTTGTAAGTAAGTAATATTTTGTTTATTCACAATAAGGAATACGGATATGTATAGTAAAAATTTAGTAGTTCTTACCGTTCTTATCTTTGGCTGGGCGGGAACTGTGCCGGGCGTCGAGACTGAGCAGTGGGATATTTTCGAGCTGGCGCTAAACGGACCTGAGGGTGGAAATCCATTTACTGATGTAAAACTGAGTGCCGAGTTCAGGCAGCGCGGCCGGGCTTTTCAGCCGGAAGGATTTTATGACGGCAGCGGTATGTATCGCATCCGCTTTATGCCGGATTCGCCGGGCAGGTGGACTTACGTAACAAAAAGCAACCGCAGAGAGCTTAACGGAAAGAAAGGCCGGTTCACTTGCGTAAAACCATCCTCGGACAATCACGGCCCTGTTAGAGTGCACAAGACGTGGCATTTTACCTACGCCGACGGTACGCCTTACTTTCAAATCGGAACGACCTGTTATGCCTGGGCACATCAGGGAAACGCGATGGAAGAACAGACCCTTGCCACGCTCAAAGAAGCGCCGTTTAATAAAATGCGAATGTGCGTCTTCCCCAAAAGCTATTCTTACAACAAGAACGAGCCCGAATTCTATCCGTTCGAAGGACAACCGCTGAAAGACTGGGATTACAGCCGCTTCAATCCCGAATTCTTCAGGCACTTCGAGAAACGCGTCGGTGATTTGCGCGATTTGGGAATTGAGGCCGACCTTATCCTTTTTCACCCGTATGACCGCTGGGGTTATAAAAATATGGAGTCCGAGACCGACGACCGCTATCTTCGTTACATCGTCGCCCGTCTGGCTGCCTATCGCAACGTCTGGTGGTCCTTTGCAAATGAGTATGACTTGATGAAGTCAAAGCAGATGGCAGACTGGGACCGCTTCTTCCAGATAGTTCAAAAGTACGACCCATACCAGCGTCTGCGAGGTATCCATAACTGTCGCGTCTTCTACGACCACAACAAGCCCTGGGTCACTCATGCCAGCATCCAAAGCTCCGCCCTTGCAAGAGGCATCGAATGGCGAAATACATACAAAAAACCGATTGTGTTCGATGAATGCAAATACGAAGGGAACATCCCGCAGGGATGGGGTAAAATTACCGCCCGGGAACTGACCCACAGATTCTGGCTCGGTACCATCAGTGGTTGTTATGTTGGGCACGGGGAAACTTACAAGCACCCCAAAGACCTTCTATGGTGGTCGAAAGGCGGCGTGCTGCACGGACAAAGCCCGGCCAGAATTGCCTTCCTGAAAAAGATAATGGAACCGGCGCCGTTTGCCGGGATGGAACCTCGTGAACTTTCCGCCGGCAACTATGTCCTTTCCAGGACCGGTGAGCTTTATTTCATATACTGTACCACCCCTACAGCTATAACACTCGAACTCCCGGGCCCAAGAGCATATAAGGTCGATGGTATCGACACATGGAACATGACTGTCACTCCCTTGAGCAATGCCGCTCCCGGCCGTCACAGCTTTACTCCACCCAAAGCCAACTACCTCCTGCGATTGTCCATTTACGATTTTGGCGAGAAAATGCGGCCTGACGTAAAGGCATTTGCCAATCCAACCGAAGGTACCGCTCCCCTTAAAGTGCAATTTTCGACACCGACAAAATATCGGCTAAGCTGGGAATTCGGAGATGGAACATCCTCGTCCGAGCCTAATCCGGTACACGTTTACGAGCAGACGGGTCTATACACGGCAACTCTGACTGTTACCGATGACAGCGGACTTTCTGCCAGCACTGTTTTATCCATCGCTTCAGACCGGTCGACCGACTTACCTATAGTGCGAGTCGGATTTAAAGATAACGAAAGTCATCGTACAAAGTTCCATGGCAGAATTACTCGGACAAAAGACGGATTTTATGACCTCGGCGACGGCGAGCCATGGAAATGGATTTCCGTCGGTGACAAGCCTGTCGAGGCAATGGAAGGATTACGGTCTTTTACTATATTAGGATGGGCAAATCCCTCCAGCTTAAAGACAGGAAGCGGCGGCAACCGTATCGTGTTCAACCTGAATTATAATCGCTCAGGTGTAGATATGGTTTGCCTTCAGGATGGACGGCTTCGTCTTGCGGTCAACGAATGGCCCGACCGTGTCAATAACGACAGCTCTTCGAAAAAACTGCGTATCGGAAATTGGACTTTCTTCGCTGTAACGTATGACGGAACCAGGGCAAAGGACAATGTTCGCTGGTATTTCGGAGATGTCGATACACCCGCCAGGCTTGATAGAACGACCAGTTATAACCGCGGCCCTACGGGCAAAGGAAGCGGCAGATTTACAGTCGGAAATTACAATGAAAGCATCCAACAACACGGCAGGGACAGGCAGTTCCGGGGCCGGTTAGGCGGTATAAAAATTTTCGGCAGCAGAATCGGGCCCGGCGGTGCTTTGTCTTTAACCGATATTCACAAACACCAAAGACAGGATGCACCCGAACGCTGAATTTCAAATTTTCCGGAAAGGATGTTTTATATGAAAAAGAAGACTATTCGGACAGGAATTATCGGCGCAGGCTTTGCTGCAACGTTTCATTTCGAATGTCTGAAAAAAGTCCACGACACCAACGTTGAAGTCGAAGGTGTGTTCGCAACCGACACCGAGCAGGCGAAATCCTATGCAGACAAGCGTGACATTGTCGCTTATGACAGCCTGGAAAAGCTAATTGATAAAGTCGATGTCATCCACGTCTGTACTCCGCCGGTGGCCCATGAACCTATTGCGGTGGCCGCCCTGGAGAAGGACAAGTTCGCCATCGTGGAAAAACCGCTCACCGGCTATTTCGGTGACGGCTCGGAGGATTTCAACGGCGATACTTTCCCTAAGCAGGATGCACTCGACCATTCCCTCGCAAGTATCAACAGGATGCTCGAAGCGGAAGCCAAAAGCAAAGGCCGGATACTTTACGCCGAGAACTGGATTTATGCACCTTCGATTCAAAAGGAGCGGGAAATTATCGAAAAAACCGGTGCTCAGATTCTCTGGATTCACGGCGAAGAGGCACACTCCGGCTCACACGCCTCGACTTATGCCTATTGGAAGTTTTCCGGGGGCGGTGTTATGATTGGCAAGGGATGCCACCCGCTGACGGCGGCGCTTTATCTAAAACGCGTAGAAGGAAATGCACGCAACG
>CAZZAX010000154.1:0-13443 GCA_964653075.1 uncultured Pirellulales bacterium
CTTGAGGCGGTGGCCAGGCCATCAGAGACCTTAACCGTAAGCGTAAAGGTCTGTGCAGCAATCACATCCGGCGGGGTGTATATCGGGTTTGTTATATTTGGATTGTTCAAACTGCCGGCACCCGTAGGTACGATCCAGTTGTACGTCAACGGATTCGGACCGCTGTCCGGGTCGTATGCAACTACTTGTAACTGAGAGGTCTGGGTATCTGAGATTGCAGATGGACTGGCCGTAACTGATGTAATAACCGGCGCCTGATTAACAGGAATTGTATCCGTTACCGTAATATTAACGGTCTTTGAGACGGTGGCCAGGCCGTCAGAGACATTGACCGTAAGCGTAAAGGTCTGTGTTGAGCTCACGTTCGGTGGGGTGTATATCGGGTTTGTTATATTTGGATTGTTCAAACTGCCGGCACCCGTAGGTACGATCCAGTTGTACGTCAACGGATTCGGACCGCTGTCCGGGTCGTATGCAACTACTTGTAACTGAGAGGTCTGGGTATCTGAAATTGCAGATGGGCTGGCCGTAACTGATGTAATAACCGGCGCCTGATTAACACCGGATGAACCTTCAACTAATATATCATCGAAGCAACTGCCCCTGTTACCCCAGCAGTACAACGCTATAGTCCCGGATGAAAAGGTGTTGTCGTTTACCGAGAAAACCGGGCTGCCGTCTATGGAGACCTCCAGGGTGCTGCCCTGGGTGGAAATCTTGACCCGGTAATTCTTGCCTGTAACGTACGGAACGGAATCTTCCGCCAGGATGGTAAACTGGCCGTTTTCGCATTTTACCAGGGCGCGAGAGCTGCGCTCCTTGTCCCAGATGAACCTGTAGTAGTTGTTCTCGTCCTGATAGCGGAACATTATACCTATGCCGTCGTTGTCATTGGATTTCATCGTTACCGCCGCCGTATAGTCCGTCCAGCCGGTGCCGGCCTGCCAGTATGCAAATGTGCCTAATTTAGATATCCCTTCGGCAATTGGAGTGTTGATATTGGAGCTTTGTACCATAACTCCGGTTTCAGCCGACCAGTCCATAGGGCCTTGATTATTTCCCTGCTCTACAAGTGTCCAGCCGTCGTAATTGCCGTCATTGAAGTCCTCCGAAAGAAGGATCTGGGGACCAGATGGCGAGCCGAGGTTCTCATACCAGGCTATCTTGTCGTCATTGGCAGAAGCTGAAAGTACATCGTTATCACTATCACCATCCAGGTCGCAGGCGTAGACTGACCCTGTATTATCTGCCTGTGTGCTTATCACCTGCTGGGTTCCAAAAATACCTCCGCCACGGTTCTCATACCAGGCTATCTTGTCATCGGATATAGAGGCCGAAAGTACATCGTTGTCACCGTCACCATCCAGGTCGCAGGCATATACCGAATATGCCCCATTCGCCTGAGTAGTTATGACCTGCTGGCTGCCGAAATCAGCCGTCTGCTCATTCAATCGGTTCTCATACCAGGCAATCTTGTTGTCATCTAAAGAGGCTGAAAGGACATCATTATCTCCATCACCGTCGAGGTCACAGGCATAAACTGACTCTGCCCAATCCGCCTGAGTGCTTATGACCTGCTGGCTGCTAAAAGTACCTCCGCCAAGGTTTTCATACCAGGCGATCTTATCGTTGTTAACAGAGGACGAAAGGACATCTTTATCTCCATCACCATCCAGGTCGCTGGCATAAACTGAGGTTGCCCAACCCGCCTGAGTGCTTATGATCTGCTGGGTACTAAACGTTCCTCCGCCAAGGTTTTCATACCAAGCGATTTTAGCGTCCCAGGCAGAAGCTGAAAGGACGTCGTTATCGCCATCGCCGTCAAGGTCGCAGGCATAAACCGACTGTGCCCCAACCGCCAGTGTACTGATGACCTTCTGGCTTTCAAAGGTACCGTCACCCAGGTTCTCATACCAGGCGATCTTGTCGTCATATAGAGAAGCTGAAAGGACATCGTTATCGCCGTCTCCATCCAGGTCACAGGCATAGACTGAGGCTGCCCCATCCGCTGTTGTAGTTATAACCTGTTGAGTATCAAAAATACCTGTGCTTGATCCGAGATTCTCATACCAAGCTATTTTATCGTCGGCAGTAGAGGCTGAGAGAACGTCATTATCGCCATCACCATCCAAGTCGCATGCATAGACTGACCATGCCCCATTCGCCTGAGTACTTATGACCTGCTGGTTGCCAAAAAGCTCACATGTGCACTGTATAATAAAATTATAGGGATTTTCATTGTAGTCGTCGTTGGCAATGCTGATTATAGCAGTTTTAATTTCACAACTGGTCGGATTGAACGTAATCTCGAAAGTAGTCGTACCACCAGAAGCAACCACCGGCGAGACAGGTTGTTGAGTTATCGTAAAGTCGCCACTGTCGGTTATGACAACTCGGTCGGGACTACCCGTCAGATTCAAATCTTCTGAGCCTATGTTCCTGATAGTGAATGTCCGCACGACTGAATAGCCGAGATATATAACGCCAAAATCCGTGTGGTCGCTCGGATCAGGAGTCGTATCGCCATCCAAAATCACCTGACTGTTACCCAACACCTCAATTTCAGAACCCGTTGCTGTACCCGTAAAGCCAATTTGGTAGCTGCCCTCGTTCGAATCGTTGTTTGTTAACACAAGAGTGTTACTGAAAACGCCTGCATTGACCGGAGAAAAGCTCACTGTGAATGTCTGTATCCCACTCGCAGGTATTACCCAGTCATCAGTATGGCTACTGCTGTTGAGCGGACTGACACTAAACGGATTGACCAGTCCCGCAGCTTGAGTCACTAAGAGGTCAGCATCCCCCTCGTTGCGTACGGTAAAGACCTGCGAAACGCTCTGGCTAGGATCCAGAGTTCCAAACGAGTGTGTATGAACATTGTCTGTTCCATTCCGTTCAACATCGATCTCCGGCAACCCTCCCCCTGGAGATGTACTAAAGTTTTCATACCATACGATCTTGCCATCCCAGAAAGAGAGCGAAAGTACATCGTTGTCACCATCACCATCCAAATCACAGGCATAGACTGAGACCGGGTAGTGTAAGTGCGTATCAATGAACTGCAGAGGGCTAAAAGTACCTCCACCAAGATTTTCATACCAGGCGACATCATCGTCGCCGGAAAAAGCGGAAAGGACGTCGTTGTCTCCATCGCCATCCAGGTCACAGGCATAAACTGTATGTGGGCTATGCCCCTGGGTGCTTATTACCTGCTGACTACCAAATGTACCACCACCAAGGTTCTCATACCAGGCAATCTTGTCATCAAACGTAGAGGCTGAAAGGACATCGTTATCGCCGTCACCGTCCAGGTCGCAGGCATAGACTGACCATAACGTATGCGTTAAAGTGCTTATAACCTGCTCAGAGCCGAAGGTACCGCCACCTAAATTTTCATACCAGGATATTTTGCCATCACTCCAAGAGGCCGAAAGAACATCATTATCATTATCTCCATCCAAATCACAGGCATAGACCGACACTGCTTGTATTACCTGATTACTTATTACTTGCTGGCTACCAAAAAAACCGCCACCAAGGTTCTCATACCAGGCAATCTTATCATCTCCCGAAGAAGCTGAAAGGACATCGTTGTCACCATCGCCGTCCAGGTCACATGCAAAAACCGATTGAGCCCCATTTGCCTGAGTGCTTATTATCTGCTGACCACCGAACGTACCACTACCAAGATTCTCATACCAGGCGATCTTGTGATCGAAAGCAGAGGCTGATAGGACGTCGATGTCGCCGTCACCATCCAGATCGCTGACATATAAAGACTGTGCCCCATCCGCCCCACTACTGATAACCTGCTGGATACCAAAAGTACCGTTGCCAAGGTTCTCATACCAGGCAACCTTGTCGTCATCTAGAGAAGTTGAAAGAACGTCGTTATCTCCATCGCCGTCCAGGTCGCAAGCATAGACAAAGTTTGCCTTATCTAATTGATCTCCTACGAACTGCTGGGTGCCAAAAAGAACGGCTTCTCCCTGAATAACAAAATCATAAGGATTCTCGTTATAGTCACTGTTGGCAATACTAACTGTAGCAGTATTCGTATTCAAGCTGCTCGGGGCGAACGTGATCTCGAAAGTAGTTGTACCACCATAAGCAGACACAGTTGAGGCAGGCTGCTGAGTCACCGTAAAGTCACCACTTCCGGTGATAACTACCCGGCCCGGGCTGCCTGTCAGATTCAGGTCTTCCGTTCCCACGTTATTAACTACAAATGTAAACGCTAAAGACTGGCTTAGAGGGACCATGCCAAAGTCTGTGTTGTCACTCGGATTAGGAGTTGTGTCGTCGTCCAAAATCAACTGACTATTGCCCAAAACCTCAATTTCAGGGCCTGTTGCTGTACCAGTAAAATCGATCTGGTAGTTCCACTCATTCGAATCATTACTGGTAAGAACAAGAGTATCATTGTAATTGCCCGGATTGACCGGAGAAAAACTAACTGTCAATGTCTGCAATTCACCCGCAGGTATTACCCAATCATCAGCACTACCACTGTTATTGACCAGACTGATACTAAACGGTCTGACCAGCCCTGCTGCCTGGGTCACCACCAATACAGCGTCACCCTCGTTGCGTATCGTAAAGATCTGTGAAACGTTCTGGCCAGCATTCAAAGTGCCAAACGAGTATGCGTGGACATCGTCTGTTCCATTTTGTTCCACATCGATCTCCGGGGAACCTCCTGGGGACCATATCAAGTTCTCATACCAAGCAATCTTATTGTCTCTCTCAGAAGCGGAAAGGACATCGTTATCGCCGTCTCCATCTAAGTCGCAGGCAAAGACCGATCTTGCCCAATAAGCCTGAGTGCTAATCACCTGTTGGTAGCCAAAAGTACCACTGCCATTGTTCTCATACCAGGCAATCTTGTTGTCATCTAAAGAGGCTGAAAGGACATCGTTATCACCGTCACCGTCCAGATCGCAGGCATAGACAGAGATAGCCCACTTCGCCTCAGTGCTTATGACCTTCTGGTTACCAAAAACACCACCGCCAAGGTTTTCATACCAGGCGATCTTGTCGTCGGAGTTAGAGGCTGAAAGAACGTCGTTATCGCCATCACCATCCAGGTCACAGGCATAAACTGACATTGCCCCATCGGTTTGTGTACTTATCGACTGTTTGCTGCCAAAAGTACCGCCGCCCAAGTTCTCAAACCAGGCGACCATATCATCATACCTGGAGGTTGAAAGGACATCGTTATCACCATCGCCATCCAGATCGCATGCATAGACCGACGAGGGGTAGTCCAGCTGTGAAACTATTACCTGCTGGCTGCCAAAAATACCACCGCCCAAGTTCTCATACCAGGCAATCTTATCATCATTGACGGAGGTTGAAAGGACATCGTTATCACCATCGCCGTCCAGATCACAAGCAAAGACTGAGACCGGCCCATTCAACTGAATACTTATGACTTGCCGGGTGCCAAAAGAACCACTACCAAGGTTCTCATACCACACGATTTCGTCATCGCTGTGAGGGGCCGAAAGGACATCATTATCGCCATCACCATCCAGATCACAGGCATAGACCGTCATAGGCCAATCTGCTTCGGTGTTTATTATCTGCTGACCACCGAACGTACCACTACCAAGATTCTCATACCAGGCGATTTTGTGATCATAAATAGAGGCCGACAGGATGTCGTTATCACCATCACCATCCAGATCGCATGCATAGACCGAATATGCCCCGTCCGCCTGAGTGCTTATGACCTGCTGGGGGCCAATTGCAGCGAGATGGTCGAGAGTACCCATTGAGGCCGAATTAGAATGTTCGTAGCCAAGTAAATGGCCAATTTCATGGGAAATTATGCCCACAAGGTCATTTGTGATTGTTTCAGAAGTAGGATTACCTTTGATGAGATTATCGCTAAAAACAAAGGCTTCATCGCAGGAATCCTGGTTGCCAACGTCGATTTGCTCGGCAAGACCCAGGAATGAACCATATGCAGAAAATGCGGAATCGTCTCCCCCAATATAGATGGTCGAATAAGATATGCCAATTTCGGGCTTTTTTGTAGTGAAAACAACGCCGGAATCGGCGAAAAACTCATTCAACGCTTCCAAAACATCTGTGATAATAGCCTGCTCTTGTCCGGCCAAATCGCCGGGAGCCACAAATTCCGGAACATCAATGCCTTCGACGGTTACAGGTCCGTCGTATGTAACGTTATCCTCCCCATCAAAGTCAAGATAGACAATCTGGTCATCGAAGCGATTTACACTCGGATCTACCAGTTTCATGCCCGGAAGGCCTATAGTTCCATCAGGCAGTACCTCTAACGCGTAGTCATCAAGAATAATAGTAGTATTAATCTCGTGTTTTTCGGATTCAAGGCAGGAATTTATCGTATTTTCCATGCTGTTTTCAACAGTTGGAGGCCCCCTGATCTCGATAGACGTGTTTTCTTCAATGCTTATATGAACATCATTAACATAAATAAGTGGACTACAATCCTCAGTTGTGCCAAGGCTTTCAATATCCCCATCGGAATCATCCGAGAGCACAGCGATATCACAGTTGACCTGAGCAGAATCAATATTACTAACGCCCAAATCCGCCTGAGCAGATTCCTCATTTGCATTATCATCTACGAATAACGTCAATATCGGCTGGTAATCATCGGCATTGGACGGCTCGCATTGGGCCGGTTCCTCAACTTGTTCGTGCGTTTGAGACAATTCTGAGTATTGAACAACCTCCGGTACGCTCTCCATTAACGTATTCTGGTCAAGAACAGGCCCCATAACATTAAGCAGACCATCCCCTGAAAGTAGAATTCGAGGCTCAAGTTGCTCAAAGTGGGGCAGAGGCTTACCTGAGGTGGAATCTATGTTCCCAATTCCAGGATGTTTTCTTGCCTTCAGCATAAGTAAATATCAACACCGCCTCGTACGAAAATTGAAGATGAAGAACCACACCATAACATTTCTACCACAAATAACAGCATTTTGCAAGAAAAAAAGGATTTTTTTACTGCATCCTACTGCATCGTTATTATGACCTACTTCAATTATAAATTCCGCTAATGCCGTATAACGAGAAATTTCCGATGGTATGCCTTGCTAAAGTAATCCCATTTTCTGTTTAGAACACTGTTGACATCGGCCGATTTAATTGCGATGATTTCATCCAGGATTATGTAACAGGTCGGTAGCATTATTGAAGAAAGGATGTTGCTTATGACTATCGAATTTCGCCGGGATTATAACTATTCGCTGGTCGTGCCCACGAGTATGGGCGTTCGCATCACGCCCATCAACGGCCAGCCTGTTTACTCCAGTAACACGTTCATCATGCAGGCCACCAGTGCCGAGTCCAATGTGGCAAGTGTATCCAGCTATTTGGGCCTGCCTGTCAAGGTACTGACGACCTTTGTCAAGGGCAGTCCCATCGCCCGCTTCATAAAGGACAACCTTGCCGGCCGCCACATGGACTATGAGGCCAAAGAGGTCGATCAGGGCGGTCCATGGGGCTACCGCCACCAGTTCAATATCGCAGATAGCGGCTGCGGCTCCCGCGGGCCGCGGGTTCATAATGACCGCGCAGGCGAGGTGGGACGCACCCTGAACGTCAAAGATTTTGACCTGGAGCGCATCTTCGGCGCCGAAGGTGTGCAAATCGTCCACATATCTGGCCTTATTGCGGCCCTTTCGCCGGAAACTGGCATATTCTGCCTCGAGCTGGCAAAAGCCGCCAAAAAGCACGGCACCCGCATCTCATTCGACCTCAACCATCGTGCCTCATTCTGGAAGGGACGCCAGGCCGAGCTGCACGACATCTTCACGCAAATCGCCGGTATTGCCGACATACTCGTCGGCAACGAGGAGGACTTCCAGTTCTGCCTCGGCATCGAAGGTCCCGAGGCGGGCGGCCAGGACCTTGCGGACAAGATCGAGAGCTTCAAGGTAATGATCAATAACGCCAAAAAGGCATACCCCAGCGCCGCGGTCTTTGCCACGACACTCCGCCAGGTCGTTAGTGCCAACTGTCACCTCTGGGGTGCAATCATGTCCGCCGGCGACGACTGGCATATAATCGAGCCGCGTCAGATTACGGTGCTTGACCGCATCGGAGGCGGGGATGGCTTTGTCGGAGGTCTGCTCTATGCCATTTTAAGGGGCTGGGAGCCCCAAAAGTGGGTCCGGTTCGGATGGGCCACCGGAGCACTGGTCACGACGCTGTTGACCGACTACGCCCAGCCCGCTGACGAGGAGCAGATCTGGAGCATCTGGCAGGGAAACGCCCGCGTAAGACGCTGAGTTTATAATTACAAATTGTGCGGCACAAAGGGGCAACCCCGCATGGTTGCCCGAATATCCTCAATAGTTTACCACCGGCTTGTATACGGCCACAATCTTTTAGTGTATAATAGCACAAGTGCATAAAGAGGATTATTTTAGAAGTGGGAATTCGAGGCTTGTTTTCGTGTTTTTTCTGGGAAATGGCTAATGAAAAGGTGGGAAAAGGTCATATCAGCTACTATTGTCATATCAATAGCAGTTTTTACAACATATGTAGTCGGAGTACTTGTAGTAATAAATCATTCTAAGTCCAAAAAATCTACTGTAATTCCAGATTCTATAGTACAGGAGAGACATAGAAGAGAAACAACTTTTGCTACTGAAAACGATATTGATACAAGAATCCAAATAATTGAATTGGAAGAGATTGTCTTAGAAACAACCAAATTCAGTCAAATTGAAATTAATACCAATGAAAACAGACGGTCTTTTTGTATAGAGCTGTTCAGAGAAGCAGGATATGAACCTGTAGTAACCGACGCCGGAGACGTTTTGGCAATTCAACAAGGTCTCAAATCTGACCATGTGGCGGTAGGTGCACATTATGATAAGGTTGAGGGGCCTTCCCAGGGTATATTGGATAATATGCTGGGCTGTATTTTAATAAGCAATGTTGCCGAAGCTTTACGAAATGAGTCAACAAATTTTACTTATATCTTTCTTACTTATGGAAATGAAGAGACAGGCAGAAAAATGGGATCCGTAACCAGTGCATATCATTCTGGCCCTGATGGAAGACCGACTTATGTTATTGAGATAGATTATGTTGGAGATAAAAGTGCTGATCTTGGGGGCAGATGGATGAGTCCAACCGGGGGGAGATTTGTTGAAACAGGTATCAAGATCACTACATATCCAATGCCAAAACCCTGGATTGCTCACACAGAAAAGGACAACATCAGTAACGTTGATTTTGATAAAGCTTATTTAGCCTATAAAACTGTGATTTCCCTCATAGAAGGAATTGAAAAAGGCGATGGACTAAATCCACCTGATACCGTTAATTTTTGGAGGAAAGACAAGCCATTATTAGGTGAGTGAGATACTCGCTGTTCATACTAAGAATTATATTAGTGTTGGTATAAGCTTGCAATTATCCGGTATCGCTTGTCCGCCACAGCTTCAGAAACGGCGAAGTTTACCCTTATTAGTTATCATGACTTCAACTATTTCTTTACTGGCCCAACAGTGAAGCTTAGCCGCCCGGCCAATCGACTACTTTACTCATTAAGCAACAACCAGCTTCTTGTTTGAATCGGCTTGTATGAGTGTACCCACTGGCTGCGTCGGCTACAGTGATTGTCATGTGCCCATTGTAAGTTAAGAAGTTAATCAAGCACTGCTTCGAATAGTTATCGGGTATAGAAAACATAAAACTCTGTAAATGCTTGTTTTTTTATCGCAGCAATTTCCGCAGAAACCACAGGTTTATTATAGGCCCCATCGCCGCTTAAGAAATCCTTAACGTCATCCGGCTCTGTGGATTTCTTCCAGCCCCACCCTCCGTGCGGATCGGAGCTATCACCTTTTTGGTAGAACACGATGAAGTCGACATAACTGCCTTTGTCTATTGCTGTAATGTCTGCTCGTTTGATAATTTGAGTATAAGGCTCAGTGGTGTTTAGAAAATTCATCACGTCATCCTGTTTTGTAGCTCTTTTCCATCCCCATCCTTTTTCTTCTGTACAGCCATTGCAGCCTAAAACACAAGTAATTGTCAGTGAAAGACTCAGGGAAAAGATTTGCATCGACTTTTTCATGTTTTGTTCCTCCTAATAAATTGAAGTTACAAAGTTAAAAAAACAGAAAACCGCAAGTGTGATAATTGTAAGATACTTTTTTTTAGACAAATTAATCTCGTTTGCTCTCTCTCTAAGCACATAACTATGTATATATGGTTTCCATATAACATCCCCGGCCTCTCGGTATAAAGTAAGAAAGCACAAATTACGATGTTTTAGCTTCAGAACTGCCCTGTCCGCTATGTTCAATTATAAATGCCTCTACCTGTTGAGCAAGGAAAAATCAGAAAAAATGAAATTACCTGTGACGACAACTTGACAAGCGGCACGCTTTCAGAGATGACAACGAAAATCCGGTACCCTTTTGAGTGTTACTCAGGAAAGACAAGAAGGCTGGTAAAAAGTGCTCTCTTGGCCGTTTTTCGTTGATTTTTTTCTCAAAATATGTTAAAATACTCATATGTTAGCCTTCAAGGCTAATGCAAACCGCCGGTAGGTCCGGTGTTGGAAAACCAATTAACTAATTCGACAAATCACTAATCGCATTTCTGCCGATGGTTCACACAATTTTTAATCACTCCAGAATTTACCCTCGATTTAGCCCACTTGCTTTCCTGTCGGGGGCTTCGCTTCTGCGAATATCTACGTGCCTATAAGGCACCTCATGCTGGCCTCCGGTAGAAATACTATATAATCTCAACCCCAATCATCATTCATCATTTATCATTTGATTATTGGCCGGCCACCGTGGGTATCGATTATTGTCTTTGCTTATAGCTATCTTTTGAGTAATTGCCAATTCACAACAATAATAATTGGTAGTATGACATGATATATTTCCGACATTTATGGTCAGGGAAACCACAAAATTAATTGGTTCAGATTTTTTCGCACCCATCTGTTTTTCTTTTTGCTGTAATCATAGCTTTCCAAATCCTTCAAATCGTCCTCATCCAGAGGGCCACAGCTACCGACTACACTGGCGTCAGCGCGTTGTTCGATAGCGTAAATATCGCCGGTGTCAATGTGCAGACGAAAATGTTTAATCGTTTTCATCTGCCTGTCATTTTCTCTGGCTTGTCTTTCAGCCTCAGCTTTGGCTTCGGATTCAGCCCTGGCCTTCGCTTCTACTTTGGCCAGTATCTCCTCATAGGCCCTTGCCTTTTCTTCCAGCTCAGCTTTCATTTCTTGTTCAGCTTTGGCTCTATCTGCAAATTCCGCCTTGGCTTTGGCCTCGGTCTTTGCTCTCGTTTCAGCTTTTGCCCTTTCCCGCGCTTCGGCTGCTGCTATCTTCTCGGCCTTGAGCCTTGCCTGAGTTTCGGCTTTCAGCTTTTTCTCTATTTCAGCCCTTTCCTGAGTCTGGGCTTTAAGCTTCTTCTTTGTCTCAACTATTGCCCTGGCATAAGACTTCGCTTTTTCCTCAGCCTCAGTTCTGGCTTTTCTTTCTGCCTGGGTTTTGGCTTTGGCCTTTGCCTGAGACTTTGCTCTCGCTTCAGCTTTTGCTCTTTCCCGCGCTTCGGCTGCTGCTATCTTCTCGGCCTTGAGCCTTGCCTGAGTTTCGGCTTTTAACTTTTTCTCTATTTCAGCCCTTTCCTGAGCCTGGGCTTTAAGCTTCTTCTCTGTCTCAACTTTTGCCTTGGCATAAGACTTCGCTTTTTCCTCAGCCTCAGTTCTGGCTTTTCTTTCATCCTCCGTTTTTGCTTGGAATTCAGCCCTGGCCTTCGCTTCTGCTTTGGCCAGTATCTCCTCGTAGGCCCTTGCCTTTTCTTCCAGCTCAGCTTTCATTTCTTTATCATCTTTGACTTTAGCTTTTGTATGGGCTTTGACTTGGCCCTTTACCTGAGACTGTGCTTTCGTTTCAGCTTTGGCCTTTTCCTTTGCTTCGGCTGCTGTTATCTGCTCAGCCTTGAGCCTTGCTTGAGTTTCGGCTTTTAACTTTTCCTCTATTTCGGCCCTTGCCTGAGTCTGGGCTTGAAACTTCCTCTCTGTCTCAGCAATTGCCTGGGCATAAGACCTCGCTTTTTCCTCAGCCTCAGTTCTGGCTTTTTGTTCAGCTTCGGCCCTGGCCAGGGATTCCGCTCTTACTTTAGCCTGGGTTTTGGCTTGTATTTCAACCTCAGCTTTGGCTTCGGATTCAGCTCTGGCCTTCACTTCTGCATCAGCCTTCTGCTCCGCTCTGTGCCTTGCTTGGGTTTCGGCTTTTAACTTTCCCTCCATTTCGGCCCTTGCCTGAGTCTGGGCTTGAAACTTCCTCTCTGTCTCAGCCATTGCCTGGGCGTAAGACCTCGCTTTTTCCTCAGCCTTCGTCCTGGCTTGTTTTTCAGCCTCAGCTTTGGCCAGTATCTTTTCATAGGCCCTTTCCTTTTCTTCCAGTTCAGCTTTGGCTCTTTCCTGCACTTCCTCAGCATATAAGTCTGTCTCAGAGACTTTTTTTATGTCTGAAATGATCTGGTTACATTGCTCTTCAGCTATCTTGTATAGGTCTGAAAAGAGCTGGTTAAATTCAGCGTCACTTACATCGACAAGCTCCCGACTGTCATAGGCCTCGGCGTTCTCTAAAACCGCCTGTTCATTTTCACTTTTCTCTCCGGCCTTCGAACTCGGATGTGATAGTGTTCCTAAGACTCCCATCGTTTCTCCTGTCTTTGAACCAAGATTTACAATTTACAACGTTCAGATATATCTTCCTTTAACGACTGTTGGGTAAAGGGGGCTCCAAAAACACAAAAGCTGCTCATTCAGTTCAAATTTGCGTTAAAATCCTCCTACCCTTCCTCAGATATCCTATGGTTTGAAGCCATTATAGTCGGCCAAAAAACCTCTCAAACCATAACAGTTTTTTCGTCAATATATTTATACGACTTTAGCACGCCCGGCCACTATACCTCTCACAACTACGCCCTATAATTAATGCTACAGGACTGCATAACACTAAACGAGCCTCATACCGTCCGCAGGCAGTAAAAGCTATAAATGAAACTTGTCCCCTCAAGCCGTCAGCGGGGTTCAACCTCAATAATCAATTTATCCCAAAGGGGGGGGGCCCAAGTGATAATCATTTGAAAATCCTTCTTGCCTTTAGCACATGCCGTCATTACCGAATACATAAGCAGGTTACGAGTTGAAACAATCGTCACCCTGAGCGCAGTCGAAGGGTCTATTTAAAATATATGTTATTCTGAACGAAGTGAAGAATCTCAAACACAATAATCAATAGTCACCAAATAACTTGTCCTCGGTGAGAGCTTTCTTGCTTTTCTGCCGGGGATCAATAATCATTTAAAAGGGACTGCCAATAATTGCAACAATCAAAGACCAATGTGGCCGTTCAGGTCCTTATGTTGGCCTGAGGCAGAAGTGATGGAGTAGGAGTT
>CAZZAX010000155.1:0-13204 GCA_964653075.1 uncultured Pirellulales bacterium
ATCGCACAGCCAATGAACAATTGCGAATATCACAAAGGCCCATATCCCTATTCCGGTAGCAGTGGTTGCAAGAGTTAATCCAACGGTCGCCCACCAGACAAGAAAGTACGGATTACTGGCCGACAGTATTATCCCTGTCAACACCGGGGTGCTTTTTGTGGTTTTAGTTTGTTGTTCTTCTGCTGCTCGCAGACTCTTGAGCATTTGAATTGCCATTATCAGCAAAAACGCTCCGCCGGCCAAACCGATGATAATTTGCGCGGTGGGCAGTTTTAGTATCCTGCCCAAACCTAACACAATCAGCACCATCAGCGGAAATTCGACAATGCCGTGCCCAATGGCTATAAGCATACCGGCGTAACGGGAACGTGTCCCCATCCCAATCGCCGCAGCCGTCACAGGCCCGGGCGCCATTACGCCCGATAGCGATATTACAACAACCTCGATTAAAAATAGTATCAGTTCCAGTAGGTCACCAATTTATTCGCCGATGATTTTTACTAACAAGCGTTTTTTGCGTTTGCCGTCAAACTCGAAGTAGAAGATGTGCTCCCACGGTCCAAGATGAAGCTTTCCGTTTGTAATTGCGACCACGACCTCACGTCCCATTATTTGCCGTTTGAGATGAGCATCTGCATTGTCCTCATACCCGTTATGGCGGTATTGGCTGTGTGGTTTTTCAGGGGCAAGCTTTTCAAGCCAGAGCTCATAATCGTGATGAAGGCCCGATTCGTTGTCGTTAATAAAAACCGATGCTGTTATGTGCATTGCGTTAATGAGAACAAGGCCGTTCTGAACGCCGCTTTTATCTACAAGCCGCTCTACTTCATTATGGATAGATACAATCGCGCGCCGTTGCGGTATATCCATCCAGATTTCATTTGTCAATGTCTTCATAATACAAATCTCCTGTATAGATGCGGCAATTATAGATTCATTAACAATATAAATCAAGCCGCGAAGCTATAGGCGACAAGTTCAGGATGAGTAGATAATATTAAAAGAATATATGTGCTGATATTAACAAATTTTCAGATTTCCCCCGCATGCTCGTTCCGTGCACATTATTTTGTAAATGATTTTGCAGCAGGCCCTGTTATCGCGAAAAATTACATTGTGCTTTTTTTTATCGCATCTAAACGTTTTCTGGTATCCTTGTCCGTCTTAAACAGCTTCTCAAGCTCTTCACAGGGATACCCGTCGCAATATGCACAATTTTCGATATGCTTTTGGCTTGCACACTTTCTCATATAGCAGTTGTGGCTTCCTGAGAACAATCTTCCGCTATCTGCCTTACATCCATCGCAGTCGGTAATATCCTCCGGCTTACATTCCTGGCCGTAAAGTTCTTTAATTTGTAGAGTTATTTCAGCCCGCATTTTATGTTGTTTCTCTTTGTCTTTTTCTCTTGTTGCCAGATAAATCTGGCAGCCTTGACAATTCAGACCACAATAAGCAATACTCTCGTTCATAATTCTTTCCCGTTGAAGCGGAATTATTTCTGATTCAACAATTTTCGATACACCGCCTCGATGGTATCGACCATCGTTTTCGGAGCGAATTTTTCTTTTACGGAATTCCTGCCGTTTTCACCGAGTTTCTTTCTTAAGCCCTCATCTTCAATCAATTCTGCACATGCCTTTGTTAATTGCTCGATATTTTTCGGTTCAATAAGCCGGCCTGTGTTTTCGTTTACAACTTCTTTTGCGCCGTCAACGTCGAAGGAAATGGCCGGCCTGCCGCAGAGCATTGCCTGCGGCAAGGTGCGCGCAAGTCCCTCCCTCAGTGAGCAGTGGACGAGTATGTCAGATGATTGTATGGTAAGAGGTATTTGGCTCGGCGGTAACAGGCCTGTGAATTTGACCTTTTTAGTTAATCCAAGCTGAAGAACCTGTTGTTTGAAATGGTCAGACAGGTTCCCGTCCCCGACGAACAGCCAAACACACTTATCGAACTGTTTTGAGAGCTGTTTAGCTGATTCGATAATATATTTATGCCCTTTGAGCATAAATAATCGTGCGATTGAAACCAGCACAATCGAATCTTCAGTGACTTCATACTTTTGGCGGAAATCCTTTTTGCGCTCCTGCGATATTGGCTCTAAAAAATCATCTTCTTCAATAGCCGAATAAGCGGTAACGAACTGCTCCGGCCTGCCGATACCTTCGGCCGTCGTCTGTTTGGTCATTGCATCGGCAACACTGATAAAAAAGTCTGTTCGCTTCGAGGCGGACTTCTCGGCGGCGATATAAAACCTGTTGAGCCACTTATTTTGGTAGGGATGGAAGGCCAGCCCGTGTATTGTGTGAACGACCACCGGCAGGTTTTCTGCCCATTTTCCTTTTAAGCTAAAGCCGGCAAATCTGCCTAATATACCTGCCTTTGCCGAATGAGTGTGAACAATGTCCGGTTGTAACTGCTGCAGAAGTTTTTTGATGTGCAGATAACTTAAAGTATCGTTCCATGGGCAAACAGCACGTCTAAGCCTGTCAATCGTAAATACTTTATAATCTTGTCCCTTCGTTTGATTAAAAAGCTCACCCTCCGGCCCTATAGCCGGCCCGGTAATGAGAGTTACATCATAGCCTCTATGAGCCAGGAGCTTGCAGGTGATAAGTGTATTTTCCTGCGCCCCTCCTAAAATCAAACGAGTTATAATATGAACAATCTTCAATACTTATCCTGTATGATTTCTTCTAATATTTTATCCACATAAGGCACAGGCCCTGTGGGGGGGCGAGCTGTCCTGCTGCGGTACGGTCTTTTGCTTCGAGAATCTCATTGATTTTTTCCGGTTGCCATCTTCCCCTGCCGACTTCGACCAAAGTACCGACGATATTTCTCACCATATTATACAAAAAGCCGTCACCTTCGACATCCATATATATCCATTTATCTTCAGATGTAACATTACAGCGAAAAATTGTCCGAACTGAGCTTTCTCTTTTATCCGCTGCGGATGCGAAGGATTTGAAGTCTTTTTTGCCGACGAGCAGTTGTGCCGCCTGATCCATTGCATCTATATCAAGTTTCCTTGGTATGTGCCAGCACTGATTCAATCTCATAACCGGACGGTGTTTGCCGGTGTAAATCGTGTAACGATAGAGCTTGCTCATTACGCCGCTTATCAGGTCAAATCCCTGAGGTACTTCTTCAGCGGAGGTAACAACAATATTTCGGGGAAGCCTGCCGTTAATTGCCCTGGGAAAGTTCTCCGTGGGAATAGGCGAGTCAATCTCAAAAAGTCCGACCTGTCCCAGCGCACTGACACCGGCATCAGTTCTGCTTGCACCGTGTACCTGGGTTCGGATACCGACGAGATTCGATACGGCCTTGCTAAGCTCACCCTGGATGGTCCTTTTGCCCGGCTGGCTCTGCCAGCCGTGATATTGGCTGCCGTCGTATTGCACGGTGATTTTTATATTGCGAGCGGGCATTATTACCGATTAGAGCAACTTTTCCGCAATCTGAACGGCGTTGAGAGCCGCACCTTTTCGTAACTGGTCGCCGGCGACCCAAATATTGATACCGCGGTTTTCAGGTATAGATTCATCCTGCCGGATTCTGCCTACGAGGATATCATCTATGCCGGAGGCATCGATTGGCATCGGGAAACGGTTGTTTTCACGGTCATCTAATAATGAAACACCCGGCGCCGTGCTCAAAAGGTCCCTGACCTGGTCCGGAGTGATCGCCTCGGTGAACTCAAGATTAATGCTCTCACAGTGCGCACGGAATACCGGGATACGAATACAGGTGCAGGTAATCGCAATCTCAGCACAGTCGAAAATCTTCCTGGTCTCGTGGACCATTTTCATCTCTTCCTGGTTGTATCCGTTCGGTCCAAGCGCCGCGTTATGGCTGAAGCAGTTGAACGCTATTTGGTACGGGAACGCCTTACAGGTCGATTTTTTTCCGTCGAGGATTTCGCGCGTTTGCTCTTGTAGCTCGACCATTGCCGAATGTCCCGCTCCGCTGGCGGCCTGATATGTGCTTACGACCATTCGTTTGACAGGATTTGCTTTATGCAATGGCCAGACCGGTACAATGCCGATAATCGTTGAGCAGTTCGGATTGGCGATTATGCCTTTATTGTCTTTAATTGCCTGCGGATTTATTTCCGGAATGACCAGTGGAACGTCCGGGTCCATTCTGAATGCCGAGGAGTTATCCACAACGACCGTACCGGATTCAACCGCAGCAGGTCCGAACTCTTTACTTCGCGAGGCACCGGCGCTGAACAAAGCAATATCAACACGGCTAAAGCTCTTCTTCGTCAATTCTTCAACGATATATTCTTTGCCTTTGAATATGATTTTCTTACCTGCCGATCGGCTGGACGCCAACATTTTCAAAGAATCAAAGGGGAAATCCCGGTCTTGAAGGATTTTCAAAAATTCCTGACCGACCGCACCGGTCACACCTGCGATTGCCAGTTTACAACCCATAACTTGAAGCTCCTGGAAAATCTTCTATTACAGCCAAACTTAAAGGCAGCCGGACCGGCTGCCCATCGAACTTGCTTGTGCCAATACTAAAACCGGATTATAGCCTTTATATCGGCGCAATGCAATAGTGTTCTGCTAATATATAATATTTATTCTGCTTCTGTTACTGTTTCGAGAGGTTTTTTCTGCCAGATTTCCGACATTATAGAAGCTGTGATAATGCATATAAAAACGAAAATCGCCGCAGGTATCGCCGCCTTTTCGCCGAAATGTTCCAGTGCTAAAACCGTCCCAAGCCCGGCGTTCTGCATTCCAATCTCAATCGACAATGTCCGTCTTCGCCGCACTTCCATCCGAAAAGCCGAACCTACGCCATAGCCGCCCAGCATCCCGTAAATATTAAGTATCACCGCCGTTATCAGAACAAGCCCCGTGACCTGTCCGAGGCGATTCTTGTTAAGTGCTATTACCATCGAGCAGATAAAAATGATAAATGTAACCGATATTGCCGGAAATATCGGCAGGACCTTTTCGATTTTTTCTTTTAAATAATGCCTTACTCCAAACCCTATGAACAAAGGGAGTATAACCATTTTGATTACACTTAATACCATTTCCCAGAAAGGAATTTCCAGCCTCGACCTTGCCAAAAGCAAAGTCAAGCCCGGCGTCAATAGCGGACACAACAGCGTGGATACGGTTGTCAGCGAAACCGAATATGCCGTATCCGCTTTAGCGATATAACACATCACATTGCTCGCCATCGCCCCGGGGGCAGAGCCGGTCAGTATTAATCCGACTGCAATTTCAGGCGGCAAACCAAACAGCTTTGCTAATGCGAACGAACCTATCGGCATAATACTAAACTGGGCAGCCGAGCCGATTAGAACGATGACCGGCCGTTTTGCGATTCGTTTGAAATCTTCGATTTGAAGAACCGCCCCTATGCCGAACATAGTCAGGGCGAAGAACCAGTTCATTCCCTTCTCCAGCCGAAGGGCGCGAGGCAAAATACGTTCGATTGTGGCAGCGAAGAACCAGGCCATCTTCTCTTCGAGTGTTAAAAACACTTCAGGCCAAAAATACGCCACCACCCCAAAGGTAATCACCCACACCGCAAAATACTTCGTATAAAAATTTAATACCTTCTTCAACATACCGAGAAGTATAAATCACCACTAATCCGGTGACAATATCAAAAATTTAACACTTATCCTTGAATAGGTGTGGTAAATCTCTTGATTTTCCCCTTTTGGGTGTTATCTTTCTTATGTGTTGGATTTTCTGTGGGAACTAAATGGCCCAAAACTCTAAAATCGAATGGACCGAATCCACTTGGAACCCGGTTACGGGCTGTACGAAAATCAGTCCGGGTTGTAAGAACTGCTATGCGGAACGTATGGCTTTACGATTGAAAGCTGCAGGTAGTCCCAATTACGCTAATGGTTTTAAAGTAACGCTTCATCCACATGCCCTTGAAATACCTTTACGCTGGAAGAAGCACCGTACGATTTTTGTTAATTCCATGAGCGACCTTTTTCACAAAGATGTTCCCTTTGACTTCATCTCAAAGGTCTTTGATGTTATGCGCCGAGCATCTCACCATCGGTTTCAGATATTAACGAAGCGTTCTGACCGTTTGCTGGAACTAAGCCCCAGACTCACTTGGCCCCGGAACGTTTGGATGGGAGTTACAGTTGAAAATGCCGATAGTAGCTTTCGCATAGAAAACCTTAAGCAAACTAACGCTGCGACAAAATTTATTTCTTTTGAACCCCTTTTAGACCCAATTCTCGATATTGACCTCAGAGGCATCGATTGGGTAATCGTCGGCGGTGAATCCGGCCCCGGAGCACGTCCAATGGAACCACAATGGGCTATTGACATCCGAGACCAATGTCTTAATGCTAACGTGCCGTTCTTCTTCAAGCAATGGGGCGGCGTAAATAAGAAAAAAAACGGGCGAAAACTGGACGGGCGTATCTGGAACCAAACGCCACGAAAAGCAATAGTAAGCTACCTGAAGGAAGTCACAGTTGGACAATGTACTTGACTTTTTTCGTGAGAAAAAACCTTGGTCAAAATATAAGGATTTGATTCTTGACTATTACCTTGAACCTTATTTGCACAAGGTAAAAACATTAGGTAAACCGATTTTGGTTGTCGATTGTTTTGCTGGCCCCGGGAGATTTGATGATAATCAAATTGGGAGCCCTTTGATAATAACCGAAAAACTTAGCAAGTTGAGTGAAGCCGGTTTTAGAGTCGCCGGTTTTTTTATTGAGACTAATAAAATACTTTACGCGAGACTTGAAAAAAACACTTGTAATTCAACTGTTCCAATAGAAACACGTTTAGGCAATTTTAGTGATTTTATCGATGAGATTTCAACTTTGGCGAGAGATCATTCCGTATTCGTTTACCTTGACCCATTCAAACCGAGCCACTTACTTTTTGACGACATGCGATCTGTCTATGATCAATTGCGCACAGGCCAAAGTTTAGAAGCTCTTATAAACTTTATGAGTTGGGGATTTCTGCGTGGAGTTTGGGGTTCAAAAAGCCACATCATGACACACGGCCAATTAAATACAGAACATCCCCAGGTTCTTCATTTTAATCAGGTTGCTGGTGGAACATACTGGCAGAAAATTGTCTTTGATGATTCTCTTTCACAGACAACTCGTGCCGATAGACTTACAGACGGTTACGCAACTGAGCTTCGTCGTTGGTTTAAGTATGTTTTTCACTATCCAATTCGTGAAAAGTATGAAACTCATTTCCCGAAATACCATTTAGTATTTGGCTCGCGCTCAGACCATGCAGTTGATCTTATGAACCGAGCTATGGTTAAAGCTCGTAGAGAATTTATTAAAGCTGGCTTTATCGACGGCTTTTTATTTCCAAACCAACCTGATAAAGAAGTTATCAGACCAGAAGAGATCAAAAAGATAATCATTGAAATATGCCAGAAGCTTGGGAAGACAAGCTGGAGAAAGCTTCGAATAAGTGCAACAATTGCTAATCCAAGCTTATATACCGATTCCGAATTCAACCGTGCTATCAAACAAGCAATTAACGAAGGGAAGCTGAACAGTGATTGTCCGGGCACAAAAATACAAGATAATGCCTTTATTTGGCCTCTTCCGTAAATAACTTGTTGCAACCTTCATCAAAGTAGAATGTCTTTATAGTCTGCGCAGAATTTCTTTCGTTTGCATGCTCTACAGTGAGTTCCCCTCCAGATATTATCAAACTGCTCCATAACTTTACCGACTATTTTTTGGTCGTCGGTGATAATACCGGCCTCGAAATTTCTTTTGTGTTCGCTCTTGGCCCCCATGCCCGCGCCGGTAAGATTGGCGCTGCCGGTATAGGCGAAACCGCCGTCGATGATAACGGCTTTAAGGTGAACTCTCGGGCATAAGATTCGTTCCATCCCGTCTATCAGGTTTGGGTAGTTATCAAAATCCTTTCGAAAGGCCGGCCCGGGTTCTTTGGCGTGCAGGAGTCTTATTTCAACGTTTTTTTTAACCAAATCGGACAAAATCTCGAGAAAAGGCACCATCCGGCCTTGCTTTTCGACATATAGGTCTTTCAAATCGGATGTCGCTATCCAGACGAACCTGCGGGCTTTATCGATTCGCCCGCAAAGCACTTTTTCGTATATGTCCCTGTCGGTAATAAATTCAAGCATTTCTTTATTCTCAACTCGATATCTTTAATTCGACATACTATATTCGATATATTAAATACCGGATACGAAATTTATTATCTGGTTGATGTTTTGACCGAATCTTGTTAAACAAATACGCCTATGCCGGACAAAAATAAAAAGTATCGTATCTTTATCAGTGCCGCCGAACCAAGTGCCGATGCCCATTGTGCGGGCCTGATAACTGCTTTGAAGGATAGCGGTTATGACATTGAATTTATCGGTGTGGGCGGTGCGAAAATGGCTGAGGCGGGTTGCGAGTTGCTTGAGGCGACCGTCGGCAAGGCCGTAATGATTTACAAGGCCTTCAGTCATATTGGACGTTATTACAAATTGATAAAGCGGTTAACGGGTTTTATCAAGAGCAATAAGGTGGATTTGGTTATTGTCTGCGATTCCCCTGCATTTAACTTTCACATCGCAAAGGCCGCCAAAAGGGCCGGAGTAAAGACGCTTTTTTATGTTGCTCCGCAGCTTTGGGCCTGGGCAAGCTGGCGAATTTATAAGCTTCGCAAATACTGTGATAAGCTTTGCTGTATACTACCTTTCGAGCAGGATTGGTTCCGCAAAAGAGGCATGGATGTGGTTTTTGTGGGCAATCCGCTGTTTGATGAATTGGAGATTAATTCAGACCATTATAAAAGATATGTTGATTTTGAGCCCGAGAAAGCCAGATTTGCCCTTATGCCCGGCTCTCGTACCGCTGAGATCGAATCGCTCTGGGGCCCGATGCAGCAGATAGCGCTGCGCATAAAGGAAAAATACCCGGTAGCAGGATTTATTACGGTAGCTGTAGATAACGAACGAAAGCAACTGCTGAAAAAAACGCAAATCGGCGGTTTTGAGTGTGAATACAATATCGGATCAGTTAGCGAGACTGCCGGCGCTGTAGATTTTACGATTGTTACAAGCGGCAGTGCAACGCTGGAGGTTACAGCGGCCGGCTGTCCTATGGTGATAATGTATCAATCCAGCAGGATTCTATGGCAGTTGGTGGGTCGATGGCTTATAAAAACGAAATACTTGTCTTTAGTCAATATCTTAGCGGGTAAAGAATTAGTGCCGGAGTTTATGCCGTATTTTACCTTTGTTGAGCCGATTGTGGAAAGCATTGAGGGATTATTGCGAGACAAGGACAAGCTGACTCAAATAAGTGGTGAGCTTATTAAGTTAGCTGAGCCGTTAGCTGTGAAAGAAGCCCGCAAAGAGGTAGCAAAGATAGTTCTTGAAATGCTGGATTAGGCATTAATGAAAAAATAACTTGGGGGGGAAATTTTGTGTAATTTAACAAGTTTGAGAATTTAACTTGTAATTATTAACTAAACTTTTGCAAAATTGCAAAATTGAACTCCAAATGGGCAATCTGACGACAAGTATTGATAGCAGGACACATTACAAAATCATGGAGGATACGCTTATGCCAGCTATCGTGGAATTTCCAACAGTCGTCAAACAAGCTCTGCAAGAATTTGGCTCGCATTTTACCAACGAGCCAGAACGCCAACATTTCGCTGAGTACCTTACCGGTTTGATGATAGCTAATCACAAAAATGTCTCGGCAATCAATCGAGAGTTTGCTGTCACTACAGACCAATCCTGTCTTAACCGCCGGATTACCGCTTCGTTAAGAAGGAACAATGCCGGCAAGAGAATATAGCCTTTATAGCCCACAATCACTATTTTCGTCAGTTGGTCGATTGGGTTGTTGACATGTACGCGCCATGTAATTTACTTGAACGGGCAGGAAAGCTTGTAAAATAACAACTATACGCAAAGTATTTTATCATAAAGCTGATAGGCTAATGTCTGTGGCTTCTTTTGTAATTCTGCCAGCTCCGACCAATTTGTGAATGCGTGCACGAGCTACTCATGTATTTGACAGCATAATGTGGCTGTCCCTAGAACATTTAAGCTGTGCGGAGCCGGTTGTCAGGGTGGGTTGCCGCGGCGTCTTTAACAAGAATGAAATCCATGTGTTAATAATTAAAATAAGGACATTTGGAAATGATTTTATGGATTGATTCGTATTCTGATGGTTGTAAAATGTTGAGAATATATGTGATGGTTAACAGCAGGAGTAACAAGTTACATGCTAATAGCCGACATGAGACATTATCTTGGGAAGGATTTAAGCTTTATTAAGCTGCCCTCTCCTGCAACGAGAATGAAGCAAAGGAGCTTATCGCGTGTGTTGTCACTACGGAAATCTTCGATATTATGAAGAACAAAGAGGAATTCGACCGTCAGAGATATGTTGATGCCCTGAATAAGCTTCCACAATTGTCCTGGGATTAGCGGTTTTTGCCGTATCAAGGAGTCAGAAATGCCCTATGTTTCCTTTTATGAACATTTTCCTGAAATAGCGGAACGTGAAACCCGCACTTTCACTATACTTGAAAAATCATCCTCGGGCATTCCGCCGGGTCAATATGCACTTGTTGAAATGTATTGTGATGAGCGTGGATGTGACTGTCGCAGGGTTTTCTTCTATGTGATTTCGTCATCAAAAAAAGACGTGGGGGCGGTTATTGCCTATGGGTGGGAGAGGCCGGAATTCTATGCAAGATGGATGGGAGATGATGATCCTGAAATCATAAAGGATTTGCAGGGGCCCATACTCAATATGGGCAGCCCACAGTCAAGTTTGGCGCCGGCGATTCTGGAGATAATGAAGGGTATAATTCTCCAGGATAGTGCATATATTGAAAGAATCAAAACCCATTATAAGATGTTTCGTGACAAGATCGATAGAAAACGACGCTTGAAGCGAAGAAGGGGAAAAAAGAAACGAAAAAGACAATTCCCAGTTCAGCTATAGTGTGTTTTTAATATGGTTTGTCAAGCTGAGTATAGCGAACCTGAAGTCAGCTATAAATACAGGTGATTTTTATGAAGAAGTTTGACGCATCGGTTCCGAGAAAGATGTTCTGGTCGACAGACGTTGGTGGTACGGATTTTTGTCCGCAGTGTCATGGCAGACTGGAGAATGAAAGTCACAGCTATCTCCTACTGGTGCGGGAACCGGGTGATTTTCAACCATTCATAGTAGGCAATAATGATGGCTATTTTTGTGCATGCTGTCCTATAGTAGTTCTTGATCATGAGGCTTTTGCCGAAAGTGCGCTTGCAGGCAACCCATCAAGCTGTAGTTTTGAGTTCACTGTACCAGGGATAATTGATCTTGATGCCATCCCCGAGGAAAATGCCAATATCCCTATTGGTGATGAAGACAATCCGGTTCCATTGATGAGGTTTACGAATTACCGTGACACAGAATCAGCAAAGAGGAAGCGGGTAAGAGGTAAAATAGGCAAAGCACGCCGTAAACGTAACAGGGGCAAACACGCAAAACATTCCAGCAAAAGGAAATAAATATTCCGGCAGGTAAAGAATGATCACTGCCCAGCCGTATATGTTGCTCAGGCGTGATAAGGAGAAATTGCCGTGGCTAAGGCAAAGGAAGACCCGGAACGAGAACATCGTATCAGCATGGAGCTATATTTATAGAAGAGTTAAGGTCGGATACTTGGTTATGGAACGAAGCATAATGGCAAAAGGTAACAGGGCCGCAAAACTATCCTGGCAGGGGAAACTCATAGCTGTTCAGCCCCGCATCCGTTTACTTCGGTCATTTGATCAGCGAAATCATAGTTATCTTGGCTATGTCCTCAGAGTCAGAGGTGTAATTGATGACCAGGAGCAGGAATTCCTCGTAGGTATTGGAAAAGGGGCCCAGGCAAAGCATGGGTTCCGTGTTGGAGATGTTGTATCCGGACAGTGTCTGCCTGTTGAGGATAACCGAACAGAGACGGTTGAGTTTTATAAGGCCAGTGGGCTGAAGGTTTTGGAACGTCAAGTGGAAGAACAATGGGAATCTCCGCCGTGGCTTGGTGTTCCTCCGGATCTGCCGACGTATCGACAAAGGGGGCATCGAAGGCTTGATGCACGCACTTATGAAGCCAGGTGTAAAAGCTGCATATGGGGCTGTAAGATGGCGGTTGAGATGATTATTGACCAGTGGAATCCAGGTAGGAAAAAGTATCGATCTGAAACGTTTTGCTATGGTCCAAAGTCCTGTTCTTTTTATAGAGCCGGACCTACCCGCAAGGTACCGGGGCGAAAAGGTATGAGCTGGACGGAAGAGGACTGGGTTGATGAAGATGCGACATCTCATCGTTCTATGGACGAATGAGTCGGGGAAAATCACGTCATAACAGTTGTCCATTCAACTTCTGCTTCATAATCCGGCCCATTTTGAATTTAACTGTGCGCTTGGCAGGTACATCGACGGGTTCAAGTGTTTTTGGATTTTGTGCTTTTCGTGCTCGTCGCATCTTTGTTTCGAAGACGCCGAAATCACGGAATTCTATACGATTGCCTTTGGCAAGCTCAGCAATGATTTCATTGAGGAAATGTTGAAGTATAGGCTTGACTATTGTGCACGTTGTATTGTTACTTTGGGCAATTCTGTCCACGAGATCTTTTTTTGTTATTGTTGACATGGATTAACTCCCTGAGATTGGGGCTCTTGCCATTAAATTTGCACGATGTACTGGCAGTAGTTTAATAAACAGGAAGGCAATAAGCAAGCGTTTTGTGATTTTCGTCTTTTGAGATACGCGAAAATCATCAAAGAGATTGAAGATTCACCGTGATGGACAAAAGCTGATCAGCGACGGTATCACTGGATTCTCAGATGGTACGGCACCAGCAATAAAAGATATGGCAAGGTTTTCAGGACCAGAATCCGCCAGCATGCGGGTATGGCGAAGTGTACTTTGCATGATCTTCGCCGTTCTGCCATTACGAACTGGGCCCAGAAGTTACCGATTCAAGTAGTTCAGCAGCTTGCAGGACATTCGGACATTTCTACTCTACAACGAGAAAGTACTATCTTGCCGTGCGGTCAGAAGTTCTTGCCTCGGCAAAGAAGCTGTTGAACAGCATTTTAACCCAGGCGTATGACGACTGACACCATAATGACATTTTTGGTGGTTTTTTGCCGATTTTTCTGGAAAACTAATTGACAGCACCAATTGGA